>NZ_CP126148.1:0-361499 GCF_030126985.1 Sagittula sp. MA-2 | reverse complement strand
CGCGGCGAGGACATCAACGTCACGCTGGCCTCCGGCAAGCCGCTCGGCGAGGACGTGGTGCTGCAATCCGGCGCCTACTACACGCTGGTGATCGAGGCGGATGGGTCGGCAGAACTTGCGGTGGAGGGCGCGTCCTTCTTCCGGGCGATCTGGATGAACGAGATCGTCATCAACAAGATCGAGGTCAGGCCCATGGCCATCGACTCGATCGAGTTCGACAAGGCGGGCGTGGTCGAGATGTCCTTCATCGCGATCAAGCCCGGAACGCACGTGCTGAGGATCCCCGGCTCCACCGGCGAAACCCAGCAGATCAAGATTTCCATCCAGTGAGGTAACCATCCATGAAACGTATCATCTTTGCCTGCGCCGCCCTTGCCCTGGCCACGCCCGTGTTCGCCGAAAGCCATGAAGGCGGTATCCCCCAGGAGACCGTCGACGCCATCATGTCGATGCTGACCGACATGGAGTGCCAGATGGCGCCCGACGACATCGAGATGGAGGACGACGGCGGCTACGAGCTGGACGACGTCATCTGCAAGGGTGGCAACCAGTTCGACATCGAGCTGGACGCCGATCTGAACGAGGTCGGCCGCCGCGCGGAATAGGCGCGCCTGCGACCAAAGAACCGGGTGAAGACTGCCACCCGTGACATAGAATACGAGTGGGGAGGCCCGACAGCCTCCCCCTTGTCTCAAGGGGAGGAAGACATGTTCGACATTCTGACACGCGCAGGCTCTGTCGCGCTGGCCGCTTTGGCCGTGGCGATGCCGGCCTTTGCGCAGGACCTGCCGACCATCCGTGCCGCCACGCTCAAGATCGGTACGGTGAACTGGGAACTGCAGACCATCATCGACCAGGGCTTCGACGAGAAGCACGGGTTCAACCTTGAAATGAAGCCCTACGCCGACAACGGCGCGACCCGTGTCGCTGTGGAAGGGGACGAGGCCGACATCGCGGTTGCGGACTGGATCTGGGTCGCCCGGCAGCGCGCCGAGGGCAAGGATTACGTGTTCGTGCCGTACTCGAAGGCGGTCGGCGGCCTTGTAGCCAAACCCGACGCCGGGATCGAAAGCCTGAAGGATCTGGCCGGCGGCAAGATCGGCATCGCTGGCGGGCCGCTCGACAAGTCGTGGCTGATCCTGCGTGCCTACGCGCAGCAGGAATACGACATGGACCTGAAGGCCGAGACGGAGCAGGTCTTCGGCGCACCCCCGCTGATCTTCAAATCCGCGCTTGGCGGCGAGACGCAGGGCGCCATCAACTTCTGGCACTTCCTCGCCAAGATGAAGGCCGCCGGCATGGAAGAGGTGATCTCGGTCGAGACGGCGGGCCAGGCACTGGGGCTGAACACCGACACGCCGCTTCTGGGCTACTATTTCAAGGAGAGCTTCCTTGAGGAAAATCCGGGGCTTGCGCAGGCGCTTTACGACGCCAGCCGCGACGCCAAGGACCTGCTGACCACCAGCGATGAGGCGTGGGAAGCGATCCGCCCGGACATGAACGCCAGCGACGACGCAGAGTTCGAGCAGCTCAAGGCCGACTGGATCGCGGGCATCCCTGCGCGCGGCCCGATCGACATCGAGGGCGCGAACAAGATGCTGGCCCTGATGAACGAGTTGGGCGGCGAGGAACTGGTCGGTCAGGCCACCGAAGTGCCCGCAGGGCTCTTTGCCGATCTGAAATGAGGCGGTCAGCCCGATGAAGGACACCTCAACGGGCGTGACGGCCCTGTCTCTCTTCGGGCTGCTGCTGTTATGGGTGGTTGCGGCGTGGCTGACCGCGGACGCGACCGTCCTGCCGCAGCCGTGGTCACTTCTGCAGCCGTTCTGGCGGGAAACCGTGTCGGGCGAACTGCCGTACCACCTCGGGTCGACGCTGATCCGGGTGATCTGGGCGTTTACCCTGGCGATGGCCGTGGGCACGGCGCTGGGTCTGGTCATGGGACGGTATCCGGCGGTCAACCACTGGCTCGACCCGTGGCTGGTGATCTTCCTCAACCTGCCCGCGCTTGTGCTGATCGTGCTGTGCTACCTGTGGATCGGGCTGAACGAGACGGCGGCGATCCTGGCCGTCACGCTGAACAAGATTCCCAACGTCGCCACCGTGATCCGCGAGGGCGCCCGCGCACTCGATCCGCAGATCGACGCCATGGCGAAGGTCTACCGCATGTCGGCGTGGGCGCGGCTGAGACACGTGACCCTGCCGCAGCTTGCGCCCTTCCTGACCGCCGCCGCGCGGTCCGGTATCGCGGTGATCTGGAAGATCGTTCTGGTGGTCGAATTCCTCGGACGGTCGTCCGGCGTCGGTTTCCAGATCCACCTGTATTTCCAGTTGTTCGACGTGCGGATGGTGCTGGTCTACGCCTTCTCCTTCATCGCCGTGATGCTGGCGGTGGAATGGCTGGTCCTGCAACCCTGGGAACGGCGCGTGCGCCGGTGGAGGGGCACGTGATCCGGATCGACATCCAGTCCAAGCACTTCGGCAACACACAGGTGCTTGGCCCCGTGCGCTTCGACATCCAGCCGGGCGAGACGGTCGCGCTGGTCGGGCCCTCGGGTATCGGCAAGTCGACGATCCTTCGCATCCTGTCGGGCATCGACACCCGGTTCGAGGGCACCGTGCAGCGGCCCGAGAACATGGCCATCGTCTTCCAGGAGCCGACGCTGTTGCCGTGGCGCTCTGCCGTCGACAACCTGCTCCTGACCCACACCGACCTCGACCGCGCCGGGGCCGAGGCGGCACTGGACCGGGTCGGACTGGCCGGGCGTGGCGCGGCCTTTCCGGGCGAGCTGTCGCTGGGCATGCAGCGGCGGCTGTCGCTTGCGCGGGCCTTCGCGGGCCGGCCCGAGCTTCTGATCATGGACGAACCCTTCGTCTCGCTCGACGCGGAGATGGCCGACCAGATGATGGCCCTGACGGAGGCGCTGATCGCCCAGACCCGGCCCGCCACGCTGTTCGTGACCCATGCCCGCGCCGAAGCCGAACGGCTCGCCGACCGCATCCTCGAACTCGGCGGCAAACCCGCGACGCTGGCCACTTGACATAATTCCGCTTATCGGATCTCCGGAGCAGGGGCTGCGGTGCAGCATGTTGGGTGACCGGCCCGGGCAGCCACACAACATGGGGGATAATGCGCATGGTCGGTGAAACCCTACTTGACCGGCACGGCGCGACGGGAAACAGTCGAAACATGGCAAACGACGTGCAGGACATCACGGAAGACCAGGACAAGACCCAGCCGCCCATGTCGGCGCTGCGGTACGAGACCCCTTTCGAACTCTATTCCGAGATGCCTCAGGTCAAGCAGATGACCCAGCATCGCCCGCGGGACGACGAAGAGAACCTTGAGTATCTCAATCGTCTTGCCGGGTCCACGACGCCCGAAGAGGCCGTGACCTTCGCTGCCTTCGCAGCGGTGCCTGCGATGGCGATCTGGTGGGCCTACGAATGCCTGCGGATCGCCAGCGACGACATGACCGCCGCCGACCGCGAACTGATGGAGCATGTGGCCAACTGGTGCAGCTACTCCGACAACGAGAACCGATACCGCGTGATGAGCCGGTCGCTTTATGCCCCGGTGCGCAGCCCGGCGGTCTTCCTCGGCCTGGCCGTGGGCTGGTCGGGCGGACCCATCGCGCCCAACGACAGCGCCGCTGTTCCGGCCCATCGTGCACCACGTGCAATCAACTCTGCCGTGTTGTCCTGTCTCGCCCGTGCAGAGCTTCAGCAGCGCCCCGTGCGGCTGGCGAGGTTCATTGACCAGGCCTCGGCGCTGTTCCGTCCATTCTGAAATTTTGATCGTGTGGCCACTGGCTTAGGCTGCGGACAACTGGTTAATTGAGTGCGATGACACTTGTATTGCGAATCGAGAACTTCGATCAACTCGAGAACGGTGGGCCGACGTCTCTCCGTCTCGACGGCCATGGTGCGAGCGTCGGCCGGCGCGCCTCCATGGACTGGTCGCTGCCCGATCCGTCCAAGATGATCTCCGGCCACCACTTCGACATCACGTTCGAGGGCGGGACGTACTACCTGACCGACGTGTCGATGAACGGCACCTTCGTGGACGGCCAGCGCCACCGGCTGGAGGGCAAGCTGGCCCTGCGCGGCGGAGAGCGGCTGATCGTCGGCCACTACATCGTAGGGGTCGAGGTACAGCAGGCCGCCGGTGCCGCCGCGCCCGATCCGGACGACGATCCGTGGGGCGCCTTCGGGTCGCCAAATCCTTCGAACATGCAGCCGGTCTCGGGTGGTCGCGGTGCCGGGCTCGATGCGCTGAACGACGGTTTTATCCAGGTGCAGCGCCCGAGCGCCAGCGCCGGGCTGAAGACCGAAACCTCGCTCCAGCTTCCGATGCACAATACGCCCGTGCCGGGCAGCGCGCCTTCGGTGTCACACAACCAGGGCTCGCTGCAGACTCCTTCCGGATGGGGGCCGCCGCAACAGCCCGCACCTCCGCAGCACCCGTCGGAGCCGCAGCCGGCCTACGTGCCGACGCTGGGCCGGGACGGGCCGCAGGAACCGGCCCGCCCGCCGGAGCGCCACGCGCCGCCCCCGGGCGACGTGCCGCCCTACACACCGTCGCTGGGGCAGGACGTCCCCCAGGATCCGCATACACCCGCCTACCAGCCCAGCCTTGGGCAGGAGACGCCGCCGCCCTCGGCCCCGGCCAACCCGCCGCAGGCGCGGCAGATGCCGCAGCACGAGGATTTCAGCCCCGAATACCGCCCGCCCGAGCATCCGCCGGAGGAGCCGCGCCGCGCCATGTCGCCGTCGCAGATCCCCATGCCCCGGCCGATGCCGCCGCAGCCTTCGCCCTCGGCGCAGCCACGGCCCGAGCCGCGCCCGGTCTCTCCGCAACCGGCGGCGCCCGCTCCGGGGCCCGCGCCCTCTGCGGCGGGCGGCGGCGGTGACGTGGGCCCTGCCCTGCGCGCGTTCTGCGAAGGTGCCGGGCTCGACCCGAAGGCCGTGAAGTCGGAAAACGCAGTGCAACTGATGCACATGCTGGGCCGGTGCGTTCGGATCGCGACCGAAGAGACGATGATGATGCTCAAGGCGCGGGCCGACGTGAAGAATTTCACCCGCGGCGGCGTGCGCACCATGCTGTCGGCCAATGCCAACAACCCGATGAAGTTCATGCCCGACAGCCAGCAGGCGCTGGAACTGATGTTCGTGGCACCGCGCGACGGCTTCATGATGGGGCCGGACAGCTTCAAGGACGCGCTCGGCGACATCCGCCAGCATCAGGAGGCGGTCTTCCGCGCGCTGCAGCCTGCGCTGGCCGAGGTGTTCCGCGGCCTGTCCCCCGAAGAGATCGAAGCGGCCTGCGAAAGCACCGGTTCCAACCTTCTGGGCGGCAAGCGGTCGGGCAAACAGTGGCCGACCTACGTGGAGCGGTGGGACGAGAAGGCGCAAGCCGGGGAACACGGAATTCTGGACGCGTTCCTGCAAGCATTTGCAAAGGCCTACGCGGAGGCCAACAACAGAAAATGATATTTGCCCGCATCGTCGCGGGCCACTGACGGAGCGCCTGAATGGATCTCGAAAAGCTTCTCCAGCCGATTTCGGAGGATGCCCCCTGCGGTCCCGACCTCGAACCCGAGGGTGACCCGCAGTTCGACGAAGCCTATTTCGACCGGATGGGCGAATTGCCGGAATTCTATTACCGGCCCGGCGTCGAGAAGCCCGACGGCAGCATGACGCCGGACAACATGTTCGACCCCAAGTCGGTCAACTTCCGCGACGAGATCAAGCTGATCGACCCGGTGCTGGAGCGGTCGAAGGACCTGCGGCTGGTGGTGCTGAGGGCGCAATGGGCGATCCTCTCCGGCAACCTGGCCAAGTTCACGGAATCCGTGACCTGGGTCGCCGGGCTTCTGGAAACCTTCGATGCGGACGTGCACCCGACGGACTCCGGGGACCGGCGCAGCACGATCAACGACCTCAACGACAACACCAGCGTGGTGCAGCCGCTCTACTTCACCGCGCTGACGCCGACCGGCGATGCGACGCTGCGGCGGCTGAAGGTAGCGCGCGGCGAGCTGACGGCGCTGCAGTCCGAAGAGGACATCGAACAGGCGCCGATCCTCGATGCGCTGTCCTCGGCGGGCAACGCCAAGCACGTCGAAAAGACGCTTGAAACCTTGGTCGAGCTGCGCGACGCGATGAACCGCATCAAGGCGGCGTGCGAGTCCAGTAGCACGGCGAAGTTCTCTCCCGATTTCTCGCGCGTCGGGCCGACCATCACCGAGATGATCGAGGCGATCACCAACTCGCGGTCCGACCTCGCCTCTGTCGCGCAGGTCGAGGAGCCGGTTGCAGAGGGGGGCGATGACGACGAGGGCAGAAGCGAAGGGAGCGGCGGCGGCGGACCGGCGTTCTCTGCCGCGGCGGCTGCGGCCAAGGGCGGTGGCGCCGAGGTGGTCAGCCACCTGCACGCCAAGCGTCTGCTGCAGGCCTGCGAGGCCTATTACCGGACCTACGAGCCGTCGTCGGCCACGCTGCTTCTGGTGACGCAGGCCCGGTCGCTGATCGGCAAGCCGCTCCTGGAGGCGCTGGAAACCCTGCTGCCCGACAATGTCGAGGAAGCGCTTGTCAGCTTCAGTCCGACGGCCGGTTTCTCGCTTGGAATCGCGCGGATTCGGGCGTTGACGGAGGACATGCACGAGGATCCCGACACCCCGTTCCCCGAGCCGGAGCCCGGTCCGGAGGTCTCCGTGACCAATGCGGGGGAGGCTGCGGTCGCGATCCGGTCGGTCGAGGACTACTTCCGCCGGGTAGAGCGCTCCAGCCCGATTCCGACTCTGCTGAGCCGCGCAAGAAGCTATCTCGACAGGGATTTTCAGTCTATCATAGACGAGCTTATACCGCGCGAAGAGGACTGAGTAGGTACTCCTCCCGTCGTGTACAAGTACGGTTTTTTGGTATATCTACATCGTTGACTTTAGGTCCGCTTGGCGGTTTGATTTTCAACAAGATTGCAGCACTGCAACAAAGCTTCAGGGAGTTTTTCTTATGTCTGATTCAGGTTCCGGTTACATCAAGCGCAATCGCCCTCCGCGGGTGTCGATCCAGTACGCTGACCCCTACGAGAGCGAAAAGATGGTGGAGCTGCCCTTCGTGATGGGCATGCTTTCCGACCTGTCCGGCAACAACCCGGGCGTCGAGAAGGAGGACGTCACCGAACGGACCTTCACCGGCGTGACCAAGGACACACTGGACGACTACATGTCCTCGATCGAGCCCGGCATGTCCTTCATGGTGGAGAACAAGCTGGACCCGAACGGCGGCAAGATGGGCGTGGACCTGAAGTTCCACTCCATGGACGACCTCGAGCCGACGCAGATCGCCCGCCAGGTTCCGGCGATGGCAAAGCTGCTGGAAGCCCGCGAGCAGCTGGCCTCCCTGCAGCGCTACATGGCCTCGAAGCCCAAGGCGCAGGAGCACATCAAGAAGCTTCTGAGCGACCCCGAACTGCTGGCCGCCCTCGGCGAGCAGGCGAAGGCCGGCAAAGACGAAGAATAACTGACCGCGACGCGATAACAGGGACATGAACCATGGCTAACGACGCACAACTGGATACAGAAGGCGCAGGCGGCGCGGTCGCGGAATCCGTAAACGAACTTGCGGAATTCTCCGACATTCTGAAACAGACGATCAAGCCGCGCACCGACGTGGCAGAGCGTGAGGTGGACAATGCCCTCGTGGCACTGGTCCGCGAGGCGCTCGACGACCAGACCATCATCGAAGACGACGTGATCGACACGCTCGACGCGATGCTGGCCAAGCTGGACAAGAAGCTCAGCGACCAGATGAACGCGATCCTCCACCAGGAGGAGTTCCAGCATTTCGAGAGCCAGTGGCGCGGTCTCGCCTACACGCTCAACAACGCAGAGACCGACGCGACGCTGCAGGTCAAGGTGCTGAACATCTCTAAGTCGGAGCTGGCGGCCATGACCCGGCGCTATCCCAAGAACAAGTGGGAACAGTCGCCGCTCTTCCAGATGGTCTACGAACAGCAGCTCGGCACGCTGGGCGGCAAGCCCTTCGGCTGCCTCGTGGGCGACTACCACTTCGACCATTCCTCGGCCGACGTGAACATCCTGCGCTTCATGGGCCGGATCGCCGAAGCCTCGCTGGCGCCGTTCATCTCGGGCGCGTCGCCGAACCTGCTGGGCATGGACAGCTGGAACGAGATCGCCGTTCCGCCAGACCTGTCGGAGATGTTCGAGAACGCGGAATACGCACAGTGGAATTCGCTGCGTGACAGCGAGATCAGCCGCTTTATCGCGCTGACCCTGCCCCGCGCGCTGGCCCGCGAGCCCTACGGCCCGGACAGCACCTCGGTCGTGGAGGAATTCGACTTCCGCGAGGAGACCGACGGCCACGGCGGCACGCAGTACGCCTGGATGAACGCGGCCCATGCGATGGCCACGAACATCAACCGCGCCTTCAAGGAACACGGCTGGACCGTTCGCATCCGCGGCGTGACCTCCGGCGGCGAGGTGACCAACCTGCCGACCCACGTCTTCGACACCGGCGACGGTGACAAGCAGATGAAATGCCCGACGGAAGTGTCCATCACGGACCGTCGGGAGGGCGAGCTGTCCAAGGCGGGCCTGATCGGCCTGATCCACCGGCAGAACACCGACAAGGCGGCCTTCATCGGTGCGCAGTCGCTCTACAAGCCCAAGAAATACGTGGATGACCTTGCCACGGCATCGGACAACATGTCGTCGCGCATCCCCTATATCTTCGCCGTGTCGCGTTTCAGCCATTATCTGAAGGTCATGGTGCGCGACAAGATTGGCCAGAGCCCGACACGGGCTCAATTGGAGATCGAGCTGCAGACCTGGATCAACAAGTATGTGACGGGTAACCCTGACACCGCGACGGAATTGGAAAAGGCGAAGCGTCCGCTGGCAGGGGCAAAGGTCGAAGTGGTCGAAGACGAACTCAACCCCGGTTACTACACCGGCAAGTTCTTCCTGAAACCGCATTTTCAAATGGAAGGCATGGATATCGGCATGAGCCTCGTGTCGAAACTGCCTGCCAAATAAGTGATTGCCGCCCGCAATTAAGCGGTAGGTGAGATTTTAAGCCAGAAGGAGAAGCAAAATGGCTGTCAATATCTTTTTGAAACTCGGCAACGGCATCAAGGGCGAGTCCCAGAATGACCAGCACAAGGACTGGATCGACATTCTGTCCTGGAGCGTCGGCATGACCCAGTCGGGCACCACCCACCTGGGGTCCGGTGGCGGCGGCGGCAAGGTCGACGTGGGTGACATCGCGTTCACCAAGTACGTCGACGCGTCCTCGCACGACCTGATCAAGCGCTGCTGCTCGGGCGAGCACATCTCCGACGCAGAGCTGCACGTGCTGAAGGCCGGCGGTTCCAAGCCCGTCGACTACATGAAGATCAAGATGAAGGACGTCATGATCACGTCGTACAACACCGGCGGGATGAACGACGGCCTGGACCGTATCCAGGAAAGCCTCACCCTGAACTTCCGCATGTTCGAGATCACCTACACCAAGCAGAACCAGAAGGGTGCGCCGGACGGCGAATTCTCTGCCGGTTGGGAAATCGCCGAAGACAAGGAATGGAGCGCGTAAGCGCTTCGCCCTTTCGGCGTATTCGCATATCGGGAAGGGCGGCAAACCCGCCCTTCCATCATTAACTTTTCTTTGATTGCTCGGGGGATGGCCGTTACGTTTTGTCTCGGGCCTTTTGATTTCGAGAGCGTGACATGACCTCCGACGATCCGGATCTGACGACGCAGGTGACCCGCGTCTGGCGCAAGGAAGACCGCGCCAAGGTCTCGATCCTGCAGATATTCCGCTCCAGCTTCCATGACCGCCGCCGCCGGCAGCACGCCGAACGCACGCAGGATCAGAAGGAAGACGGCGAGACGACGATCACCCGCCGCATCGATTTTCGCGAAGGTGTCACCGAGGGTACCCTGCGCCACCACATCGAGGCGGACCTGAACGCCCTGATGAACACCATCCGACTGGACGCCGCCCTGCCGCTCGACCAGGCGCCACACGTGGCGCGCTCGATCCTGAACTACGGCTTCCGCGACCTGTCGAGCGTCACGATCCGCGAACTGAACGGCGAGTCGATCAAGGATTCCATCAAGCAGTCGCTCATCGATCACGAGCCGCGCCTTGTGCCGTCCTCCATCGAGGTGTCGGTGCGCCGCAGCGACAGCCAGAACGATCAGCGGCTCGAACTGTTCGTGCAGGCCGACCTGATGGGCGACCCGGTGGACATCCCGCTCGACTTCGACGCGGAGCTGGACCTTGGTGCGGGCAAGATGCGCATGTCCAAGCTGCGGGTGCAGATGTGAAACAGGCCTTCCGCGACGCCTACAACCGGGAACTCGCACTGCTGAAGGAGCGTGCCCGCGAATTCGCGCAGGAGTATCCCGGCCTTGCCGACCGCCTTGGCGGGCTGCTCGAAGAGAACATGGACCCGACCGCGCAGGCGCTGCTGGAAGGCTCCGCCTTCCTTGCGGCCCGGGTGCAGCTGAAGCTGGACGAGGAATTCCGCGGCTTCACGCGCGAACTTCTGGACCAGCTTCTGCCCGGCGTGCTGGAGCCGACTCCATCGGTCATGACCGTGCGGGCCGCCGCGCCCTTTGAGGACCCGAAGACGGTGACCGGCATCCATTTCAGGCCCGGCGACTACATGGAAGCGCGCTACGTCGACACGGAGAAGCGCGTGTCCTGCCGCTTCGCGCTGGCCGCCCCCCTCAGCCTCTGGCCCATCGACGTGGCAGAGGTGCGCTATCTCTCCCGCTCCGGGCAGGTGGGTGCGGTGATGCGGGAGCCTGCGAAGGGCGTGCAGGCGGGCATGCTCATCGACATCGCGCGGCTTGGCGTGACGGGCAAGGCCGACAACAGCGAACCGTTGACCGAGCTTCAGGCCGATACGCTGCAGTTCCACCTCGCCGGTCCGATGGACGAGGCCGTGGCGCTCTACGAACAGATCTTCTGCGACCGGGTGAAGGTGTCGCTGCGCTGGCAGAACGCGCTTGGCGACGACGTTTACCAGACGCTCGCCCCGCACCAGATCGAGCAGGTGGGCTTCGACCGGTCGGAACGGCTTTTCCCCCACGACGATCGCCTGTTCGAGGGGTTCGCCCTGCTGCGCGAGGTCTTCGTCTACCCGCGCAAGTTCCTCGGCTTCCGGGTCAAGGGCCTGCGCGACGTCTGGGCCCGCGTTCCCGGATCGCGCATCCAGATCATCTTCGAGTTCGACACGTCGAGCCAGAAGCTCGCCGCGCAACTGTCGACGGAGGACATCCGCCTGCATTGTGCCCCGGCGGTCAACCTGTTCGAAGAGGCCGCCGCGCCGATGCGCATGGACCGCAAGAGCCACGAATACGTGGTCACGCCCCTTTCCACGCCCGTCACGCACTACGAATTCCACCGCGTGACCGAGGTCTTCGCCCACTACCAGGGCAGTCAGGCCAAGACGCGGGTCTATCCGCTGTACGCCCTGCCCTCGAACAAGGTCAGCCCGCGGCACGCGCTGTATTATACCAGCCGCAAGAAGAAGCGCCGGATCACCGCCCAGGAGCGCAAGCAGGGCATTTCCCGGTCGCGTTATCGCGGAACGGAGACGTTCCTGTCGATCTACGAACCACCCGACGACGTGCGGGTGCAACGCCTGCAGATCCGGGGCCTGTGTTCCAACCGGCACCTCGCCGGGGAACTGCCTATCAAGCAGGGCGAGGAAGACTTCTACTTCTGCGACGAGAACACGATCCGGCTGGCCTGCATCGACGGCCCGACTCCGCCGCGCGACAGCCTTGCCGATATGGAGGGCGGCGCCGCCCACCGGACGCAGTCGGGCGACGTCTACTGGCGGCTCGTCAGCCACATGTCGCTGAACAGCTACGGCGTGCTGGGCCGCACCGGCGCCGATGCGGCTGAGGCGCTGCGCGAGATGATGCGCCTGTTTGCCGACCTTTCGGACAGCTTCATCGAAAGCCAGATCGACGGGCTGCAATCGGTGGAGACGCGGCAGGTTCCGGCGTCGATCCCGCATCCCGAGGGCTTCCACACGGCCCGGGGCCTCGAAGTCACGCTGACCTTCGACGAGGAGGCCTTCGAAGGGTCGGGGATCATGCTGCTCGGCTCCGTTCTGGACCGGTTCCTTGCCGAATATGCCTCTGTCAATTCGTTCACCAAAACGGTCATCCGCTCGCACCAGCGCGGGCACCTGAAGACCTGGCCGCCCCGGCTGGGCGGAGGGCGCGTGCTGTGAGCGACGACTGGGACGACGACGAAAAGACGGTGATGGCCTGGCTGGACAAGGACCCCGGCAAGCCAAGGGCCAAGACGCCGCCGAAGGACAAGGACAGCGACCCGAAGGAGATCGAACCGCTGCCGATGCCGAAGGGCGGGTTTTCCCAGCCGGTGCGTGACAAGGACGTGAAGGAGCCGACCTTTCCGCCCTTGCCCGGCGTGGCGCAGAAGCCGCGCGGCTCCGGGCCGGTCGTCGAACTGCCCTCCGTCCGGCCGCCGCTGATGGGTGGCAAGACGGACGACGACGAGAAGACCGTCATGGCGGACCTCGACTGGTTCGATGATGCGCCCGAGAAGGCGGAGGAACCCGCCCCCGCCGCCAGGGATGGCTGGGATGACGACGACAAGACCGTCTTCGCCGCGCTTCCGGGCTCGCCCCGGGCAGAGACCTCGATCCAGAAATTCATCCCGCGCGAGGCATGGACCCCGAACGAGGTTATCGAACAGGCCCTGCTGGGGCACGGGCTGACGGCAGCCCTGCGCCACACCGCGCGGCGCGCGCCCGAGGGCCTGACCCCTGCCCTGCGCGACGACCTCATCCGCCGGGCTGGGCAGCGGCTGAAACACCCCGAGGATGCCTTCCTCGAGGACGGGCTGCTCGACACGTTCCGGCAACTCGTCACCTCTCAGGTCGAACAGCTTGCCATGGACGACCTCGACGAAGAGCCGGAGATGCCCTCCGGCCTCGACGAGGATGAACAGGCTGCGTGGCGCGCGATGGGCAAGGGGCTGTTCTTCCTCCTGCGGGAGCTTGAGCGCCGCGCCGGGACCAAGCCGCGCATCGGGCGCAACACCCGACTGCACGATCAGCTTGTGCGCATGGGGCAGGACCCGTACACCGGTGTCCCGAATGCCGATATCGCCCGATACGATCCCAGCCGCCGCGTGCCGATGATCCGCGCGCAGTTCATGGGGTTCTTCGGGCCGTTCGGGGCCTTCCCGCTGAACTGGACCGAGGAAATCCAGCAGTGGTTCATCCACGGCGACAAGAGCTTTACCCGCTTTGTCGACATCTTCACCGAACGCTTCCAGGAGCTGTTCTTCCGCGCGTGGTCCGACGCCCATGCCATCACGCAGTTCGACCACCCGACCGACGACCGCTTCCAGTCCTACCTTCTGGCGGTGGCGGGCAACGGCACCAAGGCGATGCGCGATCGGGACGAGGTGTCCGACACGGTGAAGGCGCGCTACGCGGGTTTGGCCGGCGGGCGCGTGAAAAGCCCGGTGCGCCTGCGCCAGATCCTGCAGCTTCACTTCGACGGCAAGCTGCGCGTCGAGATCGAGGAACTGGTGCCGACATGGCTCGATTTCGAGCCAGACACCCTGTCGCACATGGGCCGCCAGGCCTGCAGCATCGGCATGAACATGCACCTCGGGTCCCGGGTGCGCACGGTCGGAGAGAAGATCCGCGTGCACCTCTATGTCCGTTCCATCAAGGACTACTTCGAACTGCTGCCGTCGGGCGGCGACCACCCCGACCTGCGCGATCTGGTGTTCTGGTATCTCGGCGAGGCCTACGAGGTCGAAACCGTGCTGTGGCTGCCGCAGACCGAGATCCAGCCTGCCGTGATGGGCGTCAATGCACAGCTTGGCTGGATGGCCTGCATCGCGCCGCCGAAGGGCGATCCCGACGTGATGGTGCAGGTGACGGTGTTCAAGCTTCTGCCCCCGAAAGTGCAAAACCAAAAGGCGGCCGCGTGACGGCCGCGGATACAACAGGGAGATCCGGACCCGGAGCGATAACCGGGCCGGAACATTTCAGAAGGGATTATTGCAATGTCAGGAATTGAGATCGAGAGCTACGCTCTCAAGATGAACCAGGCCGGGTACAATGCCTTCATTCAGGGCATGCGGCAGGCGCGCGGCGACCGCAACCGCCAGATCGACCTCTGCCACTGGCTGTGGCCGGTCGTATCCAACAAGAACTCCGATGTTTCCGTCACGCTGAACGCGCTCGGGCTGAACCGCGGGCAGGTACTGAAGGACCTGCAGAACACGCTCGCCAAGCTGGACAAGAACGTCACCGAGGCCCCCGGCATTTCCGAGCAGTTCCTCGACGCGCTGAAGCACGCCTGGACCTACGCGACGCTGCTGTTCGGAGAGAGCCAGATCCGCACGGGCCATGTGCTGACTGGCATCCTGCAGGACGACCACCTGCGTCGTCACATCATGCGCTATTCGTCGGTTTTCGGGGACATCTCTGCCGACATCCTCGCCAAGGAAAGCCGTCGCCTCTGGAAGGATTCAGAGGAAGAGACGATGCGTCCGATGGACGGTTCCGGCCTGTCCTCTCCTTCCGCCGCCCAGCCGGGCGAGGACGACGACGGCCGCCCCGGGGCGTCCACCGCGCTTGGCCGCTTCTCCGTCGACATGACGGCGGATGCGGCGTCGGGCAAGATGGACAAGATCGTCGGCCGCGACGACGAGATCCGTCAGGTGATCGACGTGCTGCTGCGCCGCCGCCAGAACAACCCGATCCTCACGGGCGAGGCGGGCGTCGGCAAGACCGCCGTGGTCGAGGGCTTTGCTCAGCGCCTCGCCGCCGGGGAGGTGCCGCCGAAGCTGCAGGGCACGAAGCTCTACATGCTCGACATTCAGGCCATGCAGGCCGGGGCGTCCATGAAGGGCGAGTTCGAGCAGCGTCTGAAATCGGTCATTGACGAGGTGCAGTCCTCCCCCACCCCGATCATCCTCTTCATCGACGAGGCGCACACCCTGATCGGTGCCGGCGGTCAGGCGGGCACCGGCGATGCCGCGAACCTGCTGAAACCGGCTCTGGCCCGCGGCACGCTGCGTACCATCGCCGCGACCACATGGTCGGAGTACCGCACATATTTCGAGAAGGACCCGGCGCTGACCCGGCGCTTCCAGCCGGTCAACGTCGACCAGCCCTCGGTCGAGAAGTGCTGCTACATGCTGCGCGGCATCCTGGAGCCGATGGAGAAGCACCACGGCGTGCGCATCTCGGACGAGGCCATCGTCGCCGCCGTCTCCCTGTCGCACCGATACATCCCCGCGCGGCAGCTTCCGGACAAGGCCGTTTCGCTGCTCGACACCGCCTGCGCCCGCGTCGCCGTCTCGCAAAGCTCTGTTCCCGCCCGCATCCAAGATATCCGCGAGAAGATCGCCGCGCTGGACGTCGAGATCGCCGGGAAAGAGTCCGAGCGTGATCTGGGCGAGTCGAACGAGGAACGCATCCTCGAGGCGATGGAGGAGAAAGGGAAGCTGGAAACCGAACTGGCCGACCTGGAAGTGAAATACGCCAAGGAGAAGGAGATCGTCGACAGGATCATCCTTCTGCGCAAGGAGATCGCCGTCTCGCAAGGTCACGACGTCGCCGAGGTGATGGACAACCGTCCCGCCGCGGAAGACGCCTCTTCCGACGCGGAGGCAGAGGCCGAGGGGGCGACGATCGATCCGGACGAGGCGCGCAAGGAAATGCACGCCTTCATGGCGACGCTGGAAGAGGGTAATCCGGACGACCGCATGGTCTATGCCCACGTCGATGCGCAGGCCGTGGCCTCCGTCATCTCCGACTGGACGGGCATCCCCGCGGGCAGGATGGTGCAGGACGAGCTGGAGGCGGTGCTGCACCTCGCGGAGCATCTGCAGGAACGTGTCATCGGTCAGGACCACGGCCTGAAGGCCATCGCCAAGCGGATCGAAACCAACCGCGCGGGCCTGTCTAACCCCAACAAGCCGATCGGCGTCTTCATGCTCTGCGGGCCGTCCGGTGTCGGCAAGACCGAGACCGCGCTGGCGCTGGCGGAAGCCATCTACGGCGGTGAGGACAACATCATCACCATCAACATGTCCGAATACCAGGAAGCGCACACCGTTTCCCTGCTGAAGGGCGCGCCTCCGGGCTACGTGGGGCATGGCGAAGGCGGTCGCCTGACCGAAGCCGTGCGGCGCAAGCCCTACAGCGTCGTGCTGCTGGACGAGGTCGAAAAGGCCCACCCCGACGTGCACGAGCTGTTCTTCCAGGTGTTCGACAAGGGCATCATGGAAGACGGCAACGGGCGGCGGATCGACTTCAAGAACACGCTGATCCTGCTGACCTCCAACGTCGGCACCGATGTCATCATGGAGATGGCGGAAGGCGGCAACACCACGCCCGATCTCGATGAACTGGAAACCGCGCTGAAGCCCTTCCAGCTCGAGGTCTTCCCCCCTGCCCTGCTGGGCCGGATCGTCTCGATCCCCTATTTCCCGCTGGGCAAGGACGTGCTGGCCGGTATCACGAAGCTGAAGATCGGCGCGGTGGCCAAGCGCCTGAAGGGCGCACATGGCGCCAACCTCGTCTATGGCGACGAGGTGATCGACTACATTACCGAACAATGCCGCGACCCCGACAGCGGTGGCCGCATGATCGACAACATCATCACCAACTCCATCCTGCCCGACCTGTCCCGTCAGGTGTTGCAGCGCATGGTGTCCGGAGAGGACATGAAGGAGGTGACGGTGAAGGTGGGCGAGAAGGGGTTCGAGTACGACTTCGCCTGAAAAAGCTTCCGGCGCGCAGGGGCCGCACAGAAGGGCCCCCGCGCGCCGGTTTCCGCAACCCCGCGGTGGTCGGGATGGCGGTATTTGAACGGCATATGAGGAAGGACTTGCAGGAGGAGAGGAGAAACGCGGGCGACACGGGCGGCGAAAATTATGGCCTCGGCAAGGGCATGGAATACCTGCCCTGTCCATTGTGCCGGTCCTGAAAAGCCCCACCTATTGCGCAACCGGTATTTTACGTCACCGGGAGAACACCATTCAGGTACGAGTGAATTTCATCCAGTCACACCCCGCTCCCCGATGAGGGCGCAATTTCGCTTCCGGGGGCAAGATATTGAGAATAAAACGCCATGAGCATTATTCAGACGATTTACGTGCAATCCAGCGTCGGGCGCAACGGGCGCAACAAGTCCGCCGATGTCGCCGCCGTTCAAAGCCAGTTGAACGCACAGATGTCTGCCCCGCGCGTCGCGCTGGTCGAAGACGGCATCTGCGGCACCCTCACCCGTGCCGCGATCTACGACTTCCAGAAATGCGTGCTGAAGTTCAACAACCCGGACTCCCGCGTCGACCCGAACGGCAAGACGCTGGCTGCGCTGAACGACGCGGCGTCGGAAGCGATCTGGAAAGCCGCCCCACAGCCGTCCGAGACCATCGCCAAGATCCATCATAAGGTGAAGCTGATCCCGCAGCCCACCGGGACCTCCTGCTGGGCGGCGGCCACGGCGATGCTGCTGGACCAGACCGTGGCACAGGTGAAGGCGCGGACACCGGCGTCGATGATCCTGCCGGACGGCAGCCTCGACAACTTCTCGGGCGAGAATGACTGGGTCACGCCGACCCGCGAATACGCCAAGGCACATGGTCTGCAGTACATCGGTCCGCAAAGCTGGAGCGTGACCAAGCTGCGCACCCACCTGCGACGTGGCCCGCTGATCTTCGACATGCTGGAACACGCGGGGCCTTACAGTCAGGGCATGTCCTCCAGCGGACACTGGATCCTTGTCACCGGCCTGAGCGGCGAGCGCGACACCAAGGCCGACATTTCCTACAACGATCCTTTTCCGGTGGGCAGGGGTGCGAAAACCACCGAAAATTACGCGAAGTTCGTCCAGGAGTACCCGGCGCGGACGTACCGCGTCTTCCACAAGTGACGCGTCGGGCGCCGGCGCGTGTAGCGAGTACCGTGATTGAATTGTACTGAAATGATTGAGGTTTCTGATGACATACAAGAATTCCGTAACCGGCATCGGCACTGAGGTCGCGGCACAGTCCGTGTCGAAGGCTGTCGGCCGTGTGGCTGGCGCGACGAAGGGCTCTGCGGCGGGACTTATCGTCCAGCCGGTTGTCTGGGTCGCGACCGATACCGCTCCCGACGCCGGTGACAGCTTCCTTTACGGCGTCGGCGTCGCCGCAACCCTTGCGGGCAGTGCGCTCCTGGCCGGTGCCGGATTTGTCACCGGAATGATCAAGGCAGCGGTGGATGACCACACGCAGTCGCTGGTCGACGAGGCGAAGCTCGACGAACCGAAGGAGGTCCGCGACGGTATCTTCCCGCTTGGCGACTATGACTTCTGGGCCAGCGACAATGATATCCAGGCGATGACCATCGCCAGCTATGGGGGTGTGGTCTGGAAGCACAAGAACGGCGCGCTCTGCTTCATCCGTGACGCGAAGGGCCGTCTGGTCTGCGATTACGATCCGAAAAGCTGGGTCGCGCAGTATCGCCCGCTTCTGCCTCTGAAGAAGGGCAGCAAGGACGGCCGGGTCCGCTGGCACCACCGTTCGCGCTGACGGCCTGAAACCCGCAGGGGCACTGGCGCCGTGCCGGTGCCCGCTGTCGTGGACCTGTCCACGTGGCCGAGAGCGGTCTACCAGATCCGGTTGAGGGTCAACTCATCGAATGCGGTGTCGGACGACACGAGGTCCAGCCCTTCGGCCCGGGCCACGCAGGCGATCATCCGGTCGAAGGGGTCGCGGTGGTCCCAGTCCAGCAGGGCCGCCTGCAACGCCGCGGCCGGTGACAGGAGCAGCATGTCGATCCCGTCATTCTGTGCCTGCACCGCAAGTCCGGGCGCAAAGGCGTCCATCTCCGGCCATTTCCCAAGCCGGACCTTCTGCCCGATCTCGTACAGGCTGATGACCGACAGCGCCACGCGGCTTGCGCCGAGGATGGCACCGCGTGCGGTATCGGTCAGCCGGGGATCGTCCGTCAGCACCATGGCAAAGGCATTGGTGTCCAGAAGTAGTGCGCTCACGCGCCCCAGTCCTGCAATTCCTCTTCGGAGAGCGGCGTGGTGAAGCTCTCGGGCGGTGGAGAGAGGCGGTCTTTCAGACCCCCGATCCGGACCTGCGCCTTGCGCGCGATCACCAGCTCTGCCGCGGGAACGCCGTGGCGCGTGATGACCACCCGCTCGCCGCGTTCGACGGCGTCGATCAGTTTCGACAAATTGGTCTTCGCTTCGTGAACCGAGGCCATCATGGCAGCACCTTGGATTAGTCTGACTATAGCTTAGTCATTTTCGCCACCATCTTCAACGGTCTCGTCGTCAACGGTCTCTTCGGTCGTTTGCTCGTCGGAGGCGTCTTCCTCCGCGGCCAGCGCGGCGGCATCTTCCGCTTCGGCGCGGGCTTCCTTCAGCAATGTGTCGACGGTTTCCCGGAACGCCTTGATTTCTTCGGGGACGGCGCGGGGTGCGGGGATGGCGGGTGCACTGGACACCACGACCGGCTGGCCCTTGATCTGCATCTTACGATCCGACCACGCGATCAGGTCGCCGATGGTCTTGCCACGCAGGAAGGGGTTCGCCCCCACGACGCCCGCGCCCATCACGTCGAGCACCGATGCCTCGCGCGGCGCGCTCAGGGCCTTGGCCGCACCGGCGGCGCCGAGGAAGTGGCAGAGGTACAGGTTGCCGGGCGTGATCGTATGGCCGCGCGACCTGAGGTAGGCCTCCCCTTCCCGCGCGAGGTTGCGGACCATCTCGCGGCTCAGAGCCGGGTCGAAGCGCAGCTCCAGCAGGGCCTGGCGGCTCATGCTGTTGGCCAGGTCGGGGCGGTAGTCGCGCATCATCCTGAGCCACGTGCTTTCGATGAACTGGCCCAGGCCCGTCGCCGTCGACAGCGGGTTCTTGGCCCGAGCGTTGCCTGCGCTCTCGACCTTGATGATCTTGTTGACCAGCTGTTCCACCGCAGCCGATCCCGGCTGTCCGCCGTCCGAGACGGTCGCCACCGTGACAGAGGCGCGGAAGCTGAGCGGATCGACGGGCGTGCCGTTCACACGAAGCTCGAAATGCAGATGCGGGCCGGTGGACCGTCCGGTGGTGCCGACGTAACCGATGACGTCGCCCGCCTTCACCCGGTCGCCCTTCTTGAACGCGCCGTACTTCGACATGTGGGCATAGCGCGTTTGCTGGCCGCTGCCGTGGTCGATGTATATCACGTTGCCATAGCCCCCGCCCGGCCCGGCGTATTCCACCGTGCCATCCATCGCAGAGACGATCGGCGTGCCGGTGGGGGCGGCCCAGTCGACGCCGTCATGGTTGCGCACCTGCTTCAGGATCGGGTGGTGCCGGGGACCGAAGGCCGAGGTCTTCACGCCCTTCACCGGCACGACCATGCCACCCCCGATACCGCCGCCTCCGCCGCCGCTGGCCACCGTGGCGTTGAAGTCGAAGCAGGAGAATTCGCCCTCGTTCTCGCCCTCTGTCACGTAGCAGGTGAGCGTTCCGGACGGCCCTTCGATGCCCACGTAAAGGACGCGGCCCAGCCCGTCGCCTTCCGGTCCCGGCGTGTTGGCGTAGAGAACGGAGAAGTAGTCGCCGTCGCTGGCAAAGCGGTCGAGGTCGAAATCCTTGGACAGGATCAGGATGAGCTGCCCGACCAGCGTCTGCGACAGGCCGTTCGACAGCGCCGTGGAATAGATCGCGTCGATGATGCGGACTTCCTTGGCCTCCTGTGCCTGCGCCACAAGCTGGCCGGTCCGCTCTGTCAGGTTCTCGGCGAACCACGGGTCCGCGCCGCTGTCGAAACGCCCCTCGCCCAGCCGGACGAGCGTGCCGATATAGCCGTCCGGCCCGTAGACCGACATCTGGATCAGCTCGCGCCCGAAATCGCCCTGCCGGTAGCGCACGGCCACGATGCTCCCGCCGGGCAGCTTCTCGGGTGCGGAGATCCGCGCCTCCGCCGCGCGCGCGATGGCGGCGGCGTCGGTCGCGCCGAAGCCGCTCGAGGTCAGCACCTGCACCAGAGGGCGTTCCGTCTGGAGCGCCGTCACCGCATCGTCATAGACCGCGCGCCGTTCGCTTTCGCGCAGGGCCAGCACGGTGGAGGTCGTGTTCTCGATCCGCGTCTCGACGTAGACCGCCGCCTGGTCAGACTGGCCCTCCGCCTGCAGGGCATCGTCGTCGGTCGTGATGAGGTCGCCCCAGCTGCTGTCTTCCTCGACCGCGACGAGGTCCCCGGCCTCCACCGGCGCAGAGGGTTGTGGCTGCGGGGGCTGCGGCAGGGCGCCCGGTGCGCTGGCCTGACTGCGCTGCGCCTGGAACAGGGCAAAGTCATCGCGCGACGACGGCAGTACCAGCTCCAGCGTCTGCTCGGCCGCGACAAGCGGTTCGCGCAGGTAGGCGAAGCGCTGCGATCCGGGCGGCCCGACGCGCGCCGGCAGGAACTCCTGCGGACCGGCGATGAACCGCACGTTGCCTTCACCCTCCTGTGCGATCCGCAGGATCATCGGGTCGACCTGAAGGTCGGCCGGCAGCACGGGGGTGAAACTGCTGGACGCGAAATCGGTCTGCGCCTCGTCCGCCTGCACCATGGTGAAGTCGTCATCCTCCGGATCGAGGCCGCCCAGTTCGGCCACGTCCGTGCCCCCTCCCCCGTCGTCCGGGGACCGTGCGACCATCCAGCCGACAAAGGCGATCAGGACAACGGCAAAGGCGCCGCTGCCCATGATCGCGATGCGGCGCATCATCCGCTTGCGGCGGCGCCTGCGCGCGTTCTCTCCGGTCTGCCGCCACAGCTGACGTTCCCGCGCCTTGTCGCCGGTCTTCTTGAAGGAGGGGTCAACGTCGATCGGCATGTGTGGGTTTGGGGCTTGAAAATTGGATTGAAAGCAACTGGCTGACGGTACTGTAACAGAGGAAGCGCGTGCCGGAAGAGAGATCCGGCGCGCCGAAGGTCATGAATCGAAAATGCGGGCCCGCCGGGCCGCCGCCCCTACCGGAACACGCCCCCGAAGGACCCGCCGGAGAAGTTGCCGCCGGACGACCGGCTGGGCGCAGAGGTGGGCGCCCTGCTGGGGGCCTGGGCCGCCGGGGCGGATCGTGTCGTACGCGTGTTGCTGGTGGACCGTGTCGAGGTGTTCCGCGACGTGGTCGAGCGCGTCGTCGTGGCACGCGGCTGCGCCACCACCGGATCGGGGCAGCGCACCTCGTCGTTCCCGAGGATCAGGCGGAACAGATCGACCGATGCGTCCGGGCTTTCCAGCGACGCGATCTCCTTCTTCTTCAGCTCGTCATAGTAGCTGGTGGAGCCGCGCCGCGACCTCGGGCCGTAGTCGCCGTCGATGCCGCCGAGGTAGCAGTTCATCCGGCGCAGTTCGGTCTGGATGACTTTCGCCAGGACATCGCCCGCCGGCGGGTCGAAGGCGCCGGAGGCGAGCAGGCTGGCGTACATCTCGGGGTCGTTCTTGCGCAGCTCGCGCAGCGTCGTGAGCGAGGCCGCGATTGCCGCGTTGTCGTTGATGAAACTGGCGAGTGCGGTCGATTCCGCCTCCGGTTCCGGGTCGACGTCGAGCGAGGCTTCGGTCACGCCCTCGATCAGGCCGACGAGGATCGAAGGCTCCGGCAGTCCGGCCGCCAGAGGCAGGGCGGCGATCTGGGCGGTTGGAAGGGCGGCGAAGGTCACGACAGGCGTGTTGTCCACGACCTCCTGCGGCAGGTCCGGCACGCGGGCGGGCAGCACGATCTCGATCACCTCGTCGTCGCCGATGGTCTCCTCGAAGCCGCCGTCATCGCCACCGCCGCCCAGCGAGAAATCCCCGTCGAGTGGGGCAAGCAGGATCACGTCCTCCGGCAGCAGTTCCACCAGTTCCTGGACGTCTTCTTCGGGTGCGCCGGTCATGATGACCGGCGAGGGCACGCCGCCCACGGTGAACATGCCGTCCAGCCGTTCCAGCAGGTCGCCGGTCAGCTCGTCCTCTTCGGACATGAGGCGCAGCACATCGCTCAGCCGTTCCTCTGGTTCGCACCGTTCGCCGGGTCCGGCGGAGGCCATGACCATCAGCGCCATGCCTTCGGGCGGTTCGGGCACGATGACCTGCGCGGGCACGGGCGACTGGTCGGTGCAGTTCTCCAGCATCAGGATCATCTCTTCTGTCCCGGCGACGGAGGCGCTGCGCAGGATCGTGTCGAGCGGCATGGTGCCGTCCTGCATCGAGACGCTGCCGGAGGGGATGCGGCCGGAGTAGAACAGAAGGAGCCGCGGCGAATCTTCCAGCACGGCAAGCGTGTCGGTCAGCCGAGCGCGGGGCATGTCGCGGATCATGTCGATCAGCGGCAGGCCGCCCTTCTCAAGCGCCTGACCGGCATGGAACGCGTCGGCAAAGGACATCTTGGCGCCCGGCCCCGGCTGGCCCACGACGATGGCCTTCCATTCCTGCGCGGCCATCGGCGCGGCGGTCAGGCCGAGGAGCGTGAGGGCAAGAGCGGCGGTGCGCATGGGTCAATTCCCTTGCTCAGGTTCGTGCTGAAGTCCCCATGTCTTATATCAGAACGGGCACAGAACACGAGTCCTGCACACGGTATTTTGTCCCGGTTTCGGCGTTTGCCCCGAACGCGCGGTCTGCTCTGCCGCCGTGGAGTGCAGACCGGCCGGCTGGCTAGCGGACGCGCTTAACGGCCGATACCCGACCCGAACCGCGCGCCCGAGAAGTTGGGCTGCTGACTTTGCGGGGCCTGTTGCTGCGGCTGGCTTCGCTGCACCTGCTGCGTGGGTTGCTGGCGGGTCGGGCGCGATTGGGTCTGGCTCGTAGTGTTCTGCGGGCGGGCGGTGTTGGTCGGCCGGGGCTGGGCCACTACCGGGTCCGGGCAGCGCACGTCCTCGTTGCCGAGGATCAGGCGGAAGAGGTCGACCGTCGCCGCCGGATCGTCGAGCGCCGCGAGGCCCTTCTTCTTCAGTTCCTCGAAATAGCTGGTCGAGCCGCGGCGCGATCCCGGGCCGTACTGGCCGTCGACCCGACCGCGATAGCAGTTCATCCGGCCAAGCTCCGACTGGATGACCTTCGCCAGCACGCGCTCGTCCTCAGGATCGAAGGCGCCAGAGGACAGAAGGCTCGTGTACATCTCCGGATCGTTCTGCCGCATGTCACGCAGCGTGGCGAGCGAGGTGGCGATCTCCGCGTTGTCGTCGAAGAAGCTGGCCAGCGCGGTGGAAGGCGCGTCAGGCTGTGGATCGACCTCCAGCGAGGCGTCGGTCACCCCCTCGATCAGCCCCACCAGGATGGAGGGATCGGGCAGGCCCGCGACGATCGGAAGGGCGGCGATCTGTGCGGTGGGCAGGGCCGCGAAGGTGATGACGGGGGTGTTGTCCTCCACGACCTCCGGCAAGTCGGAGATGTCGGGCATCTGTGCGGGAAGCACGATCTCGATCACCTCGTCCGCGCCGATGGTCTCGCCAAAACCATCGCCGCTGCCCAGCGAGAAATCCCCGTCGAGGGCGGGCAGCAGGATCACGTCCTCCGGCAGGAGTTCCACCAGTTCCTCGCCCTCCTCCGCACGGGCGCCGGTCAAGCTGACCGGGGACGGAACGCTGCCGGCGGTGAACTTGCCTTCGAGCCTAGCCAGCAGGTCGCCGGTCAGCGGCTCCTCTGCCGACATCCCGCGCAAGGCGTCACTCAGACGTTCGCCCGCCTCGCAACGCGCGCCCGGACCGGCGGAGGCCACGACCAGCAGCGCCATCCCCTCCGGCGCTTCGGGCACCGCGATCCGCGCCGGGATGGGCGACTCGTCCGAGCAGTTCTCAAGCATCAGGATCATCTCCTGCGTGCCGGCGGCCGCCGCGCCGCGCAGGACCGTGTCGAGCGGCATCGTGCCGTCCTGCATCGCCACGCTGCCCGATGGCATCTGGCCGGAGTAGAAGAACACCAGACGCGGCGCATCCTTCATCGCGGAAAGCGTGTCGGTCAGGCGCGCCCGGGGCTTGTCGCGGATCGTGTCGACCAGCGTCAGGCCGCCCTTCTCAAGCGCGGCCCCGGCATGCAGCGCGTCGGCAAAGGACACCTCCGTCCCCGGTCCGGGCTGCCCCACGACAATGGCCTTCCACTCCTGCGCGGTTAGCGGCGCGGCAGACAGGCCGAGGAGCGTGAGGGCAAGAGCGGCGGTGCGCATGGGTCAATCCCTTCCCGGAACGAGAAACAGTCAGTCGGGCATCCGCGCGGGCGCGGCCCGCAACACGAATGCGCCGCGTATCTTGCAACCTCGCCGCACCGTTTGCCAGTCAGACTTTCCATAGCGCAAGGAAACGCCGACCGCTTCGGTCAGGAGGGCGGATAGATGAACAGCGTCCAGCGTTCGCTCTTGAAGGTGTCGACCTCGTGGAACCGCGCCTCGAGGTAGCCGCGCAGGAGGCAGTCTTCCTCTCCCACGATGTCGAAGCGCTTGGTGTCGATGCACATGGGGGTCGCGCCGCGCATGATTTCCTTGCCGAAGACGTCCTGCGCGAAGACGTAGACATAGCGCACGTCCAGCACGCGGTCGATCACGTTGGCACAGCGGTTCGGCCCGACGGTCCACCAGCCGGAGGTGGTGAAGTTCTCATAGGCGTACCGTCCGACGGCGATGTTCAGCACGTTGAGCGTCTGGTTGCAGACAGCGAACTGGGCGGCGGACTGAGCGGGCGAGAAAAGGATGACCAGACAACCGGCAGAAATCAGCCGAAAAAGTGCCGGAAGCACTCCAATGACGCGAAAAAGCCTTATATAAAAGACGTGACGGGGCACGCGCGCTCCAAATTCTTGTGTGTTTTTCGCAACGTAGAGATCCAGCCTGAAAGTCGCCACATTTTGGACAAGAAATTGACGACTTTTCCGCTATATTGGAAGCCATGAAACGCATCATTCTCACCTGTGCCGGCCTCGTAGGCCTTTCCGCGGCAACCGGGCTCGCGCTGTTCGCAAGCCACTCGGCCATGGCCGCCGGTCCGCGCCTGCCCGAGCGTGTCGTGCTTGCCCATGCGGTCGCGGCCTCCAAGTCGACGCAGGCGGTTGCAGTCTCGTTCGAGGGTGAAGCCAAGGGTGTGGTCGAGGTTGAAGTCCAGAACAACGACCGTGTTGCAGAGGCTCGCGGCCTGACGCAGCCGGCGGTGTCGGCCGAGCAGGCCGATCTGAGCGACGGTCTCGCCCCCTACCGGACCCTGCGTCCGGTGTCGCGCGACGACGGTTTCGAGCAGGTCGCACAGTCCGCAGTGGTGACGCGCGGCGATGGTCAGGTCGTGGCTCCGCGCCGAACAACGACCCGCGCCACGTTCGAGCGGGAAAGCCGTCCGCTGATCCAGCGGATCTTCCAGCCGCAGCCGGTGCCGGTCGTCTCCCGTCCCGACCCGAGCGCGTTCACCGCGTCGGGCATGCACGGCGTGTTCCGCTGACACAGCGCAAGGCGCGATCGTGAATTCCCGGCAAACCGGGTTGACATGATGGCGACCTTCCCCGCCAATATGATGCTATAACGGGCCCGGTGGTTTTACCCGGGCTTCATGCATTTTCAGGGGGAGTGAAACATGAAGAACCGTATTTTTGCTTTGTGGATTGCGGGTTTGGCAGCGGTTCCCGTGGCCGCGGCCGCCCAGGATGAAACGCCGGCGTCTGAGCTGTTCAAACTGGAACTGAACGCCGCCGCCGAAACCGGAAACGGCAACTGCCGGTTGACCTACGTGGCGGAGAACAACTCCGGCACCGCGCTCGACCGGACGGAGTACGAAGTGGCGATCTTCGACGGCGAAGGAGTCGTCACCCGGCTGCTGGTGCTGAAGTTCGGCGCCCTGATCGACGGCAAGACCCGCGTGCTGCAGTTCGAGCTGCCCGGGGCCGCGTGCTCCGACATTTCGCGTATCGTCATCAACGACAGTTCGGCCTGCATTGACGCCGAAACGGGCAATGAGGCAGACGTATGCATGTCGGCGCTCAGCGCAAGCTCGCGCACCGCGATTCAATTCGGTATCTAACGTCAGAACGATCCGCGCGACCGGGACACATTCCGCCCCGCGCGC
The DNA here is from genome assembly GCF_030126985.1 of Sagittula sp. MA-2. Lineage (GTDB taxonomy): Bacteria > Pseudomonadota > Alphaproteobacteria > Rhodobacterales > Rhodobacteraceae > Sagittula. The sequence continues at coordinate 334,412 of NZ_CP126148.1, read as the reverse complement.
CGCTCAAGGAGTGATTGATGGAGTCCTTTCTCCCCGAGTCCTTTAACATCGCGTCCCTCATCGTCTTCGGCGCCTTGGGGCTCCTGTCGCTCCTCGCGATTGCCGTGGCGATCTACAAATGGGTGCAGTTCATGATGCTCGGCGTCGGACGCCGCAAACGTGCCGAAGAGATCCTCGACAACTGGCTGTCCGGGCGCGCCGACCTGGCCCTGCAGCAGGCGCAGAAGCGCAAGTCCGTGCTCGCCCGCATCCTCCAGGCCGTGTTCTCGGGCGTGCAGGCGAAACCCGGCGACTCGACCTACGCTGAAGAGCTGGGCCGCCAGACCGCGATCATCGAACTCGCGACCATGACGGACCGCATGCGCACGCTGGAAATGGTGGTGCAGGCCGCCCCGATGCTGGGTCTGCTCGGCACCGTGATCGGCATGATCGACGCCTTCTCGGCCCTTGCGGTTGCCGAGGGTGCCGTCGACCCGACGATCCTCGCCGCGGGCATCTACACCGCCCTGACCACCACCGCTGCGGGCCTTGCCATCGCGCTGGTGGCCTATTTCGTCGCCAACTACTTCGAATCCCGGATCGAGCGGGAACGCAACATGATCGAGACCGTCATCTCGGCGGCGATCCACGGCCGGCTCGACCCGACCAAGAAACTCTGACGGGGCATCCGAGATGTCTCAACCGAAGATCAAGCTGCCAGTCCGGCCCCGGAATTATCGCTTTGCGATGACTCCGCTGGCGGATGCCATGTTCCAGTTGCTGATCTTCTTCATGCTGACCTCGTCCCTGACGCCCTATTCGCTGCTGACCGTGCAGACCGCCGCCCCCCCGCCCGAGCAGGTGACCGCGACCTCCGCGCCGACGCCGAACGACCAGACGCCGACACCCCCGTTGGAAGTCGCGCTCTGGACGCTGGAGGCCGAGCGGATCATCGTCGGAGGGCAGGAGTTCACCTTCGACAGCCTCGACGCGCTGGCCGACGCTCTGGGATCCGACGTGGCGCCTGCGGACGTGACCATCCTCGTGCGCGACACCGCACGGGTGCAGGACGTGACGACCGTCCTTGCACGGCTGGCCACCGCCAATGTCGGCGCCGTGCGCGTGGCCCGGGGGGCAATCTGACATGGCCATCCGCCACATCCCCCGCACCCACAAGAAACAGCAGCCGGACATTTCTCTGGCCATCGTCAACATCGTGCTGCTGCTGATCTTCTTCTTCCTCGTGACCGGTCGGCTGACCAACGCGCCAACCTTCGCCATCGAGCTGTCGGAAACCGCGGATCTGCCGGTCGAACACCTGCCGAAGCCGATCCTCGTACTGGAACCCGAAGGCGTCATGATGCTGGACGGAGAGCTGGTGGACGATGTGCAGCTCGCCAACGGCGTTGCCGACCAGACGATCCTGCACCTGCTGATCGACCGCAACGAAAGCGCGCAGTCCCTGATCGACGTGCTTGGCAAGCCGGAGTTCGCGCATCTGGAAATCCGTCTCGTGACCGTGCATCGCTCCGGCGAGGGAGGCGGCTCATGAGCTACCTGCCCTATGGCCGTGGTGCGCCCGGCGGCTGGATCCTCTCGACCGTGGGGTCTGTCGCCGTGCACGCCGGTGTCATCGCGTTGATGTCCGCGGGCGTGTCGCAATGGTTCGTGGAACGCCCGCTGCCGCAGTCGTCGCCCGAATTCCAGATCACGCTCGAACAGCTCGAATCCGATACGCTGGCCGGTCTGGTCGAACGTCTCGGCGAGGCCACCGGGCTCGACGCCGCCGAGGAGATGGAGAACCTCGACCCGGAGGGCGAACTCGCGCCGGACGATGCCTTCGACGACGCCGCGATCCCGGATGCAGAGCAGGTCGACGAGGGCGAACTGGACGCCCTCGACGCGGAGGTTCCCGACGACACGGCGGAGAGTGAAACGCCGGTTGAGGAGGTCACGCCCGAGAACCCGGAGACGCTCGACGCAGCCGAAGCCGAGGATCTGACCCCCGAAGCCCCCGCCGACAGCGCTGAGGCAGAAGAACCCGATACTATCGAGGCGGAGGACACCGCGCAGGCAGAGCCGGAAACCCTCGAAGCCGAAGAGCCGCAGGACCTGACGCCCGAACCACTCGATACGCTGGATGCGGCAGAGGTGGACGGCCTCGACGGGGTGACACCCGACGCGCTGGATGCCACCACGGGCGACGACCTGACAGAGGAGCAGACTGCCGATACGCTGGACGCCGCCCCGGTGGAGGAACCAGGCGCCGAGGACGCAGGTGAGCTCGACACGGTCGAGGCGGAGCCGGTCGAGGAACCGCCTCTCGACACCGTGGAGTCCGTGGGTCCGGAAGAAGAGACCGTCGAACCGGAGGCGCCGGAGGTTGCCGACCTCCAGCCGGTCGAAGAGGCGCCGCTTGTCGCCCCGCCGGTGGATGACGTGACCGCCGTGGTGCCGGAGGAGGACGCGCAGGTCAGCCCGACAGAGGCGGACTCGCTGATCGTGGACGATGGTGCGGCGCAAGTCGTGACCGGCTCCCCCGTTCTGGACCCCACGTCCAGCGAGGATGCCGCCCCGGTCACGTCCGGTGACCTGGCCCCCATCGTCGAGAACGACGAAGAGGTGATCGCCTCCACGCCCACCGGGCAGGTGGAGGCGGAGGATTTCGCGGCCCTTGTCCCGGTGACGCCCCCCACCCCGGGCGACGAGGCCACCGGGCCGGAAACCGTCAGCCCCACGGCGCAACCGCTCGACCCCGTGACGGCGGCACCTCCTGCGGACAGCACGGACACGCTCGACCCCGTGACGGCCGCCCCGACGACCGACACCCTGGATCCGACGACCGCCACGCCTGACGGCGAGGGCACGGACACCATCGAGGCGACGCCGGTCGAACCCTCGCCGCCGCGCGTGACCCGCCGGATGCGCGCCCCGCCCTCCGAACGCGATCTCGCCATCGGCGACCTGATCCAGCGCATCCGTGCAAAGACCGAGGATAACTGCGTCATCGCCCTGCCCCGCCGCGACGGCGAGGACGGGATCGGCCTGGCGCTTCTGGCGGCGGAGGACGGCGCCATGGGGCGCTTCGCCTCCGAGGTGCTGGTGCGCCCCGAGGACGAGGAAATTCGCCAGACCCGTACCCTGCTGGACGAACGGCAATGCGCGGCGCTGACCTTCATCGCCAAGAACCGCGACTACCCGGCGACCCGCATCGGCATGCGCCTCGACAATGCCGAGGTGGCATCGGGCAACCGCGTCTCGGGCGTGATGCGCGGCGTGGGCGACCGGAACCTCGGGCTGTTCCTCGTGGACAACAACGGCGTGGTGCAGGACCTCGACCGCTTCACCTCGATCTCGGGCCAGTTTGTGCGCTTCGACGTGCCGGTGACGCGGGTCGGGCCGTTGCGCGATACCAAGCAACTGCTGATCGCCATCGCCTCGACCGAACCGCTCTCGACGCTGAAGGACCGCTCCGGCCAGCGCGCCGACGACTTCTTTGCCGATCTCAGCGCGGAACTGAGCCGTCAGGCCGCGCTCGCCATCGTCGCCTTCGACGTGCGCTGAGGGAAGTTCCGGAGCAACCCATGCTATCCGATGGGCGAGTGCGCCGGAGCGCCCCGTCACGGGGCACTCCGCAAGCTCACTCTTCGGCCGGGTTCAGCTTCAGGTAGGAGACAGCCGCACTCGCCGCCCCGTTCCGTGATGCGATCTCCTCGAGGATCTTCGGCAGGATGTTTGCCGCCTGGTCGCCGCGCTGCGCCACTGCCGCCTGGGCCAGTGGTTCGTCGCTTTCGACCGCCAGCAGAAGCTGGGGCGCCGGATCCTGCCCGGTCCGCAACGAGAGCGCAAAGCTCAGGTTGCGCTGGTTGCCGACGGGCTGCGACAGCCGGTCCGACAGGTTGAAGATGCCGCCGGTCGGGCTGATTAGGATCAGCCAAACGGCCTGCCCCTGCGGAACGGTCAGCTGCGCCGTCACCGGGTTCTGGCTGGCGACCTCGTCAGCAGAGAGGAACATCTCGACCCCGTTACGGCCCCTGCCCTGCAGCGCCTTGGCGAAGTTCAGCACTTCGCACTGCTGGCGGGTGATCTCGCGCGGCTGCACCTCGGGCCGGGCGCCGAACCGCTCTTCATACGCGGTGGGCAGGCCGGAGAATTGTTCGCGCGTGGCCGAATAGCCCTCGATGGTGCCAGCGTTCGGGCCCTGGTTCACGCGGGTCACGTAAGTGCACGGACCCGTCTCGAAGGCCGCGAGGAACCCTTCGCGCGTGTCGCTCAGCGGCTCGGGGATGCCGGTCTGCTGCGTTTGCGGATCGGGCGGCGTCGGATCGCTGCCTCCACCTCCGCCGCCAAGCAGTTGCGACTCGCCGCCGATCAGGCCCTGCTGCCACGCGAAGAAACCGCCGCCCCCGACGATGGCGAGGAAGACGACCAGCAGGATCAGGATCAGGCCGCCGCCGCCGCGCTTCTCCACCTCCGGCTCCGGAATCGGGGTCGGGCCGAGCGAAGTGTTCAGGGTGATGTTCTGCGTGGCACCGGGGATCTGCAGGCCGGAGGTCATCGTGCCCGCCTGCGTCATCCCGTGCGCGGTATTGCCCGGCGGGGTCGTGTGCAGCGGTGGCGGCGCGGGCGGTACCCAGCCACCAAGATAGCGTTCCGGGATCTTGGACGGATCGTTCACCAGTTCGCGGACTTCCAGCATGGAACCGGGCCGATCCTTCGGATCGGGCTCCAGCATGTAGGACAGGATCGGGCGCAGTTCTTCGGGGGCGTGTGACAGGTCCGGGATGGACTGGCGCGACTGCACCGCCTCGACGATGGACGACCCCATGTCGAGCGGCTTGCCGATGGAGGCGGCGGCGATCAGCAGCGCCAGCCCGTAGATGTCGGTCGCAGGCGAGATGTGCCCGCCGTAATGGCCAAGTTGCTCGGGCGCGACGTACTTGAACTTGCCGGCGAACCGCCCGGCCATGGTGGCCTCTTTCACCACCGAGGACTGGGCGATGCCGAAGTCGATCAGGCGCGCGGTTTCCACCCGTCCGCTTTCCAGCATCACGTTGTCCGGCGACAGGTCGCGGTGGATGACCTCCGCATCGTGGGCCGTGGCGAGACCGCCCGCCAGCCGGGCCAGCAGCGCCTTGGCCTGTTCGACCGGCAGCGGGCCGGTGTTGGCGATGTAGTCCTTGAGCGGCTCGCCCTCGATGAACTCCATCACGAGGAAATAGCGCTGAAGCTCTGGGTCGGGGACGTAGTTGTAATAGCGGACGATGGTCTCGTCCGTCAGGCGGCGCAGGGTCCGGGCCTCGCGCTTGAACAGCAGGCCCGCCTCGGCGTCGTCGGCCTTTTCCTGCAGGATCGCCTTGATCGCCACCGGGTCGCCGGTGTGGATCTCGATCCCGCGATAGACCTCGCCCATGCCGCCGGACTTCAGGACTTCCTCGATCCGGTAGTTGTTGTTGATCAGCGTGCCGATGGGCAGCTTGCCGGTGGCGCGCGCAGCCTCCGCCGCAGCCTGGTTGGCCCCGGTCGGCGCGGGCGGATACCCGGTCGAGGTGGTCTGCGGCGCGTAGGACGGATCCTGCGTGTAGCCCCCCTGCCCCGTCCCGGTGACCTGCGGTTCGTAGGACGGTTCCTGCGTCGGATAGGCCGGGTTCTGCGACGGCTGGTTTGTGGTCTGCGGCGGCGCGGACGGCGGCGTCGGGGGCGGATAGCCGGTGTGCGTATACGGCCCCTGCTCGTAGCCGAGGTCGGTCTGCTGACCGGCGTTCGGATCGTTCGGCCGGGGCTGCTCGGGCCATTCCGTCGGCGTCTGCGCCGGATAGGACGGGGGCTGCTGCGCAGGCCATGGCCGCGCGCCGCCCGGACCGGCGAACTGCGTACGCTCGTCCTCGTCGTCGTCCTCCGGCGGGCGCGTCTGGCCCGGCGGCGTCGGCGGACGGAAGACCGTGCGCTCGTCGTCGTCGTCATCTTCGGGTGGATTTGTGCCGGAAGCGTTCATGCCTCGGCCTCACCCGCAGATGTGTCCAGTTCCAGCACGTCGTCCATCAGGTCGTCTTCTTCTTCCGGCTCCGGCGGTGGCAGGCAACGCATCGCGACCACGGTCACGTTGTCCTTGGCGCCACGTTCCAGCGTCAGTTCGATCATCGCCTCGCAGGCGTCCTTCGGGCGATGCCTTGCGGCCAGTTCCGCAATGTCCTCGTCGCTCAGGTGCTCCGTCAGCCCGTCAGAACACAGGATGAAAGTATCGTCCAGCGCCAGCTTGCCACTGACCACATCACATTGCGGGGTCTCTGTCACCCCGATGGCACGGGTGATGACGTTCTTGCGCGGCCAGTTCTGTGCCTCTTCTTCGGTTATGGCTCCGGAATCGAGCAGCATCATCAGTTCGGTGTGATCGCGGGTCTGCTGCACCAGCTTGCCGTCCCGCAGAAGGTAGATGCGGCTGTCGCCCGACCAGATGCAGGCGTAGTCCTCGCCATGGATCAGCAGCGCCACCAGAGTTGCACCGATGGTGCCGCGTTGCAACTCCTGCGCGTGTTCGTAGATCGCGGTGTTGGCGCGGTGGATGCGCTCCATGAAGCGGGCCTGAAGGTCGTCCGGAGAGGCCGACATCCCGATGGAGTTCAGCTCCTGCACGATGGTGTAAGAGGCATAGTCCCCGGCCGCGTGCCCGCCCATGCCGTCCGAGACCACCCAGAGCCCGCAGTCGGGGCGCGACAGGAAGTTGTCCTCGTTCACCGTCCGCTTACGTCCGACGTCCGTGGCCTGCCCGGTCTCGAAGGTGAAGAATTCGTTATGATCCATGGGCATCCTTTGAGCGCCTCGTCATGCGCTGCCGCCGTGCAGGTCCTGCGTTGCCGCTAGTGGGGCGCAGGCCGGGTTTCAACGTTACTTACCATTCCGCGGCTTCGGCCGTCTGTTCCTGTTTCGGCTGCCCCGCCAGCAGCCATCTCAGCGCGCCCGCGTCCGGCAGGCCGTGGCAGCCCAGCCAGACCGGCAGGCGCGTGTCGTCACCGGCGGACCACCAGTAGGACCGCTGCAGCGCCCCGCGGGCCAGGTCGGCACCGGCCGCGGCCCTGAGAAGCGCGTCGAGGTCGCCCTCGGGATGATGCGCCCAGATGGTCGGGCCAAGTGCGCGCTCCGCCTCGCCCTCGGCAGGCAGCTCCAGCGTCAGCCCCTCGAGCAGGCTGGCCGCGCCCTTGCCCGGCGCCATTGCCGTCACATGCGCCTCAAGTGCCTCCCACGGCGACTGGTCGGTCGCGCCGCCATCACCCGGGACGGGCAGAAAGACGTTCTCGGCGGCAAGGATCAGCGGGTAGTCCCGTCCGACCTTGTCCTGCGACGGCTGCATCACGCCCGCCACGGGCACGCCCAGAACGCTGCGCCCGATCCAGAACCGCAGCGGCTGCGTCTGTGCCCACCATGACTTCCAGTCCGAACCGGCGTCCTCGCGCACGCGGCTCAGGGTCTTGTCCAGCCAGCGCATCAGCGCATCGTGCACATCCTTCGACAGGCCCGACTGGATGAAGTCGCCGAAGCCGGGGTGCTTCCCCATGACACCGATGCGCGCGGGTTCCGTCACTCCGCTCACTCCAGCGACGTCGGGCAGCTGAAGTCCCGAAGTTCACGCATCAGGAAAGGCACGGTCGAGCTGTCGAACTCGATCCGGTAGGTGATCGACTGGCCGCGGATCGTGTAGCGCACGGTGACCACGTTGCCCTGCACCTTCGGTGCGCCGTCCGCCAGCCACTTGGCGATGTCCCAGCGGCCCTGGCTGAACTCGAAGGTCGCCTGGTTGCCGATCCGGGTCGGGATCAGCTCGATCGACACGCCAGCCGTTTCCCCCGGCCATGAGAAGCCCGCAGGTGTCGAATCCGGCTGGGTCGGGATGGTCTTGCCGTGGATGTTGAGGTTAGCCAGCCCGACGCCCGGCGAAGAGGTCACATGCTTGATCGACATGTTGACCTCCGGCGTCGGAGAGCCGGAGGCGAAGAACGCGCGCTGGATCTTCTGCGCCCGGTCGAACTGCGCCAGCGCGCTGCCGGACAGGCGCTGGCCGACAGCGGTGCCGGGGTCGGCGCGCAACCCGTCAGAGGTGCGGATCACGTAGGGCGCCAGGTGCTGCGAGTAGAACTGGTCCATCTTGCCGCCCGGTCCGAAGAACTGGCCGAAGATCGACGGCGAAAGGTGCCGCGACGACCCGCCCGAGAACGGGTAGAACGGCGCGATCTCCGTCTTGCAGAACTGCGCAACCTCGTCGTTCAGGGCTCGGGTCAGCTCCGCCAGCGTGGCGTTCTCGGCGGCGGTGCGGAACTCCGTCGCCACCGCGCTGTTCATCCGCGCGATCACGTCGGGCGCACCGGCGTTCGTGCGCGTCAGCGCGGTCAGCGCCTGCCCCAGCATCTGGTCGTCGGCTGGCGTCGGCGCAAAGGCCGCGTTGGAGCGGTTTTCCTGCACACTGGCGTAAGCCTGCAGCATGAAGTCGATGGGCCGGTTCGGGCGCTCGCCCTTGATCAGCGTGTGCCAGTCCTTGAAGTCGTCGGTGATGCGCTGCACCCGGCGCCGGTCGACGTCCTCGGCCAGCCCGCCGGAGCTGGCGCGGAGCTGGTTCTTCGTCCGGTTGCCGAGGCTTTCGAGGATCACCCGCGTGAAGACGCCCGACCGCGAATAGATCCGGTCATAGGCCGCACTCCCCAGCGCGCCGCCCAGTTCCGCGTTCCCTCCCGAAGCGATCAAGCGCGCCGCGTCGGTCTCGGAAATCCCGCCGATCTCGTCGTAAAGACGCATCAGGTTGGTTTCCTCGGTCACGCCCTCGGCCAGTTCGGCGATGGGCGAGTTCGTGGGCGAGGCGGCATAGCTCAGCAGCGTGTAATTCGGGCTGTCCGCGCTCATCTTGGCGATGGTCAGCTTCTCGAACATCACGTTCCACGCCACCGTGAATTCGCGGCGGTACTTGGAGAAAAGCTCGTTCTCGAGGTTGGCAAGCTGGGTGTTGAAGTTCACCCGGTCGCCGGTCTCCCCCAGCACCCACTGCTCGTCTTCCAGCCGTTCCTTGGCCGAAACCATCTCGTCGACGAAGAAGCCCCAGTACCCTTCGAAGGTGTAGAGCCCCGGCACGGAAAGCTGGTCCAGAGGCGAGCCGTCCGTGGTCCGGAACACCTCGTTCACGTTGCCCGACACCCGGTTCACGAGGTTGAAGTCCGGCACGCCCGACAGGCTCGATGCCTCCTTGATCGCCGCATAGGCCTGATCGGCCAGCGGCAGGTTCACGATGCTCTCGCGCGCCCGGCCCTTGATGTTGTCGTCGGGCTTCACCATCACTTCCTGGTCGGTGTCCAGTTCGAGCATGGCGTCGAGATGCTGCATCAGCTTCGTCCGCTCGTCGAAGCGCGTGGCACCGGGCATCATGATCTGCCATTCGGTGTCGAAATAGTTGCGGATCGCCTCGTCGCCGTCGCCCTTCGCCTCCAGATCGCGGCCAAGCTGCATGTAGACCTTCAGCGCGCGATATGTGCCTTCGGTGTCGCCGTCGATGATCAGCTGCGGGATCTCGTTTTCGAGGTGCAGCATCATGCGCGGCCGCAGCATCCGTTCCAGCCCGTCGGAATAGGCCTTCCTGGCGGAGTTCGCGATCTCGCGCGACCGGTTCAGGCCAAAGCCTTCCCAGAACGTCGGGTTGTGCGGATTGCCGTAGCCCGCGGGCATGTTCCTCAGCGCGTCGAGATGGTCGATGACGCCGGTCGGATCGGGGTCCTGGATCAGCGAGTTGTCCAGCTCGTTGCGCGCGGAATCGAGGTAAACCGCCGCGTGCGCCTCTGCATCGCGGACCAGCGTCGCGTTCTGCCAGAAGCTGTAGCCGAAGGCCGCCATGGCCGCCGTCGTCGCAAGCCCGATCACGCTGAACGCCAGCGTCCTCAGGATCGCCACGCGCCGCACGGCGCGGCGGTCGAAGTTCACCCAGTCGCGTTCCTCGAAGATGACCTTCGCCAGCACATCGTGCAGGAAGTAGCTCTTGCCCTTGCCGGACATGAAGGCGGGCTGGAAGCCCTCCCCTTCCCCGTCGCGCGACATCGCACCCAGCACCTGGTCGATGGGCGTGCCTTCCTGCGTGCCGGAGGTGAAATAGAAGCCGCGCAGGATCGCGTTGGTGTCGTAGCGGGTCGGCTCGAACACCTTGCGCAGGAACTCCACCACGTTCTCGCGCAGCATCGCCATCTGGCCGGGCAGGCCGAAGATCTGGATGCGCGAGGTGTCGTCGGGTTCTTCGACCATGCGGTCCACGACCTCGTCCGAGAGCCGCGACAGCAGCGCGTCGAATTCCTCGCCCACCTGCGCATGGGTCGCCTCACGGCGGTCCTTGGTCTGGAAGGTCGTGCCCCACGCCATCTTGCGCCGGGCCTGGCTGAAGGAACTGAAGTACTCGCGGAAACCGGCGATCAGGTCGGCCTTGGTGAACAGCACGTAGACCGGGAAGTCGATGCGCAGCGCCTGATGGATCTCGCCCAGCCGTTCGCGCACCACCGCGGCATGCTGGGTCAGCGACTCCGGCGTGCCCTTTAGCATGTCCTCGACGGAAAAGGCGAGGATCACGCCGTTGATCGGCTGATCCGGGCGGCCCTTCTTCAGCAGTTCGAGGAACGCGCTCCACGAGGCCTTGTCGGCATTCGCGTCGCTCTCCTGCATGACGTAGCGCCCGGCGGTGTCGATCAGGACTGCCTGCTCCGCGAACCACCAATCGACGTTCTTTGTCCCGCCGAACCCCTGCGCACCCTCGGTCAGCGCGTCTTGGCCGGGGAAGTCGATCCCGGAATAGCGCAGAGCCGTCGTCTTGCCCGCGCCCGGCGGGCCGATGATGACGTACCACGGCAGCTCGTAGAGGTAGTTCTTGCCGCCGGTCTTCTTGAGCTTCTCCAGCGCCTCGCTGAACCGTGCGTTCAGCACCTCGCCGTCGCCCACCGGTGCCTCGACGAGGCTGTCCTCCAGCGCCTTCGCCTTGCGGCGCCGGCGGATGAACTTGAACAGGTACCATCCGAGGATCGGCGACAGGATCAGCACGATCACCGCGACCCGTACCCAGATCCTCGAAAAGAACTCCGACCCGGTCATCGGCAGGCCGAAGAAGATCGCAAGGAAGACGCAGATCACGCCGACGACGATCCAGAAGCGCAGGAACGCGCGGCTGGTCAGGATTCTCCAGATGACGTGGAAGAACCGGAAGAACAGGTGTTCCATGGCCTTACTCCTCCACTTCGCGGCGGATCATGATTTCCACCCGCCGGTTGCGGGCGCGGCCTTCGGCGGTGGCATTGTCGGCGATCGGATCGACCGGCCCCTTGCCCTCGACGCTCACGCGTTCCTTGTCGCTGAGGCTGGCGGTCACGAGGTCCGACACGGTCTGCGCCCGCGCCTGGCTCAGTTCCTCGTTGGTCTTGAACCGCCCGCGTCCGGACAGCGGCACGCTGTCGGAATGCCCGACGATGCGGATCGGACCCGGCTGCTCGTTCAGCACGACACCGATGGCCGTGGCCAGCGCTGTCAGGTCGTTCTCCAGCTCTGCACGGCCCGAAGCGAAGCGCAGCGCCGAGCCGAGGCGGATCAGGATCCACTCGTTCTTGACGTCGACCTCGACCTCCTGCCCTTCCAGCGCCGCGCGGATGTCGTCGAGACGGTCGACCACCACGGGCGGCGGCTCCGGCGTACGCTCCACCGGGGCGGAGCGTTCGATGGTCACGTCCGGCAGGTTGAAGTGCATCATCGCGATGCCGTTCTGGGTGCGGCCCGCCTGTTGGGACAAGAGGTAGGCGAGTGTGGCGAACAGCGCCACGACCATGGCGCCGCCCACGGCAGCAGCGACCCAGACCGGGATGCCGCCCCGGCGCCGCTTGCCGTTCACGATCACCGGTGTCCAGCGGACAGAGATGTCGTCGTCCGGCCGCTTCACCACCTTGCGCAGCGTCTCGTAGATCGCCTTGCGGATGCGGGCCAGTTCGTTCGGCCCGTTGGGCATCGCCCGGTACTGGCCTTCGAAACCCAGCGACAGGCAGACGAGGAACAGGTCCAGCAGGTGGAACTTCTGTCCCGGCGCCTTCATCGCCCGGTCCATGCGCTGGAAGAAGCCTACACCGGCGTTCCGCTCTCCGAAGAACCGCGCGCCCATGGAGTATTCCAGCCACATGCCCCGGTCCGCGCCGGGCAGGTTCTGCACGATGTCGTCGGCGGTGGCGGCCAGCGCGTATTTCGCGTCTGTCACGTCGTCCGCCGGCACCCCGGCCTCCAGCGCGTTCGACTCGAAGGCGTCGATCTCGCGTGCGACGTGTTCCAGAAGCGGCGCGGACTGCATCTCGACCATGCCGGTGCGCAGGCGGCCCAGCAGGATCAGCAGGTTCGCAGCGGCGGCGACCAGCGGGTTGTTCGGCCCGCCCGCGCCAAGCCCGGTGGCACGCAGCGCGTCCTCCAGCGCGATCTTCTGCCGGACAGAGCGCGTGACCGTCTCGCGCCGCCGCAGTTCAGGGAACAGCTCGGGGCTTTGCGGGCGGCCGGTGTCGGTGTCGTAGATCCGGCCGGAATAATGGTTGCTGCCCGGATTGCCCATCGGACGCGGCTGCGGCTGGTAGGCCGGTTGCTGCGGCGCCGGGCGCGGGGCGGCCTGCGGCGCCTGCGGGATCGGTGTGGGCCGCGGCGCCTGCGGTTGCGGCGGCGGGGGCGGCGCGGGCTGATGGTACTGCTGCTGCGGCGGGGGAGGATTATGGGACACCTTACCCCCCAGCCAGGTGTCCTCGCCACCCGCGCCACCGCCGACCCAGGTCTGGTGCGGCGGCTGCTGGATCGGACTTTGAGGGAAGGCCGATGGCGGGCGCTGCCCCTGCGGCGCCACGCGCGGCGGCTGGTTCTGCGGGCTGATCGGCGTGCCGAAGACTGTGCGGTCCGGATCGCTCGGGTTCACGTTCTGCGACGGCGGCGCGGGCCTCTGGCCGCCACCCTGCGACGGGCGCGGCGGCTGCGGGATCGCCTGTCCGAAGACCGTCTTTTCGTTGTCGTCGTCGTCGCTTGCCATCACCCTTGCTCCGGAATCGCCCAAAGCTCCAGCTTCAGGTCTGGCCAGTTACCGGCGAAGTGCATCCCCACGGCCGGGGCCGAAGAGAACTCGCGCCAGAGGTCGGTCGACTTGTCGAGAAGGAAGTAGACGTTGGAGGCGATCACCCGGATCTGCCGGGGCGGGTTGGGCATGTGGACCAGCCCGATGCCCGGAAGGTTGGCGTTGATGATCTGCCGCATCGCCGTCGAGGGACCGACCTTGCACAGTTGCGGGAACTGCTGCTGCACCTGCGTGAGCGGCAGCCCCGAGGACACTTCTACCACGAAAGCGGCATTGGCGAACAGGTGGCGGTCGTTGACCTTCGCCAGATAGGAATTCGCCCGGACCTCTTCCAGCGGCAGCCGGATCGCGCGTCCGACCTCCTGCGCCAGCAGCGACTGGATGTCGTAGACGATGGGGGTAAAGCTCTCCTTCGGGCTGTCGTGCCGGTAACCCCCGTAATCCTTCGCCTTCCGGTCCGCCTGGTCGAAGGTGGTCAGCTCGCCCGCGAGGCTGACCAGCTTCTCATACAGCCGTTCGGGATGCACCGCCCCCTGCCCGCGCAGGTGCCGCAGGACCGGCAGCTCGCGGTTGATGACCATCAGCATCAGGTAGTCGGTCGCCTGCATGCCCCCGCCCGACGACGGGTCGGAGGCATAGCGCGCCAGCATCGACAGCTTGGCTTCCATCCAGCCGATCACCCGGCTGAGGTAGCCCTCGTAGGCGGAGTGCACCGCAAGGATCATGCCGGTCGGCGGCACTGTCTCGTCCAGCGTCACCACGCCGTCGCGCATGTCCGCGATCCGGCCGATGTAGATGTTCTGGTGCCCGGGCTTGGGCGTGTTCCGCAGCGACAACTCCAGCCGCGGGGTGGCGATCTCGATCGGCTGCTCGCTGCGCGCGGACGAGGAGTTGTCGACCACCGTCTCCGACCCCAGCAGGTAGCGCGTGGCATTGTCGGCGCTGGCGGCGGCCACGTCCTGCGCGTTCACCTCGATGTCCGGCAGGGTCAGCCAGATTCCCAGACCGCTGGCCTCCTCCTCCGGCACGGGCACGGCGGTCGGCAGCGGCGTTGCGTTGGGTGCGTCGAACGGCAGCCCGTCGGGAAAGATGCCGACGATGGACCTCAGCCCGATCCGCCCCTGCTGGGCGAGGTCACGGTCGAAGACGAGGTTCGAGACACCCCAGGGGTACGGCGTGATCTGCGCGGTCCGCACCCGCAGGAGGTGCTCCATGTAGCGATCAGCCTGCTGGAGGTGATGCGGCTGAAGGAACAGGCCCTCTTTCCACGCAACTTTGCTGTACCACGACATGTGCGAAATCGGTCCCTGTATTAAAGACACGACACCGCGTAAGCCGCGATGCCGCTTTGAAATCGAGTTTGAAACGTGGCCGGGGCTGGGTCAAGCCGCCCCGGCCGGTAATCCCTTATTAGAACTGCAGTCTGACCTGTGCGGTCAAGCCCCATGAGTCGAGATTGTCTGAGAAGCGTGTGTCTGCGCGGAGGGATGCGTCGACCTGGCGTGCCGGGAGGGCGGAGCCTGCGTCGAGGATTGCGGTGTAGTTGAAGCCGAAGCTGAGCTCTCCGAAGCCGGCCAGGGTCTCGGACGTGAGGACCTGGGAGGAGCCGTTGCTGTCGACGGTGAAGGTGCTGTCGAGGTCGTCCCCGAAGTCGTTGAAGTAGGTTCCGGTGACGAAGTAGGTGGTCGCCGCCGTGCCGCTTTCCGCGACCTGCGTGCGGGCCAGGGTTGCGCCGAGGTAGCCGATCCGCTGGTCGATGTCGCCGACCTGCAGGGTGGCATTGTCGGCCGTGGTGGAGGGGTCGTTCTCGATGGCGATGCTGTCGCTCTCGATGTGACTGAACGAGAAGCCGGCGGTGGGCACGAGGCGCAGGCCGAGCTGTTCGTTGAGCGTGTGCGAGTAGCTGAGCGAGCCCGAGACGGTCTTGCCGCGGCTGTCGAAGTCCTGCGTCTCGATGCCGAGACCGCCGTTGGCGAAGCTGTTGCTCTCCTGGATGGAATAGGTGGTCTTGTCGGCGCGGATCGACAGGTCGCCGAACCACTGGCCCTTGGCCGCGCTCAGGTAGAGGCCGCCGAAGGTCTGGTCGAACTCGGTGCTGAGCGTGGTGACGGTGCCGCCGAAGTTGACCGGCAGGGAGGTGTCGCCGCCGTTGGTGCCGAGCATCGCGCCGTAGGCCAGGTCCCAGCCGTTGTAGTAGCCGCCCGAGCAGGACCGGTCGAGGCCGATCTGGATGCCGCGGTAGCGCAGGTCGATCTGGTTGGACAGCGAGCCGGGCAGGCTCGCGGCCGAGGTCGACAGGCTGGCCGAGGCCCGCCCGCCGGTGATCCGGCTCCAGGAGCCTATGGCGCAGGGATCGTCGCCCGGGGCCACCAGCGGGGTCACCAGCGCCGAGGACGGCCGGTTGACCACGGTGGAGATCAGGCTCTGGGTCGCCGCGAGGCCGGAGGCCACGCCGCCGAAGGCGAGGTTGGGCGTCGCGGTCAGCTGCACCGCGGTGCCGGTGTTCTGCAGGTTGTAGACGAAGGCGCCGTTGGTCGGCAGGCCGGTTTGGGTGGCCGAGACGCCGGCGGTGCTGGCCGCGGTGATCAGGTCGATCGGCGCCGCGACGTTGGAGAACACCCCGTTGACGTTGGAGAACGCCAGCGTCGGCGCGCCGGTGGCGGTGCCCGTCACGTTGACCTGGTCGGCGGTGTCGGCGGCCGAGGTGCCCACCATCGCGCCGGAGACGTTGACGTCCATGCCGATCACGCCGTTCAGCACCGCGTCGCCGTTGATCACCAGGCGGTCGGCGGTCTCGCCGTCGACCATGTCGATCAGGCCGGAGCTGGTGAAGCTGCCCCCGCCGCTGGTGGTCAGCGTCACGGTCTGGCCCACGCCGGAGTTGATGTTGAACCGGCCGGTGTTGGTGATGTCCGACCCGGCCCCGGCGGTCAGCGCGCCGGTGGCGCCGAGGAAGTCCATCACGCCGTTGGCCTCGTTGCCGAGCGCCGCGAAGGAGAGCAGCGTGCCGCCGTTGCCGATGGCCACCTGGTCGTCGTTGTCGAGGTCGCCGGAGGTGGTCTGCAGGGTCGCGCCCGCCCCCAGGGTGACGCCGCCGGCGTCCTCGATGTCGGCGCTGCCCACCGCGAAGGTGAAGCCGGGGTCGACGGCCAGCGTGCCGCCGTCCATGTCGAAGAGGCCGGTCACGGTGGCGTTGCCGTCCACGGTGGTCGACCCCGCCGTCTGGGTGAGAGTGCCGCCGATGCTGCCGGAATCGGTCAGCGTGCCGGTGTTGGTGACGTTGCCGGTGACCGCGCCGTTGTTGTCGAAGGTGCCGGAGTTGCCCACGCCGCCCACGACGGTGCCGTCGTTGGTGAAGCCGCCGGCGTTGGCGACGTCGGTGGTGAAGGTGGCGGTGTTGCTGACCGTACCGGTTGCGCCCACGGTGGTGCCCGCTGCGGCGTCGGTGTCGGCGTTCACGTTCAGCGTGGCATCGTCCACGGTCAGCGCGCCGGTCACGACCGATGTGCCGCCCCCGCCCGTGCCGTCCACCGTCACGGTGCCGCCGTTGATGTCGAGGATGCCGCCGAGGGTGCCCGCCAGCGTCGAGGTGGCGGTGCTGCCGGCCTGCTGGACCACGTCTCCGGTGATCGTCGCCGTGCCGCCGCCCGCGCTGTTGAGGTCGAAGAAGCCGGTGCCGCCCACGGTCACCGGGCCGTTCACCGTCGCGTCGCCGAGGACGTTGGCGTTCAGCTCGATCCCCGCCTCGTCGAAGGTCACGCCGCCGGTGGTCAGCGCCGCGCCGCCGCTGGCGTCCGCGGTGAGCGTGACCGCGGTCAGCGATCCGGTGCCGGTGTCGGTCACCGTGCCGGTGCCGAGGTCGAGGGTGCCGCCGAGGATCTGCAGCCCGGTGCCCATGCCGCTGGCCACGAGGTTGTCGTTGCCGGTGGCGGTCACGGTGCCCGCGTCGATGACGATCTGGCCCTCGTTGACGATGGTGCCCTGGCCCGCGCCGCCGGCGCTCAGCGTGCCGCCGTTGGCATAGGTGATGACGCCGTTCGACTGGTTGGTCAGGGTGGTGGCGGCGATCAGGTTGCCGCCGGCACCCACCGCGACCTGGTCGTCGGTGGTAAGCGCGCCCGTCGTGGTCTGCAGGGTCGCCCCTGCGCCCACCGTGACGCCGCCCGCGTCCTCGATGTCGGCGCTGCCCGCGCTCAGGGTGATGCCGGGATCGACGGTCAGCGTGCCGCCGTCGATGTCCAGCTCGCCGGTGACCGTTGCGTTGCCGTCCGCGGTGGTCGAACCCGCCGTCTGGTCGAGATCGCCGGTGATCGTGCCGGAGGTCGTCAGCGTGCCGGTGTTGGTGAAGGCCAGCGTCGAGCCGTTGTTGTCGAACGTGCCCGAGTTGCTGACCGTGCCGGTGCCGCCGTTGTTGGTGAAGGTGCCGGAGTTGCCGACGCCGCCCGTGGTGCCGTTGTTGGTGAACCCGCCGGAGTTGGTCACCCCGTCCACCGTGCCGTCGTTCTGGAAGGTGCCGGCGTTGGTGGTGGCGCCGTCGATCTCGCCGGTGGCAGCGACGTTGCCGAAGGCGCCCGCCGCCACGTCGACACCGGCGCCGGTGGCGTCCAGCGTCGCGCCGCCCGCAACCGTCAGCGTGCCCGCGTCGATGTTCACGAGGCCCGAGACGACCGCATCGCCGTCGACGGTGATGGTGCCCGCGCCGGTCTGCTGCAGGAAGCCCGCGATGTCGCCCGCCAGCGTGTTCAGCGCGCTGGTGCCCGCCTGGGTGACGTTGCCGGTGACCTCCGCCGGGGCCGCGCCCGAGGTGCCGTTGATGTCGAAGGAGGCGGTGTCCCGCGTCTCGAGGTTGCCGTCGACGGAGCCGTTGACCGTCACCGTCGCGGTGTTCTCGGCCGTCACGTCGCCGTCGAGCGTGCCGTCCACGACGACCGTACCCGCGCCGCCCGATCCGCCCGCCAGCACGTTGCCGCTGGCGGTCAGCGTGCTGCCCGCGCCGACGTTCAGCGTCGCGTCGTCGACGGTGGTGGCGCCGGTCACCGTGGTGTCGGCGTTGACCGTCAGCGTGCCGCTGTCGACATCCACCGTGCTGCCGAAGGTCGAGGTGCCGTCGACCGTGGTCTGCGCGCCCGCGCCCTGCTGGGTGAAGGCGCCGGTGACGGTGCCGTCGAGGGTGATCGCCGTGGCCGACTGGTTGTCCAGCGCCCCGGTGATCGTGCCGTCGTTCAGGTCCAGATCCGCGGTGCCGCTCAGGTTCACGTCGCCGTCGAGCGTCCCGGCCGAGACGATCGTCCCCGCCGAGGAGTTCAGCGTGGTGAAGCCCAGCGAGGTGCCGCCGCCGAGGAAGATCGCCGCCGTGCCCGCCGTCGCGCCGTTTGCCGTCGAGCTGTTGGTCAGCACGTCGATGTCCGAGACCGAGGAGCTGTCCAGGAGCGCCAGCGTGGCAGAGCCCTGGTTGGTGAAGTTGTCGTCGCCGTCGGTGCCGAAGCTGACGTTGCCGGTGCCGTTCACCGTGATCGTGCCGTCGCTGGTGATCGTGCCGACCGCGTTGTTGTCCTGGTCGGCGTCGAACACGATGCCCGTCCCGCCGGTGTTGAACGTCACGCTGCCGGTCGCGCCGATGTCGATGCTGCCGTTGTCGTTCAGCGCCGACCCGTCGTTGTAGGTCGCCGCGCCGTTGATCGTCGTCGTGTTCGCCGTGCCGAAGACCTGCGCCCCGGTCCCGGCCGTGAAGCTCGCGCCGTCCGCCACCGTCAGCGAGGCATAGGTCAGCGACTGGCCCGCGCCCACCGTCAGCGACCCGGAGGTCACCGTCGCCGCGCCGGTCACGGTCGTGGCCGCGTCCGCGTTCACCGTGCCGCCGTCGATGTCGAGCGTGGTGCCGATGACCGAGGCGCCGTCGACCGTCAGCGTGCCCGCCGACACCGACACGTTGCCGGCCACGTCGCCCGCAAGCGTCGAGGTGCCGGTCGCGCCGGCAAAGAGCGTCAGGTTGCCGTCCACCTCCACCGTCGCATCCCCGCTGGTGCCGTTGATGTCGACGGTGCCCGCATTGAAGACGCTGACGTTGCCGATCATGCTGCCGGTGTCGGCCACCGTCAGGGTGCCGCTGCCGGTGTTGCCGCCGTCGAAGCCCACGTTCAGGGGGCCGCCGCTGGCGGTGTAGGACGCGCCGGCCTGAACGGCCAGCGTGCCGCCGCCGTCGACGAAGCTCAGGCCGTTCGACGCCGCCGCGCCGTCCACCTGAACGGTTCCGGCAGCCGTGATGTTGAGGTTGCCGACGGTGCCTGCGAGGGTCGAGGTCCCCGTGCCGGCGTGGGTCGCCGTCCCGGTGACGGAGCCGCCCGCATTGATGTCGAAGGTTGCCGTGTTTTCCACGTCCAGCGTCCCGTCGATGACACCGTTCACGATCACGCTGCCGCCGCCGCCAAGGCTGCCAGCCCGCACAGGGGACGTCAGCGTATTGCCAGCATTCACCGTCAGCCCGCCCGTGTCGACCAGCGTGTTCCCGGTCACGCCGAGATCCGCATCCACCACGACCGCGCCGCCGGTGACGTTCAGGCCCGACTGGAACTCCGAGGCGCCGTCGACCGTAAGCGTGCCCGCCGACACCGACACGTTGCCGGCCACGTCGCCCGCAAACGTCAAGGACCCGGTCGAGCCCTGCGACAGCGTCCCCGTCACCTCGACCGTCGCATCCCCGCTCGTGCCGTTGATGTCGAAGGCCGAAGCGCCCGCGGTCGACAGGTTGCCGTCGACCGACCCGCCGGCGTTCTGCACAAGCGCCGCCGTGCCCGAAAGCGCCACATCGCCGTCAAGCGTCCCCGCACTGGTCACCGTCCCCGCCGACGAGTTCAGCGTGTTGAAGCCCAGAGTCGCCCCGACACCCACCTGGATCGCACCAGCCGAGCTCGAGGTGTTGGTCAGCGTATCAATCCCATTCAGCGTGCCGTTCGCCTGCACGTCGATCGTGCCGGTGCCCTGGTTGGTCAGGTTGTCGTCGCCCGCGCCGTCGTTGTTGGCCATGCTGACGGCACCCGCGCCGCCGCCCGCGACGGTGATCGCACCGTCGTTGGTGATCGTGCCGGTGTTGTCCTCGTCGTCGTCCGCGTTGAAGCGGATGCCGGTCGCGCCGGTGTTGAACGTCACCGTGCCGGTTGCACCGATGTCGATGCTGCCGGCGTCGTCCAGCGTGTCGCCGTCATTGTAGACCGCCGCACCGTTGATTGTCGTGGTGTTCGACGTGCCGACCATGGCGACGCCGCCCGCGCCTGTCGTGGTGAAGGTCGCGCCGTTCTGGACCGTCAGCGAGCCGTAGGTCAGGTCTCCGGTAACGGTCATCGTGTTGGGGGACTGTACGGTCAGACCGTCATTGAAGGTGCCCTCAACGTCGCTGTCGCCGCCGAAGATCACGTTGCCGCTGATCGTGCCGTTGGCCACGACGGCCCCGCCGTCGACCAGAAGACCGCCCGCCGCGTCGAAGGCCTGGTTCGCGTTCACCGTCAGCGTGCCGTTGGTGTTCACCGTCGTCACCCCGGTGACCGAGGCCACGGCGCTGTTCACGATGGTGTTGCCGCCGTTCAGGGTCAGCGCACCCGCAATCGTGCCGTCGAGGTTCAGCGTCCCGGTGTTGGTCAGGCCGTTGGTCGCCGTGACGGTCACTCCCGATCCGACGGTCATCGTTCCCGCGTTGCTCGACGCGTTGTCGAGCGTGTGCGTGCCGGTGCCCGCGTAGTTGATCGTGCCCGCGGTGTTCACCAGCGTGCCGATCCGGGAATCGGAGTTGATCGTGGTGACGGAGTTCGCGTTGTTCTGCGTGAACGTCCCGGTGATCCGGTCCGTCCCAGTGCCGTTGCCGATGGTATTGGTCGTCTGGCCGCTGGTGATGTCCACGTCGCCTGTGATGGTGCCGTTCATCGTCAGCGTGCCGGCGCCCGAGATGTCGACGCTTCCAGACGCCGTGAAGTTGGCGCCATCGCTCACCGTCAGATTACCGCCGGAGATCGTGCTGGTGTGGATCACCGAGGAGGATCCCGTGACGGTGGTCTGACCTGCGGTCTGGTTAATCCCGGCGACGAGCTCTGCACCCGACAGGTTCAGGCTGCCCGAGGTGTTGATCGCCAGTTGGGTGCCGTCATTGCCGAAAATCGCCGCCACGTTCAGCGTGCCGGTGTTGGTGACGTCCGCGCCGATGCTGGTGGTGCCGTTGATGTTCAGCGTCCCGCCGTTGGTCACCGTGCCGAACTGGGCGAATCCGGTCGTTCCCGTCGCGGTCGTCGTGACCGTGCCGGACTGGTTGTCGAGCGTGACGATCTGGTAATTCCGGTTCAGCTCGACCGTCGCGTCGGCATTGGTGACAATGACTTCCGAAGTGAAGCCGAAGTTCGTGCCGTTTCCGAAGTTGTGGGTGACGGTCGAAGTGCCGCCCACGTTGATTGTCCCGTTCACGTTGCCCGCGACGTCCAGAACGGCAGTGCCTTCCGCGGTGATCCCGCCCGTCGCCGTCAGGCCCGAGCCGGCATTGACCGTAAACGTCCCCCCCGACAGGGTCGATGCATTGGTGATCGTGGCATTGCCGCCCACCACGGTCGCACCGCCGCTCTGGGTCAGCGTGCCCACCGTGCCGCCGTTCAGGGCGAAGTCGCCGGTGTTCTGCGTCATCGTGCCGATGCTGCCGCCGCTCAGCGTGACGTCCGGTGTCCCGTCGGTGACGGCGTTGTTCACGACCGCCGCGACGTCACCGCTGGTCACGACAAGCGCGCCGCTGCTGACGGTGGTGGTGCCGCCCAGCTCCGTGCCGCCTCCGGTCGTGCCGGCGACGGTCAGCGTGCCGCCGTTCACCGTGTTGGTGGTGGAGGCCAGCGATCCGGTCACGGTCAGGTTGCCGTTGGTGACGGTCGTTGCCCCGGTATAGGTGTTCGCCCCGGACAGCGTCAGGTCGGCCGTTGCGCCGTTCACGGTCAGCCCGCCGCCACCCGACATCACACCCGAGAAGGTCGTCGGTGCCACGGTGCCCGTGCCCGCGACGGTCAGGGTCTGACCGCCGGCAAGGGTCACGTTGCCGGCGCCGGACAGCGCGCCGATGGTCTCGCTGTTCACGACCTCCAATGTCCCGCTGGCGGCATTCACCAGCCCGGTGTCGGCAATTGCGCTCCCGCCCGACGCGGACAGGGTCCCGCCGCCGGTGATGTTCGTAGCGCCGGTGTAGGTGTTCGTGCCCGACAGGACCACGGTGCCCGCGCCGCTGTGAGTTACGGAACCGGAGTTGCCGCCGTTGCCGGTATCGTCGGCGATGTTGTCACTTACGGTGAGCGTCTCGCCCGTGCCGGGGGCCAGCGTCACGCCCGCGTTCTGCAGGAAAAGGCCGGAACCCGCCGCGCTGCCGTTGCCGGCGCCGTTCTGGCCCGAACCGCCGGTGACGGAACCGCCGCTGAGGCCCGTCGTGCCGGTGAAGGTCAGGGTTGCGCCGTCCTGGACAAAGACCGCGCCGCCAAAACCCGCGCCGCCGCCGCCGCCCGAGTTGCCGGAGCCGTTTCCGCCTCCGAAACCGCTGGCACCGCCGCCGATGAAGACGCTGCCGCCGCCGCCGCCGCCAAAACCTCCGTTGCCAGCAGTAGTTAAACCGCCGCCGCCGCCGCCGCCGAAGCCGCCAGCACCGCCGTTGCCGAAGTCGCCGCCGCCGCCGCCGCCGCCGCCATAACCGCCGGAACCGCCCACGTCGCCACCACCACCGCCGGCACCGCCGCCTGTGTAGTCCCCACCGCCAGATCCGTTGGCGTTGACACCGCCTGCGCCACCGTTCGGGCCGCCGCCGTTACCGCCAGTGTTGCCGGAACCGTTCGTGCCGTCTTCGAAGGCACCACCGCCGCCACCGCCACCATTATCATTGAAACTGTTGAAGTTCGTGATACCCCCGTCTCCGCCAAGGCCGCCGCCGCCGCCGCTGCCCCCGTCGTCGGGACCGAATGTGCCGCCGTCACCGCCGATCGCGTCGTTGTTCGAAAAGCTCACGTTGGACACCGTCACGGTCGGCGCGGTATCGCCGCGCACGTACAGCGCGCCGCCTGCCCCCATGCCGCCGCCGCCCGCGCCGTTGTCGGTGCCGTCGTCACCGTTGCCGCCGTCACCGCCCTGGGCGAGGCCGTCGGCCAGCGTGCCGTTCTCGATCGTGGCGGTGCCCGAGCCGACAAAGAAGATGCGTGTCACGTTGTTGCCCGACAGCGTGTTGCCGCCAAGGTCGATGGTCACGCCGTCCGCGTCTTCGAGCGTCGGCAGGAAGGTGGTCAGCGTGATGTTGTTGGACAGCGTGATGGTGTCCGCCTCGGCATTGGCGTTGGCGCTGTTGATCGCCGCCGCCAGCTCGCCCTCGTTGGTGACCGCGAAGGTCGCCGCCTCGGCGCCGCCCCCGATCACCAGCGTCGCGCCGGTGGCCAGAACAAAGACCAGTTCCGTCGCGCGGCCCAGCTTGCAGTGACGTGCCAGCGAACGCTGACGGATGCCGATCTGACGGTGCGAGGGAATGAAATCAAACATGGGGGCAACTTTCTTCTGAGGCGCTGCGGGCGTGCGCTGGCAAAGGGTCGTGCCGGTCTTGCGGGCGCGGTGCGACCACAAACGGCGTTTCTGTCGGACAGGACTGGAGGAAAACAGGGACCGGGCGGCACCTCTGCGGCGTCGCATTCAGAGACCCGCGGAATCCGGTGCGGCGGGCGCACCGGCGGGGCGGGTATGTTTCGGTCATCGGGCTTCGCAATTTTTGTTCGCCAGCCTGCCCAAAAGGTGAATAATTCATCTGTTGGTATGCGATGACGCCCCGGCACCTGTCAAAAATTTTCGGGACCGGCGTTCGGGGCGCGAATACTCCCGGCGCCAATGTTGCCGATCCGACACGCTGCGGTTTTGCCCTGCGGAATTGGTATATTCTGGTTGGCCTGGTGGCCCGCCCCCTGCCCCCTCGGCGCCCGTCTCGCGCGGGACGCGTGACGGGTTCTGTCGGAAACTTTGGTTCTTGACCGATGTGTGCTGGGGACTGACGGTCCTTGAGGTCGGGCGCTGTTCGGAGGGCGCAAGACTATCTCGTTCAAAGGCGCTCGGTTTCCGAAGGAGGTCGTCCTCATCGCGGTATTCTGCTGCGGTCGCTACACGGATTCATACAGGGATTTGGAGGAGATCATGGCCGCGCGCGGCGTCCAGATTGACCATGCGACGCTCGATCGCTGGGTTGCCAAATACCCCCACTGATTGCCGCCAAAGCGCGTCTCCGGAAGGATCCAACTGATCGGTCTTGGCGCATGGATGAAACCTGTGTCCGGGTGAAAGGCACGTGGGTTTACCTCTACCGGGCCACCGACAAGCTCGGGAAAACACTGGACTTCATGCTGCCGAAGCGGCGCAACAAGACGGCTGCGACCAAGTTCTTCGCTCGGGCGCTGGAAGTAAACGGTCTGCCCCGCAAGATCCTCATCGACCGCAGTGGGACCGACACCGCCGGGATCAACGCAGTGAACCGAATGCCACGTAGCTTTGGATGCCCGATCCTGATCGAAATGGTCCGGACCAAGTATCTCAAGACCATGGTTGAGCAGGATCAGCGCACCGACAAAAACCGCATTCGACCGATGGCTGGGATTCAAGCCATTGGTCTCCGCATCGGCAACGTTCGAAGGGATCGAAGCCGCCAAAATGATCCGCAAGGGCCAGATGACGCCCGGCCTTTGCCCGTTCACGCAATTTACGGCACTGGCGGCCTGACAAAAGGTGGTTAGAGCGGTTCTCTCGGTTGCCTATAAGTTTGCGACGGAACCAGGCGCGACGCCGCAAATCGCCGGACAGCCCTTCGAAGTCGCGGAAGGACTGGAACAGAGTGATCTCAAGTCAGTGTTCGCGGATCATTGCCCCGATGTCGCGGGTCCTGCCCACATCGGCAACGAAATCTTGCCCAAAGATCTCGATACCGTCGAACTATGCCTTGGCGATGGCGGCCGGTTTCGCGCGTAGCGTGCCAGATATGAAAAACGTGGCGATTGAGGTTTTCACTGCGCCACCTCCAGCGCTTGTCGCAAAGCGATCCGATCCAATGGTTTGCCGCCAGAGAAATGCTCCCAAGCGTGGACGCCTTGCCAGAAGAACAGTTCGTAGCCGGAAATGATGTCCAGACCTTGTGCGGTGGCGTCCTTCAGGAATTGCGTATCGACGGGCGTGTAGACCGCGTCAAAGGCCCAGTCTGCCCCTTGCATCGCATCCGCGACCAGTGGCGTGCCGTCATAGCCGACCATGCCGACGGGTGTGCCGTTCAGCAAGCCCTGCGCCCCCCGGGCAGCTTCGGTCGCATCTGCAAAGGCGGCAATGCGGGTGTCACCGGCAACCGCCCGCAGATCGCCCGCCAGCGCCTCGGCCTTGGCCATATCACGGTCCACCAGCCGGATTTCCGTGGCCTTCAACGCGACCAACCCAAAGGCCAGTGCCCGCCCGACCCCACCGGTGCCGATCAGGCAGCTGATGCCGGGGGCGTCGATCCGTGTCGCGCGATAGGCCGCCACGAAACCGGTATAGTCGGTGTTGAACCCTTTCGGTCCATCAGCATCGAAAAGCACCGTGTTGACCGCCCCGATGGCACGCACCAACGGGTCATCGGCCGTCACCTTGGCCGCGGCGCGTTCCTTGTAGGGGTACGTGACATTGATCCCGCGAAACCCGTGGCCGGGGCACTGATCAAACACGGCGTCGAACTCTTGCCCCAGATCACGCGGGATCAGACGGTCATATTGCACGGTCATACCGCTCTGCTCACCAGCCAGCCGGTGCAGCAAGGGCGAGCGCGACCGAGCGATATTGTCGCCGATCAGGCCCAGATGCAGGTCGGGCATGGTCATGCCTCCTTGAACAGCTTGGATTTGCCCCAACGCCAGACAGGGGTCTGAGAGACGAATACGAGGATCACGGCCACCAACAACGTCAGGCTCAGCGGGCTGGTGACGATCCCCCAGAAGAAGCGGCCCAGTTCCTCGCGTTCGGAGATGATCGCGCGGCGCCAGTTGTCATCCAGAAGGCGTGACAGGATCACCCCAAGGATCACTGGCCCCAACGGATAGCCGTAATGCCGCATGAAGTAGCCGAACACGCCAAAGCCGAGCATCCAGTAGACATCGGTGATCGCGTTGTTCACGGCAAATGCGCCGACGATCGACAGCAGCATGATCAGCGGGATAAGCACAGAGCGCGGCATCTCGACGATCTTGGTGAACAGCTTGATGCCCGTTAGACCAAAAATCAGCATGAAAACGTTGGCCATGACCAGGCAGCCGACGATGAACCAGAACATATCCGGTTGCTCTATCATCAGCATCGGGCCGGGGTTCAGCCCGTGAATGAACAGCGCACCGATCATGATCGCGGTCACCGCGTCACCGGGAATCCCCAGCGTCATCATCGGAATGAACGCCCCACCCACGGCGGCGTTGTTGGCCGTTTCGGGGGCAACCAGACCCTCCATCGCGCCTTTGCCAAAAGGTACTTCGGGGTTTTTCGTGACCCGTTTAGCGTGATCATAGGCCATGAGCGCGGCAATATCCCCACCAGTTCCGGGCAGAGCGCCAATGATGACGCCAATCGACGAGGTTTGCAGCGACAACGGCAGGTGTTTCTTCACCGTCGCCAGCGACGGCACGATACGGCTGATCTTTTGCCGCACAGCGTCCTTGTCGACGTGGTGCAGCTGCAGAAGCGCCTCGGACACGCCGAACATGCCGATCATCACCGCGATAAACGAAATGCCGCCGTTCAGGAGGTTCAGGTCAAAGGTGAAACGCTCGGTAAAGGTCAGCGGATCGCGCCCAACGGCACCGATGGCAATGCCAAGCGCCCCGGCAAAGATGCCCTTGAGCAAGGACCCCTGCGACAGCGACCCGACCAGCAGGATGCCCAGAATGGCCAGTAGCATGTAATCGCGCGGCTGGAACTTCAGCGCGAAATCCGACACGAAGGGCGCGGCCAGCGCCAGCACGCCGATGCCGATGAACCCGCCGATAAAGCTCATGACCGTGGTCACGCCGATGGCGGTGCCCGCCTCGCCGCGCTGCGCCATGGGATAGCCGTCCAGCGCCGTGGCAATTGCCGAAGGCGCGCCGGGGATGTTCAGCAGGATCGCCGTGCGCGAGCCGCCATAGACCCCACCCATATAGATGCCGATCATCAGCGAGATCGCCGGGTAGACGTCCCAGGAAAAGGTGAACGAGATCAGGATCGACACCGCCATCGTCACCGACAGGCCCGGGATCGCACCGACATAGACCCCGGCAAAGGTGCCCAGACCCACCAGCAGCAACAGTTGCGGCTGAGTGAAGACAAGGAAGAAATCCATGAGCGCGGTCATTCGGCACCTCCTGCGAACAGCGTGCGGAAAAATTGGACAAGCTCGGCCTCGGGGACGATGCCGGACGGCATAAGAACGGAAAACACGATGCGGAAGATCAGCCAGATCACCACCAGCGCAGCCAGCGCGATGGAGCTGGTCCAAAGCCACGACCGCCGCCCCAGCACCTTGATCGCGACGATCAGGAAGGCGGCGGAGACCGGCAGGAAGCCGACGGTCTTCAGCGCCATCCCATAGGCCACCAGCAGCCCCGCGAACAGGATCACCGTCCACGGCAGGATGTCTTTCATCACCGTTTCCGTGCGGTCCAGCGGCAGGCGCACGGTCTTCAGCAGCACCAGCGCGCCACTGATCACCATGACCACGGTCGTCGCCAGCGGGATGGATCGCGGCGAGGACAGTCCGTTGGGGCCAAAGGAATTCTCGATCCCCCAGGCGTCCCAAACCAGATACAGGCTGGCCACCGTCAGAAAGACGGCAAAGAGCAATTCTCCGGGGCGCCGCTTGTCAGGCTCGCCGCCGGGCGTGGCATCGGATGTGCCGTCGTGATGTTCCGGATCGATCTGCATGGGGCCCTCCTCCCGTTGCGTGCTTTTATGAAAAAGGGTGCCGCACCCCATTGGGCGGCACCCCGTTTGTGCCTCGGGCCACCGGCCCGACAGGGAATGTCAGATCACTCGCCGGGGCGCGCGATGCCGAACTCTTCGGGCGATGCCTTGGTCATGCCTGCGTCTTGAAGCAGCCACGCGGTGCCCTGCTGCCACTTGGACAGGAACGCTTCGGCTTCGGCGCCGGAGATGTTCATCAGGGTAAAGCCACGACCTTCCATCAGGGCTACGAAATCTTCGTTCTGCGCCGCCTGTGCATAAGCGTCGGTCAGCTTGGCGACCACCTCGTCCGGCGTGCCTTTCTTGGCGAACACGCCAAAGAACGGACCCCAAGGGAGGTAGGTGTTGTAGCCTGCGTTCACCTCGGCCACGACCTCGACATCGGGCAGGTTCTCGTTCTTGACCACGTCGACCACGCCGAGCGGCTTCATGTTGCCGGCCTTCACGCCTTCGATGGCGGCGCCCAGAACGGCGGGCATGACGTCGATCGCACCGCCCTGCAGACCGGTCAGAGCCGGACCGTCACCGTCGTAGGGGACAAAAATCACGTCCAGATCACCCTCGACCGCCTCGACCATTGCGGTCACGACCGACGGCAGACCGCCCGGGCCGGTCGAGCCGAAACGGACCTCGCCCGGATGCTCCTTCACATAGGCGATCATCTCGGAATAGGTGTTGAAGGGGGCGTCGTTGTTGGCCACCAGCAGCGGGGTGCCGCGTGCGAGGATGTTGATCGGCGTGAATTCCGAGTAATCCTTGTCGCCCAGACCCATGATTTTATACAGCATCGGGTTCTCGGCGCCCATCAGAACGGTGTAGCCATCCGCAGCTGCATCGGCGACGTAATTCAGGGCAATGGCGCCCACGGCGCCGGTCATGTTCTGCATGACCACAGTGCCGCCGAGAACCTCTTCGGCATGGGGCGTAACCGAGCGCATCACGGTGTCGGTCGATCCACCGGCCCCCCACTGGATGATGCCCTGGATTTCCTTTTCGGGGTATTCGGCAATAGCCATGCCAGTGGTAAGTGCAAGCGCCGCAGCGGCGCCCATCAGAATGCGCTTCATGGTATCCTCCCTAAGCGTCTCCATGTCTCCCACTGCCGGGATCCTCCCGACCAGGAGACGATGGCAGGCAATCTGCCCGATTCTGTATTTTAACGTCAAATACCCAAACTTCACTGATCATAACATCAGGTTAATCCATGGGATCAGCCTTGCGCACACCGCGCAACGATGGACCATCCTCGATCGCCTTGGACAGTTCACGGCGGAACTGCGCGATGGCATACTCGGCAAAGCCCGACAGCACGCGCCCCTTTTTGCGCACCACATAGATTCCGACCTGCGTCACCTCTTTCAGCGGGCGGCGGATGACACCGGCCATGTAGACCTCGGCCACAGAGAATTCGTCGATTACCGCAACCCCCAGCCCGTGCCGGACAAAGCTGACCAACGTCTGGGCAAAACGCCCGCGCATCGCATGCTGCACCGCCAGCCCCTCCTGTTCGAAGGGCCGCGCAAGAAGACGGCCGTAAGGATCTGCGGGTTCCAACCCGATGACCGGGTGCTGCGCCAGGTCATGCACGGAAACCTCGGCCTGGGCCGCCAAGGCATGACCTTCAGGCATGATCGCCACCAACCGTCCTTCGGCGATCTTGTCATTCTCCACAGCGGCGTTGACCACGGACGAGCTCATGATGACGAACTCTCCACGCTCCAGCAGAAGGTAGTCCAGAGTCTCTTCGATCTTGAGGATGTTGAGGTCGATGAACAGGTCGGCGTAGCGTGCCCGCACCTGTTTCATGACGCGCGCAGCGATGAACTGCGCCACCGATGGGGCCGAGGCGCAGGATAGCCGCACCTCTTCCCCCTTCTGCAGCGCGCCAACCGCCTGCTGCAGGTTCTCGACTCCCTTGTAGACCTCGCGCAATTGGTCAAAGACTTTCGAAGCCTCGATCGAGGGGATGAACAGGCCGGACTTGCGCTCGAAAAGCCGAATGCCAAGGCTTTCCTCGGTGTGCTTGACCAAGCGGCTTATGCCGGGGGCCGAGACATTCAGCATCTGCGCGGCACCGTTGATCGTGCCGGTCATCATCACGGCCCGAACAACCTCGATCTGCCGCAATGTCATTTCCGTCATGGGTGCCTCCCGTGCGATTAACATGACGTTACTCATTACGAATAACAAGCATTTGACGTTACCCGCCCACCCCGCGAGTTTGCGTCAGCAAAGGGGGGGATCGGCATGGACATGGACTGCGACCTGTTGGTGATAGGCTCGGGCGCGGCGGGTCTGGCAGCGGCTGTAACGGCGGCACATCACGGATTGCGAGTCATACTGGCAGAGAAATCCGCAACGGTGGGCGGCACGACGGCGTGGTCCGGCGGCTGGATCTGGGCGCCGTGCAACCCGGTCGCGCATCGCAACGGCATCGTCGAAGACCCGTCAGAGCCGCGCCGCTATCTCGAAGCCGTCCTGGGCAACGCGTTCAATGCCGAATTGGTCGATGCCTTTCTGGCTGCCGCGCCGGAAATGGTCGGTTTCTTCGAAGACAACACCGCGCTTGCCTTCGAATGTGGGGCAAAGATCCCAGATACCTACAGCCACTTGCCCGGCGCGGGTATGGGTGGCCGCTCGGTTATCGCGCAGCCCTATGACGCACGCGATCTGGGAGACGCGGTGGAGCTGCTGCGCAAACCGATGAAGGAAACGACCTTCTGGGGCATGACGATTCAGGCCGGGCCGGACCTGCGCGCCTTCATGACGGCAACGCGGTCGGTGGGGTCGGCGCTGCATGTGGCACGGCGTTTGTCGCGGCATATGTTGGAACTGGCGCGGTTCGGTCGCGGGATGCAGGTGCGCAACGGCAATGCCCTTGTCGCGCGTCTGCTGCGCTCGGCACTGGATCAAGGCGTGACCATCCTGCCCGGGCATCCGGCGACCGGGATGATCACCCAAGACGGGCACGTCAAAGGCGCGACCCTGACAGGCCCGGATGGTGCTGTTCAGGTCACCGCAAGCAAGGGCGTCGTGCTGGCGGCGGGCGGCTTTCCGCATGACCTCACGCGTCGTGAGGCCCAGTTTCCGTGGCCCGAGAACCACCTGTCCCTTGCCCTGCCCCACGCCACGGGCGACGGGCTGCGACTGGGCGAAAGTGCGGGCGCACTGCAGAACACCACTTTGGTCAGCCCCGGCGCATGGTGCCCGGTGTCGCGCGTGCCCTTTGCCGATGGCTCGACCGGGGTCTTCCCGCATATTATCGACCGCGGCAAGCCCGGCGTGATCGGCGTGCTGGCCAGCGGGCGGCGCTTCACCAACGAAGGCCTGGGCTATCACGACTATGTCCGCGACATGCTGGTCTCGGTCCCCGACGGTACGCCCGCCGAAAGCTGGCTGATCTGCGATCACCGGTTCATCCGCCGCTATGGTCTGGGCATCGTGCGGCCCGCGCCGGTGCCGCTGTCGCCTTGGCTCAGGAACGGCTACCTGACCCGAAGCGAGACACCAAAGGCGCTGGCGCAGGCCTGTGGCATCGATCCGGCCGCGTTGATCGAGACACTGACGACCTACAACGCAGGCGCACGGCGGGGCGAAGACCCTGCCTTTGGGCGCGGCACGACCCCTTATATGCGCCTGCAGGGTGATCCTGACGTCACGCCGAACCCCTGCATTGCACCCATCGAAACCGGCCCCTTCTACGCGGTCAAGGTGGTGCCGGGCAGCTTTGGCACCTTTGCGGGATTGAAGACGGATGGACATGCAAGGGTTCTGGACGACAACGGCGCGCCGATCCCCGGCCTTTACGCCGCCGGCAACGACATGTCTTCTGTCATGGGCGGGTACTATCCGGCGGGCGGCATTAACCTTGGACCGGCCCTGACTTTTGGGTTCGTCGCTGGTCGACACGCAGCGAAAGGCTTCTGAACATGCGTTTTCTGTCCCTGGCCCACCTTACTGCCATCGATCTCGATCCACCGGCCCTGATCCGCGCTGCCGCCGATGGCGGTTTCGACGCAGTCGGGTTACGCCTCTTGCAGGTGACACCGACATCACCGGGTTATCCGCTTTGGGAAGATGCGCACCTGCTGCGCGAAACACGGGCGGCGCTGCGCGAGACCGGCGTGACGGTTCATGATATCGAGTTCGTGCGCATCACGCCGGACACGGATGTCGACGCCCTGCTGCCGTTCCTCGACATCGGGGCCGAACTGGGCGCGCGGGAAGTCATCACCGCGCCCTATGATCCTGACCATGCACGCATGGCCGAGACCCTCGGTCGTTTGTCGGTCGCCGCGAGCCAGCGAGGTCTGGGTATCGTGCTGGAGTTCTTCCCTTGGACCGATATCCGTACGGTGGATGACGCGCTGCGCCTTGCAACGCAAGCCGGGCCAAGTGTCGGCGTCCTGCCCGACAGCCTGCACTTCGACCGCTCTGGCTCCTCGCTCGACACCCTTGCCGCGCTGCCGCCCGAACGCTTGCGCTTCGCCCATCTGTGCGACGCGCCTGTCCTGCCTGCCTACAATGAAACCACGCTGTTGTACGCAGCGCGCGAGGAACGTTTGCTGCCCGGAAAAGGTCAAATCGACCTCGCCGCCTACCTCCAGGCGTTGCCAGCCGGGCTGCCTTTGGGGATCGAAGTGCCCAGGACAAAGAGCTTCCAAGCCATCGGTGGCGCCGAACTGATCAAGGAAACCGGTGAGTCAGTCAGATCATTCCTCAAATCGTTGATGACATAGAACTGCGGCAGCCCCGAACCGGTAATCGAACCGCAGATCATGGCCGTAAATGCGGGAACCCGGCGGGTTGGTTCTCCGGGCCCGAGGAGACCCCGTTCGTTAGAACGGGAAATCGTCGTCACGGTCGACCAACTCGGAGTTTTTGTTCTCAGCCGACTTCGGGCGGCTCAGGAAGGCGGCCTTTTCGGCGATGATCGCGCAGAACGCCACCTCGCGCCTTCGCCGTGCGAACGGTGCATGCGTTTCCCGAAACGGACAGCAGATACCTGGTCAGTCGGACGCAATACACAATCGCCCGATTTATACCTTACAATACAAGCGGAGCGCATGCTGAAAAGCTGAAGGTCAACGCTAAGTCAAGGCCCGCGCCGATGACGGCAATGTCGATAGACTCGATGTATTCCATGGTGAGAACTCTGGTGCTTTGTGTAAGCTTATTTGTTTGTACACAATTGTTTTTACAGTCGAGAAAGCGCCGCAATTCGGAGATTCTCGTGAAATCCATCCATTGATGGTGTATATTCGGCCTTGTCCCGTCCATCCCGTCTCGGGGTTTGCGCGCGTGGTTCGTCCCTTTGCCTCAAATTCTCGGCGACGCCAGAAGCCACAGGCCAAGCGAGGTGTAGAACACCATGAAGACCGCCAGAGGGATTTGCGACAGGACGGCTTTGCGCGGCGTTTCGTGGATCTCAAGCGCAATCCCATGCGCCATCAGAACCGCCACGATATGACCGAGCGTGATGACGATGGTCTGGAAGGCCCAGAGCGTATGCACCCCGGCTTCGGTGTTGAACATCGACTGGGTGATATGGCTGTGTGCCGTGCCGAACAGATCCCAGCCGCGTCCCAGCGGATCGGAGATCACGACCCACAAGTATTGCGCATCCATGATCAGCCGTGTCGCGAAATGCGACAGCATATAGGCGACGTAAATCGGCAAGAGCGTATAGGCGAAGCGCCCGATCAGCGTGCGCAGCGGCACATCGGTCCGGGCAATGCGCTCTCCCAGCCAGAGGGCGAAACTGAACATGGTCGCCAGCAGACCGCCACCAACGATCAAACCCAGCGTGTTCGGTCCGATCACGGTGGACCGGCCATGGAAATCGAGCGGGTTCACACCCAGAAATCCAAGCCATTTGAAGGTCGAAACCACCCCGTCGAACGTCCCGGCCGCCAGCATCAGAATGATGAATCCGGCGGCAGAGAGGCTCAGCACCGGACGCATCAGCGCTGCCGCCCCTGGCAGGACCAGACGCCAGCCATCGGAGGAACGCACGAAGGGCGAGACCACGGACAGGGCGTGATAGAGCACATGAAGCGGCTCCGCCCGACGCGTCCAGTCGGTCATGCCGAAAAGGACCATGCCAAGCCCATTCAGCCCGAGAAACCAGATCAGATGCAGGAACAAAGCCTCGGGATCGGTCGCACGGATCGAGATCAGATCGACCCAGATCAGGTAGAACATCTGCGCGATGGCAATGCCGTGGCCGAGCTGCGCGGGCAATTTGAGCACCGGCTTTTGCCCCAGCCTCAGCACGGTCAGAAGGCCGGTCCATGGGTTCAGCCAGGGCCAGAGATTGCCAAAGATCGCTGCCACCGCCGACATAACGATCCAGCCCAGTGTCCAGACCCCGAGCGTGATCGGATTGGTCAGCGGATCGTCCTTGCCCGCAAGCCCAGCATAGAGCAGGAACAGCGTGAACAGGAAAGACAGGCAGGACACGATCACCTGCCCATTGCCCGGCCGCACATCAACGGTCTGATCTGCCTCGCGTTTGTAAAGGCTGTGAAAACGCCCTGCGGGCACGACGGCCAGAATGAGAAAGCTCGCGAGCACTGCCAGAGACGCGCCGAGGATGTAGATCTCCGTCGGCATCAACAGGATGAAGCCCCCCGCCGCCTCATGCGCAAGTGCCGCGCAGGGCCAGGCTGCGGCGGCCATAGCAACTAGGTATGCCGCCATGACGCGCCGCATCTCGGTCATTGGGTAGGTTCTCCGCCGGTCAGCAGGCCCGCAGAGATCCCGACACTTCCGATCCCCAGAGGGGCGTTCTGGCAGCTCCAGCTCTCTGCAAGATTGACGTCGCCCGTCCCGTCGTAAACGGCGCGCGCCGGATAGGTGCAGAGCGGCATCGCGCGCGTCTCAACACCTTCGTCATCGAATTTCCGTGCCGTGAGCGTTTCGGGCGCGCGCCCCTCTTCGACCCAGGCCTCCAGTGCGGCCAGCGTGTTGAAGGTGTCCGGTCCCGCGCCGCCGCGGCAATGCCCCATACCCGGGACCATAAACAGACGCGCCTTGTCAGACAGCGCCTCTTCGCTGCCTTCGCGACGGATCAGATCATCGACGAAACGCGTGGTGCGGAAGGGCGAAAGCGCATGATCTCCCCAGCCGTGATAGAGGATCATCTTCTTGCCGCTGTCGAGGAACGCCTGGGTGGCCGTCAGGTCCGATCCATTGCCCGCCTCGGTCATGGCAACGAACTCCTCGACGACCGCGCGCGGCACGGTTCCATCGGGCGAAATGCCCAACTCCCGCACATTGTATGTCGGGTCCTGTTTCACCAGATACTGGACGATATGATCCGAGAAAGACCACTCGATCGGCGCCGGGTCGAACCCGTCATTGCCCCAGGGCTCGGCCGCGTTCACATCCAGCGCCGGTTCTTTTCCGCCCTGAAACAACGAGAACCCGCTATCGAATAGCACCGGGGCGTATCCCGGATATAGGCCACCACCGCGCCCCCCATCACGAACCAGATGAACAGGATCGAGATGAGGTCTTCGGCAAATAGCAGAGAAACACCGACGCTGCGTCCGAGCATCTGGGCAAGCACCAGCACATACAGGGCGACGAAGATCGCGCAGGCTGCGATGGTGGCGATCTTGTCGACCTGTTTCATGGTGAATGCCTCTCCACTCTTTGGCATCGTGTCAGTGTTCGGTCGCGCGGATGCGTTCGTAAAGCGCCATGCCGTCCTCTCCAAGCACCTCCTGCGGGATCTGCCTTATGGCATCCTGAACACCGGTATGATCAAACTCGATCAGTTCCATGCCGCCTTCGCTGGTCAGCCAGGCGACATCTTCCTTCTGGATTTCCGCTGCACGTTGGCTGGTCCAGGCGACCGTCTCTGCGGCAGCCTCGGTAATCGCGGCCTGAGCCCCCTCATCCAGATCACCGAAGATGTCGGCGCTCATGAAGAACCCGGTCAGCTGCGGGCGGTGATCGGTGGTGATCAGGTAGTCCTGAACCTCGTAGAACTTCTGCGCACGGATGAAGTTCGGCGGGTTCTCCTGCGCGTCGACCGTTCCGGTCTGGAGCGCGAGGTAGAGTTCGGTAAAGGCGACGGAGGCGACATCCGCACCAAGCGCCTGCCAGGTCTTCGCGGAAATCTCGCCGCTCGGCAGACGCAGCCGCAGGCCGTCCAGATCCGCAACACC
This sequence comes from Sagittula sp. MA-2, assembly GCF_030126985.1. Taxonomy (GTDB): domain Bacteria; phylum Pseudomonadota; class Alphaproteobacteria; order Rhodobacterales; family Rhodobacteraceae; genus Sagittula. Next base: position 298,187 of record NZ_CP126148.1, on the reverse strand, counting down.
GGAAATCGGTTCGTTCGCCGTCAGCTGGCGGTCGCCGACATATTGCCAACCCAGCGATTTCACGCGGTGGTTATCGGCGAGGTAGCCGCCCAGTTCCTGGCCGATTTCACCGGAGAAAACCGCCAGCACATGCGAGGCATCGTCATAGACGAACGGCATGGAGGCCAGCACATAGGGCTGCGCCATGAAGTCGAGCACGATGGTGCCGGTCAACGCCATGTCGAGCGAGCCATTGGACAGCTGCTGCAGGTTTGCACGTTCGTCGCCAAGGGCGCCACCGGGAATCACGGTCAGCGTGGTATCGCCGCCGGTCTTTTCGGAAACTAGGTCCGCGAAATGCTGGGCGCTCTGGCCCGGCAGGGAATCCGGCGCGAACTGGTGGCCGAGCGTCAGCTTTTCCGCGATCGACGGGGTCGCCAGCGCGCTCAGCGCGCCGGCCATCAAAAGAAACTTGTATCCGGTCATCAGGCAATTCCTCCACTGCTTGCCATGCGCCCTATCGGGCAGGATCAGGTCGTCCCTATTCTGCGGCGATCGACCAGCTTTCGGTGAGCCAGGGCTCGAGTTCTTCGGGCTTCAGGTCCAACCCCAGCCCGGGCGCATCGGAGAGAGCTATGGAACCATTGCTGTCCAGTGGCATCGGACGTAGCGCCAGAAGGGGGTTGGGCGTCATGTCGTATTCAACGTAAGGGTAAGGCGCAGGCCCGCCCCCGCGCCGGACAGGCTCCAGCGCGGCAAGGTGCAACGAGGCGGTCGCATTGACGATTGTCCCGAAGCTGTGCGGGATCGTGGGCGTGTCGTACGCCATCCCCAACGCCGATATCTGACGGTAACCGGTAAAGCCTCCACAGACCGTCGGATCGGGCTGCAGGACGGCAAACGTCCCGGCTTCGAGATAGTCGCGAAAGGCTGCAGGTGTGCCAAGCGCCTCGCCTCCGGCAAGAGCCGTACGGCACCGTCCTGCCAGGGCCTTGTATCCGCTCAGGTCTTCAGGCTGCAGAGGCTCCTCGGCCCACATCAGGCCCGCTTCTTCCATCCGCCGCAGAGACTCGATTGCCCCGGCGAGCGTATAGCCCTGATTGATGTCGACCATCAGGCCGATGTCGTCACCGACCTGCTTTCGCAGCGCCATGGCCATCTTGCCATCCTTGACCGGGTCCATCCCGGCCCTTGGTTTGACGGCCCTGAAACCACCCTTGAGGTAGTCCTCGACTTGATCCGCATAAAGGTCATAGCCGTCGCTCTCGCTGATGAACGGACCTGACGCATAGGCAAACACTCGATGCCTGAGCGGTCCGCCCAGAAGCTGCGCCACCGAGAGCCCCAAGACCTGTCCGGCGGCGTCGTGGATCGCCATATCCAGCCCCGACAGCGCCATGCGCGACGTGCCGCGACGGTCATAGGCCAGAACGGCGCGCATCTTCTCGAAGAGCGGAATGCGGTCCACCACCGGCTGCCCGAGGAGGATCGGCGCGAGTTTTGCCCGGATAAAGGCCGCCGCGCCAAAAGGCGCATTGAAGACCTCGCCCCATCCGGTCTTGCCGCAATCAGTCGCGACAGAAACCAGCATGAAATCACGACGGCGAATGAAGGTCTGCGCATTGCCGAGCGCGGGTTCCGGGCTGAAGCCAAGCAGATAGGCGTCAATTCGGTCGATCTTCATAGTGCAGGTTCTCCCATCCCTGCCACACGGGTAGCAAAGCCCGACTTGATAAGTCCAATCGCATGTTCATGCATGTTCATAACCTTTATGACATGTTTGGCAGAGGTCCCTACGATGCAGATAAGCCTGCGGGAATTCGAACTTTTCGTTGCCACGATCGAACTTGGCACCCTGACGGCTGCAGCCGATGCCCTGAACATATCGCAGCCGGCCGCGTCGAAGATGCTGCGCACATTCGAGGAGCGCCTCGGCGTCGAACTGTTCCGCCGCGAGAAGAAGAAACTCGTGCCGACGCCGGACGCCTATGAGCTTTTCCCCGACCTGGCTCAGGTGCTGCGCCAGGTTTCCGCCGTCAAACGACAGGCCGATATGATGAAGGACCGTCGTAGCCGACAGATCGAGATCGTAACGAATCCTGCCATAGCTTCGAACATCATGCCCGGAGCGGTTGCGGCCTTCAGAAGCCGGTTTCCCGATGCGAACGTCCTGCTGCGGACCAGAACCACGGTCGAGGTCAACGACCTGTTGATCAAGGATCAGGCCGATCTCGGTGTCGTCTACGAAGCCAGTTTCGACGGCAGGCTAAGTCCGGAGACCATCAGCCAGGAGGAGATCGGCTGCCTTGTGCATCCGGACCATCCGCTTGCCGGGCGCGACGTCGTTACGGCTGCGGATCTCGAAGGTTTGCCCTTGATCGCGCTCGGCACGACACAGCCGGTCGGAGCAGCGTTCCGGCGCGTAATGCGCAGTTGCAGGATAGAGCCCAGGATCGCCTTTGAAATCTCGCAGTCCAATACGGCAATCAGTTTCGTCGCGCAAAACCTCGGTGTCGCCATCCTGGATGCGATGGGGCTGGGAGAGGGCCGGCATCGCGGTCTTTGCGCCCTGCCCATGGTGCCAAGGGCCACCGTCCGCCTGAGCCTCGTGCATGCGGCCAACCGGAGGCGGACAAAGGAACTGCAGTGGATGGCTCAGTGCATCCGGACAATGGCAAACTCTTCGGCCCGCAAACTGGGCCAGACGCAGCCGCAAAGCCCGTCGGGGCCAGATTGATGCGACCGGGCGATCCGGGGGGCCCACGCCGACACCAATGGACGGGTGGCGGTGAACGCAGGCAGCCGTTTGCCCGCGGCCCGCGCCCCGGTCAGATATTCCCGGCGAGGTGGCAAGCTGCCCTCTGGGACGATGACGCCGCAGAAAGTTAGTCAGACCAAATTCAAACCGTCCGCCTTGGCCACCCGCAGGCGCGCGTTCCACTACCCCATCGAAGCCGTCATAAAGATGCGGCAATCGGCGCGACTTGAGGACCGGCCCCGCCGAAAAGGGCGGAGCCGGTCCTGGTGTCAGATCAGGCCTCAGCCTGCGTTGACGGCGGCTCTGACAGGTTCGGATGCACGTTTAGCGACGAAGCCCTCGGTCACCTCGTTGCTGACACGGGTCACAAGGCTGACGCCGACGAACAGCAGTGTGGAAACCGGCAGACCGAGAATACCCGCGTTATAGCCAAAGAGCTTGTTGCCGGTCAGATACATCACGATCACGAAAAGACCGCCCCCCGCGATGGAGGACAGCGCCCCCGCAGCCGTGCCGCGCTTCCAGAAGAACGCGCCGACGATGGCGGGTACGGTGACCACGAGGCCAGCGGAGGCCGCTACCGACAGTATCGAGATCAGGCTCAGCTCCAGGGCGGCGAACCCCAACGCCAGAAGCGAGATCACCGGGATAACCAGCTTGCCGACCCACAGCTGACGGTGATCGGACTGATCGCCGCCGACATTGCCATAGACGTCCCGCGCTACCATGGACGACAGGGTCAACAGGATGGAGTCGATGGTCGACACCGCTGCGGCGAGGATGCCCACCATCACGATGACACCCAGCACCGGCGGCACGAAATCAGACGCCAGCAGGACCGAGGTCGCCAGGTCCGGGCTTGCCAGATCCGGGAAGGCGACGAAAGCGGAGAAGCCCCAGATCACCGATACAAGCGTGTAGATCAGGCCGAAACACAGGAAGATCAGCAGCATCCGGCGCAGCGCGCCAAGGGATTCCGGCATGAACAGACGCTGGCTGACCTGCGGGTTCGAGATCGAGAAGAAGAACCACGGAATCGTCAGGCCGATGAACGTCTGCAGGCTGAACAAGCCCGGCCCCGGCACGGTCAGCATCTCGGGCTTGCGCTCGGCCACGGTGGCAAACATGGCGTTGAACCCGCCAAGCTCGCTGACCACCAGGATGGCGACCAGGGCCGATGCGACGATCATCACCAGCGCTTGCAGGCTGTCCGTCCACATGACCGAGCGGATGCCTGCAACGTACGAAAAGAAGATCGCCAGTACGGTGGCAATCAGGAGACCGGTCCCGAAGGAAATGCCGCCTTCGGTCATGCCCGAGACAAGGTAGCCTATGCCCGACAGCTGCACCGCCGAATAGGGGATCAGGAAGACGCAGCTCACCACAGCCGCCGCAATGGCGACCCAGCGGCTGCCATAACGTGCGCCCAGCATTTCCGACGGGGTGACAAAGCCGTATTTCTTGCCTGCCGCCCAGAAGCGCGGGCCGAAGATCGCCACCAGCGAGACGCCCGCGAAATAGACGATCTCAAAGCCCAGTGCGCCGACGCCGCCCTTGTAGGTCAGGCCCGCGAGGCCGACCATCATGAAGGCGGAATAGGTGGTTGCGGAATAGCTCAGCGCCGAGACAACGCCGCCCATGCTGCGCCCGCCCAGAAAGTAATCCGACATGGTGGTTGATTTGCCCGCGCGCGACAGCAACGCGACGATGACCGAGATCACGACATAGGCGCCGATCCCGTACCAAATGAACGACTGGCTCATTGCTCATCCTCCGAGAAAGAGGCGGTCGCCAGTGCGTTCAGCACGATGATGGCGACGCCTGCGAGGGTCCAGAACAGAAAGGCCCCGGTCCAGCTTGGCGTGTCGCCAAGCAGACCGTAGGGCACGGCGTAGCAGGCCAGGATGACCAGCCCCACCAGGCATAGGGATACTGTACGTAGCATTGTGTGTGCTCCCGTTGGTGTGTTGAGGTGTTTGCGGTCGGGTGCTTTTCCGCACCACTTATTGGCTGTCGTCGAAGGGTGGCAGTCGGCCCGAAGACCGCTCAGGCACGCGCCTCTCAGGCGAGGCTGTCGAGCCAGGCCGCGATATCCGCCGCGTCGGTGACATCGGCGTATTTCTGGTTCATGTCATAGAGGTTTGCCTCGTGCGGGGCGGCGGCGCGGTCGGCGCAGCAATCGCGCGGCACCAGCACGTTGAAACCCGATTGTACCGCATCGACGACAGTTGCCCGCACGCAGCCCGAGGTGGTTGCGCCGCAGACGACCAGCGTATCGGTCTTGGCGCCGGTCAGCAGAGCCGCAAGAGTCGAGCCGAAAAAGGACGATGCGCCCTTCTTTACGACGATGGGGTCGTTTGGCTGGACACCGGTAGCCGCGTCGATTTCGACAAGCCGCGATCCTTCGACAAGAGCGCGCATGCCTGTGGCTTTCCGGAGCCAAGGCAGGGTGTCCAGTTCACCGGGGTGAAAGGCGATGGTCGAGAAGATCACCGGGAAGCCCTTGTCGCGGGCGATATCGCAAATCCGGCGCGTCTTGGCCATCTGGGCGCTTGCGTCAGATGCGGTGGGGTATTGCGTGTCGGTGAACCCGTAAGAGAAATCCACCACCACAATCGCCGGGCGTGTGCCGCGCGGCACCGGCTGGCCGAAACCGGCATCGGAATAGACCTGTTCCTGAGACATCCCTGGTCCTCCTGCGCGGCCTCAGCCGCGCTCCATCTGCATCTCTTTGACCACCAGATCGCCATCGATCACGATCGGCTCGTCGTCGAGGAACAGCGAACAGCCGCGCATCGGGATGTCGAGATGGCAGGGGGTGTCATTCGGTCCGCCAAGCTCGTTGTTCGGCCCGGTGGAGAACATCACATTGCCGTAGAAGCTGCGCGGCTCCATGCCCATGCCGCCCGGGAATTCGCCCGGGGTCATACCATGCCACTTGGCATCGGGGTTCATGCCCCAGCCCACATGGCTCATCCCCATGCCGCGCGGATCGTTGAAGGCCTCCATGTAGGATTTGACCAGCTCCGCATCGAGGCCGCCGCGGATATCGGTGACCCAGCCCTTTTCGATCGTGTAGGTGATCGGTTCGCGCACATACATGTTCTGCGGCAAGAGAATATCGCCGGGCGCCACGACGATCTGTCCGTCCACCCCTTCATCGTCCCCGCCTGTGAAGACAAAGCCCGACGGCCAGTGGTCCCAGCGACCCGGCGTGTCGGTGCAGGCGTACTCGGCCACCGTCTCGTAGGTGTTGAGCTTGTAGGTCACGTCGGTGCCATGCGGCGAGGTGATCCGCATCACCTTGGCTTTGGACAGATATTCCGCCCCGATCTCCACCTTCTCGCGCAGCTCCTGCGAGGGCAGCATGCGGGCCAGCAGCTCCGGCGGCTCCACCGCGGTCAGGATGCGGGTGCCGGCGGCCTGGATGGCGAATTGCTCAGGGCTGAACAGCAGGAAGATGCAGTCGATCAGCATGTCGCAGTTCTTCAGCGCCTCGACCGCCTCGGGCATCGCGGCCAGACCGGTCTGACCCACCGCCCAGGCGCCGACAACCGGCGGCGCGGGCAGGCGCATATGATACATGTTCGCGCCGAGGATGCGGCCCGCCGCCATGAAGGCATCGGCATAGTCCAGCCGCTCGCTGCCCTGGGTCAGCACGATCAGCCGCTCGTCGGACTTGACGCCGGACATCTTCAGCTGGTGCAGGCAGATCTCGGTAAAGCTTTGTTGGTCCATCATGTCTCTCCCTGAATTCCGGTTGTCTTACGCGGTGAAGTCGAGCACGGCGTCGAGGAAGCCGTCGAGATTGTCCCAGGGGATCATGTGCCCGGCATCCGGCACGATGCGCTGTTCTATCCCGGGATTGAGTTTGGCGACCTCGGCCTGGTCGTCGGCATCGACCACGGTGGCGCCCCCGGCGATCACCAGCCGGGCGGGCTTGGCGATCTTGGGGATGTCCTGGTGGATGTCGTCGGTGTGGAACCCGTCAAAGGCGATGCGGATGGCGCCCCAATGGCAGGTGTGCAGCCATTCGGCACGCAGCGCCAGCTGCTCATCGGTCCAGGTCGGGCAATAGGCGCGCATGTCCTCGATGGAACAGCCCTTCGCGGCCATGACGATGCTGTCACCGTACCAGGGCCATTTCGACGGATAGGCCCGGCGCATCGGCCCGCTCATCGGCGGATCGACCAGCAGGAAGCCGGCAAACGCCTCGGGGTCGCGGGCGTTGGCGCGGATCGCGGTGCGTGCGCCCATGGAATGGCCCATGATGATGGGGTTATTCATCTGCTGCGCCAGGGCGATAGCGTCATCGGCCATGGCATCCAGCGTGTAATCCAGATCGCCGGTCTCGGACAGGCCCCGGCCCCGCACGTCAAGCACATGCACGTCGAACCGCTCGGCCAGGCGTTCAGCGACAAAGCCCCAGGTGATCGCGGGTGAAGTGATGCCCGGGATCAGCAGCAGTTCAGGCGCACCTTCGGGGCCTTCATGGCGGATCAGGTGCTGGCGGATGCCGTTGGCGTGGGTGTTGTATCCGAATGCCATGTATCTTCTCCCTCAGTATGCGCCGGACAGCAGCGTGCCGCCACCGGGAACGCGGGTGTCCAGATCGAGCGCCTTGAGCATCGACCAGGTGGTGGCAATCGCGGCGGTCAGCACCGGCTTGCCCACCTGCGCTTCGACGGTCGACACCGCCGGCAGCGACGGCATCTGCACGCAGGCCGACAGCACCACCGCATCGACGCCGCTGGTGTCCATCTCCCCGACGATACCCGGCAGGTTCATCGGGTCATGGGCAGCCACGGCGAGGTTGTTGGAAATCTCCAGCGCGCGCCAGGTCACCACCTCGATGCCTTCGTTGCGGATATAGTCCACGACCATCTCGGTCAGCGGCTTCATGTAGGGGGCGACAACGGCGACCTTCCTGGCACCGATCGCCTTGATCCCCTCGACCAGCGCCCCGGCAGAGGTCACCACCGGCGCCTCGGCCTCGTTGGCCTTGGTCACGCCCTGCAGGCGTTCTTGCGAAACCCGGTGATAGCCGTGGCCCATCGACATGATCGCCACGAGACAAGCATACCCCATCACGTCGACCTGCGCATCCGACAGCTCCAGCGCGCAGCGGTCGCTGTCGCCGTCCATCTTCGCCAGCTCTTCCTTCGTCACGTGCTTCATCCGCATCCGCGACGAATGGAAGGTGAACCGCTCGGGCGCGATGGCTTCGCGGGCACGCAGAAGCGCCGGGATCTCGGTTTCCATCGTGATGTTGGAACTGGGGACGATCTGGCCGATCCGATAGGATTTCATGTCCTGCACCTGTTTGTATACGAATTACTCATATGTTTAATTTTTTGTTCGTATCGAAACAAGTTTAAATTATATACTTTTTGTAAACTCGTTTAATTTTAAAGGCTTGAGATCAATCGGCGCGCAGTCCAGCGGCCAGAAAGCGTTGCAAGTGGTCGAGCAGGTCCTCTTTTTCAATCGCTGGCACGCGCCCGTCACTGAGATCGCCGACTCGTCCAAGGTCGTTCAGCATGAACAGGTACGTCCCCACCAGGAAGGCCATCCTCAGGCTCACTTCCTCGACAGTCAGATGCGGCAGTGCCTTGGCCAGAACAGTGATGTACCGCTTGGCCGTGGGGTCGTAGATCTCGCGCCGCAGGTTGAGCGCGCGGGCTTCCGGCTCTGCATGCAGCCGCGCCTGAATCCGCACGAATGCCGCTCCGCCCGGACCGCTGGCCTTCATGTCCCATTGCGGTTCAAGGTAGGCGCGCACGATCTCGCGCACGCGCGGCGCAGACGTACGGGCCAGAAGCGCATCAAGATTGGCCTGGCGCGCCGCTGCGATCAGTGCGCCCTTGCGGCGGATCACCTCTTCGAACAACGCCACCTTGGACCCGTTGTAGTAGGCGATCAGCGCCGGGTTCACACCGGCGCGGGCCGCAATCTGCCGCAACCGCGCACCATTATATCCGTGCGCGGCGAATTCCAGCTCTGCCGCGTCCAGGATGCGGTCGCGCAGGTCCGCGCTGTCGGTGTCCTTTGGGCGTCCCGGCTTGCGTCGGGCGGGTTTGGCCGCGCTCACCCCGGACTCAGCAGAGCTTGGCGAGCAAACGCAGGAAGGTCTCGCTCTCGCGTTTGGTCAGCGGTGCCAGCGTAGCCTCGGTGATGCCGATGACCACCGGCAGCGCCTCCTGGATCAGGGCCCTGCCCTTGGCGGTCGAGCGCAGCATATAGCGCCGCTTGTCCTCGGTGTCGCGCTCGGCGGTGATAAGCTCCTGCATCTGAAGCCGCGACACCACCCCCTTGGTGGTGGCCGCATCCATCGCCACCAGCCGCCCCAAAGCGTTCTGGGAGATCGGCCCGGGCGTCTGGTAGAGCCGAAACAGCATCGAGAACTGAGTTGCTGTCAGCCCCCCGATCATCCGCTCGGAAAAGATGGTCTGGTGTCGCTGGTAAGCCTTGCGCAACAGAAAGCCGACCTGCTCGTCCAGCACGTACTGTGGGTCGGCGGCCTTGTCCTGTTCCGCTGTGTGTTCGGGGGGGCGGGGCGCCATGACCTGCTCTTTCCGCTGTAGCTCTTTGCTCTCACCGTTTACATGGCTCGCCAGTGGAGGCAAGTCAGCAGCCGGCCAGCGTCCGGCGCCGGTATGCATTTCGCCCTCCAGAACTTGTATGTGTGCGTACATTTTGGGCAATCCGGCAGCGCACAGGACTCGACAGACAAAAGCCCTTCGGAACACCGTTGCACCGGACGTGAAAATTTGTTCGTGTGCATGCAAAGATACATTTGGCGATCAGGAATGCCTCTGGATTCCTGATCGCCAGCAAGGGAGCTCTGCATCATGTCTGGCGCAACACGTGCACTGCATCTGGCGGTCAATGGCAAGGCCCATAACCTCGAACTCGACCCGCACAGGACACTTCTGGACGTCTTGCGCGCCGAGCTCGGCCTGAAGGGGCCGAAATACGGCTGCGGCATGGCCCAATGCGGCGCCTGCACCGTTCTGATAGACGGCGCCCCGGCGCGCGCATGTGTGCTCAGGGTGGGCAAACTTGCCGGCCGCGCGGTGACCACGCTCGAGGGGCTGGCGGACCCGGACACCGGCGCACTGCATCCCGTGCAGTCCGGCTTCATCGCCGAGGAAGGCGCGCAGTGCGGCTATTGCCTCAACGGCATGATCATGAGCGCCGTGGCACTTTTGCGGCAGGATCCCAGCCCGAGCGAGGCCCGCATCCGCGCCGCCCTCGCCCATAACCTCTGTCGCTGTGGCACCCATACCGAAATCGTCGCCTCGGTGCAGCGCGCCGCCGAACGTCTCGCCGCCAGCCCGGACCGTCAAGCCGCTTCAGCTAAGGCCACCACCGCATGACCGACCATCCCTTTGGCAGCCTGTCCGTTCATCGCGACACCGACAAAGGCCGCGAGATATTTGTCACCTTTGACAGCACCGGGGTGCTCACGGCCTTCAACGGCCATGTGGATCTGGGCACCGGCATCCAGACCGCGCTGGCGCAGATCGTGGCAGAAGAGGCTGAACTGCCGCTGTCCCGGGTGCAGGTGATCCTTGGCGATACCGCACGCACTCCGGATCAGGGGCCGACCATCGCATCGGAAACCATCCAGGTCGCCGCTGTGCCGCTGCGCCTGGCCGCCGCGCAGCTGCGCGGTGAGTTGGCCGCCCGGGGCGCCCGCCGGCTCAATGCTCCCGAAGACGGCGTCACCCTCCGCGACGGGATGGTCCACTGGAAGGACACATCGGTCGCCTTCGAGGCGCTCCTGGAGGGGCGTGAGGAGATGCTGCGGCTCGATCCTGCCACACCGCTGAAATCCCCGGCGGATTACACGATCGTGGGCCACAAGACCCCGCGCCAGGACTTGCCGGCCAAGGTCATCGGCCAGCATACGTTCATCCATGACGTCGATGTCGCGGGCATGGTGCACGGGCATGTGCTGCGCCCGCCCTATGCAGGGCGCGACAGCGGACCCTTCATCGGCACCAGCCTGCTTGGCTGGAACGAAGACGCCGTACGCGACATGCCTGGCTTCATTGCCGTGGTCCGGAAGGGCGATTTCCTCGGCGTGGTCGCGGATCGCGCCGACCAGGCACAGGCCATCGCCGAGGCGCTGCCAGTCCGGTGGCGCACGCCGCCGTCCGCACCTGACCTCCGCGACCTGCGCCATGCGATCCGCAACCAGCCCGCCACCCCCCGTGCGCTCGATCGCAGCGGCGATTTCGAAAAAGAAATGGCCGAGGCCGACACTACCCTGTCGCGTAGTTACGTCTGGCCCTATCACCTGCACGGCTCGATAGGGCCGTCCTGCGCGGTGGCCGACTGGAACAACGGCAGGCCCGTCGTCTGGTCCGGCAGCCAGAACCCGCATATGCTGCGCGGCGACCTTGCCACCCTGACGGGCCTGCCCGCCGAGGCGATCGAGATCCGCCGCTATCAGGCCGCCGGCTGCTATGGCCGAAACTGTGCCGATGACGTCTGTGGCGATGCACTTCTGCTGGCGCAAGCGGTGGGGCGTCCGGTGCGGGTGCAGCTTACCCGAGCGCAAGAACATCTGTGGGAGCCGAAAGGCGCCGCTCAACTGATGGACATTGCGGGTGGGCTCAAGGACGGGGCGCTGCACGCCTACAGTCTAGACACCTGGTATCCCTCGAACCGCGCGCCGAACCTCGCGCTTCTGCTCACCGGCGCCGTCTCGCCCGAGCCGCGCCCCTCTGACATGGGCGACCGCACCACCGTGCCGCCCTACCGCATCCCGAACAAGCGGATCACTGTGCATGACATGGCCCCCATCGTGCGCGCGGCCTGGATGCGCGGGGTGTCTGCCCTGCCCAATACCTTCGCGCATGAAAGCTTCATCGACGAAATGGCGCATGAGGCCGGCACGGACCCGGTGGAGTTCCGGCTGGCCCATATCGACGATCCCCGCGCCGCAGACCTGATCCGTCGCACCGCCGAAGCCGCGGGCTGGGATACGCGGACGCGCCCCCGGATGCGCCGCGAAGGCCGCATGGCCTATGGCAGCGGCTTTGCCTACGCCACCTATGTGCACGGCACTTTCCCGGGAACCGCCGCGGCCGCCGCGGCCTGGGTCTGCGACGTTGCGGTGGACATGGACAGCGGCGAGGTCACCTTGACCCGCGTTTTTGTCGGCCAGGATCAGGGGCTGGTCATCAACCCCGACGGCGTACGCCAGCAGATCCACGGCAACGTGCACCAGACCGCCAGCCGGGTTCTGAAGGAGGAGGTGAGCTTCGACGAGATCACCGTCACCCCGCAAAGCTGGGCCAATTACCCGATCCTGACCTTTCCGGAGACGCCGCAGATAGAAACCCTGCTGATCGCCCGACCGGAGGAACCCGCCTTGGGCGTCGGCGAAAGCGCCGCGGTGCCTGCTGCCGCTGCCATTGCAGGCGCGATCTTCGATGCGACCGGCGTGCGCATGCGCGAGGCGCCCTTTACGCCGGAAAAGATGCGCGCCGCTCTGGGCATTGCCCCGCAAGAGGTCACCCCCCCTGCCCTGCCCGGGCTGACCCCGGCGAAAAAACGCCGCAAACCGCCGCGTGTCCTGGCGATGGCTGCTGCCTTGGGCGGGGCGCTGACCGCAGGGGCCGTGGCTCTGCCGATGGTGCGCGCGATCCCCGCCACCCCGGCGCCCGGCGCGGGCAGTTTCTCGGACGCGCTGCTGCAACGCGGGTCCGAAGTCTTTGCGCTTGGCAATTGCGCCACCTGCCACACCGCAGAGGGCGGCAGCGCCAATGCGGGCGGGCGCGCGGTCGAGACCCCCTTTGGCACCATCTACACGACGAACATCACGCCCGATCCCGAGACCGGCCTTGGCAACTGGAGCTTCACCGCCTTTGACCGCGCCATGCGGCAGGGGATCAGCCGCGACGGCCACAACCTGTATCCGGCCTTCCCCTACACATCCTTTGCAAAGATGAGCGGCGAGGACATGTATGCGCTCTACGGCTACCTGCAGACTTTGCCGCCGGTCCGGGCCGAGGCGCCGCAGGCACAGATGGTCTTTCCGACCAATCTCCGACCAACCAATGCGGTCTGGAACATGCTTTATCACCGTCCCGGCGAGCTGACCGCCGATCCGGCGCAATCCGAGGCCTGGAACCGCGGCCGTTACCTCGTCGAGGGTGCGGGACATTGCAGCGCCTGCCACAGCCCGCGTTCTGCGCTTGGGGCGGAACAGGGCGGCACCGACGCGCTGTCCGGCGCGATGGTCAAGAACTGGTTTGCACCGGCGCTGGCCGGTCGCCCGGCGGGCGAACGCGGCTGGGACGAAGAGAGCCTGTTCTCCTATCTGCGCTCCGGCGTCGCACCGGGGCTGGCGGCGGCCTCCGGCCCGATGGCGGACGTGGTCGACAGCCTTGCACCCCTGCCCGACGCCGACATACGCGCAATGGCCACCTATCTCGCGTCGCTGACCGAGGGCGAACCGGTGGAGACCCCCGCCCCCCGGCTGCCCGCCCAGCCCGACGCGACCCATCGCCTGTTCGAAAGCGCCTGCGCCACCTGCCACGAGCCCGCGATTGCCGGCACCGTGACCGCCGCACATGTACCGCTGGGCCAGTCGATGGCCATTCGCGCCCCCGGGCCAGAGGCGCTGGCCACCGTGATCCGCGACGGGCTTGTAGCCCCGCTGAGTATCGACCTGCGCGACATGCCCGCCTTTGGCGGCGAACTGAGCGAGACGCAGATCGAATCACTCAGCGCCTACCTGCGCGCCCGGTATGCGCCGGACCTGCCGCCATGGCCCTGAGCCGCCCGCCTGCTTTTTCGTTTGCATAAAAATGAAAACCAGAGGCGGAAAATCCGGCGCGATTCCACTCAAACCGCGCCGGATGCCTGGAAAAGGTACATGCTTCATATGCCGTTGAACTGGACCGGGCACTGATTATTCGTTAGTATACGAACAATATGAACGCGCAGACAAAGAGGAACTGACATGGACTCGATCGATCAGGTGGACATAGCCGTTATCGGCGCGGGGCTGGGTGGCGCAGCGGCGATGGCGCTGCTCGACGACGCGGGCTTCTCCGTGCATTGCTTTGAACAGGCGCCGGTCTTTACCCGGCTCGGCGCGGGCATCCATATCGGCCCCAACGTGATGAAGGTGTTCCGCCGCATCGGGCTTGAGGATCGTCTGGCCGCCATCGGTTCGCATCCGGATTTCTGGTTCTCCCGCGACGGGATGACCGGCGAATACCTGTCCCGGATCGAACTGGGCGACTATGCCAAGTCGGAATACGGTGCACCTTATATCACCATCCACCGTGGCGACCTGCACGCCGAGCAGATCGAGGCCCTGCCGCAGGACCGTCTGCATTTCGATCACCGCCTGACCGACATCGCCGAGCGGGACAATGACGTGCTGCTGACCTTTGCCAATGGCCGCCAGGTGGCCGCCAAGCTGGTGATCGGCGCCGATGGCATCAACTCGATGATCCGCGAGAAACTGCTGGGCGTCGAAAAACCCCGCTTCTCGGGCTGGGTCGGGCACCGCGCGCTGGTCAACATGGACAAGCTGCGCGCCTCGGGCGTCGATTTCGAGCCCTGCGTAAAGTGGTGGTGGGAACAGTCGCGCCACATCATGGCCTATGCCACCAAGGGCGACGGCTCCGAATATTACTACGTCACCGGCGTTCCGGTGGATGGCTGGGAGCATGAGACCGGCTTTGTCGACAGCTCGCGCGAAGAGATGGAGGCGATCTTTGGCGGCTCGCATCCGGTTGTGAACGCGCTCATCGACGCCACCGAAGAGATCACCAAGTGGCCCTTCTGGAACCGCGACCCGCTGAACCTCTGGAGCCAGGGCCGCCTCTGCCTGCTTGGCGATGCGTGCCACCCGATGCGCCCGCACATGGCGCAGGGCGCCTGCATGGCGATCGAAGATGCAGCCGTGCTGACCCGCTGCCTTGAGGAAACCGGGACCACGGATTACGCCTCGGCCTTTTCGCTGTACGAGGCCACCCGGCGTGACCGAGCCACAAAGGTGCAGACCATTTCCAACGCCAACACCTGGCTGAAAGAGCCGGAAGATCCGGCCTGGGTTTACGCCCACGACCCTCTCGGAGTTCCGCTCGGCTAGGCCCCTCGTCACCGGCATACCCTGAACGCGCGGCCGGACCCTTGCAGGTAGCCGGGCGTTCAGACTTGTTTGGCTTACCCGGTAGCACCACGCGGACGAAAGTCGCTCCCCTTGTTCAGCCAGCGTCATGCCCGGCTCGAACAGTCAGGCCATGGCTGCCGGCAAGGTCTTCCGGTTTCGCACAACGGTATGGATCGGCTATTCGACCTCCGATCGGTTTCAGGAGAAAGATACTCCTGAGGACCTTTGCCACGTGCACGGCTAGGATCGGTCCGGCATGCCAAGCGCCGGACATGCTTTTGGACATGAGCGACGACAGGCTGTCGCCTCAAGGCTTCTTCCCCGCGCGGCTGTTTCGGCCCGCGTGCGGCGGATCTCCGAACAAGGGACCGGGCGCGAACACTTTCTGAAACGGGCCTTCGTCCGGCTGGTCGATGCGTCCCAAGAGCCCTTCGACAAGGCTTTGGCCGACACGTGCCATATCCACGGAATGATAACGAATTCCGGGGAGCCCCAGAAAATCGCACATACGGGTGTTGTCCCTTGTGATCAGCGCGAAATCGCTCGGAGCCGAAATGCCATGCCGCCGCAGAGCGGCTATCGCCCCGAGAAGGCCGAGTTCCGACACACAGATCATTGCAGTCGGCGGATCCGGCAAGAGCAGCAGGTGATCCAGGGCATTGCTTGACGTTTCCATGTCGAAATGGTCCGTGCCCACCAAGGCCGGATCAGCATGAATCCCGGCCTCTTCGTGCGATTGAAAAAAGCCGGAAATGCGTTCGGCGCTCGCCATATCGCGGCCTCCGAGAACCTGCAGAGCAATGCGGCGGTGGCCTTCGGACAGGAGCTGCGCTGTCGCGATCTGTGCAATCTTCGCATTGTCGATATCCACATAGGCGTGCTGCCGGGCGCTGTCGCTCCGCCCGAACGTCACGAAAGGGATGCCTTGCTCGTCCAGCCACGCAATCCGCGTGTCGTTCCGCTCCATCCGGGTGATTATCAAGCCGTCGCAGGCACCGAGCCCGACCGTTTTTTGTACGACCTCGAGCGGATCCGCATCGGGCAATGCCGAGTGTATCGACAGCGTATATCCCCTGGCTTGCGCCGCGACGGTCATGCCTTCGATCAAGGGCAGCCGCGCAACGTCCGAAAGATAGGCTTGGGTTTCGAGCGGCAAGATCGCAGCCAGCACGTTCGTCCGACCTGTCCGAAGCGCCTGGCCGGTCCGGTTGGGAACGTACCCCATAGTCTTCGCCGCTTCCTGAACACGCTTGACGGTCTTGGAATTCACTTCGGGACCATTCTTGAGCGCACGCGAAACGGTGGTCACCGAAAGCCCCAACGTGGACGCAAGCTGTCGAAGATTGGGGCGAGATGCAGATTTTCTCATGCGTGTTCAGGCCAACTCTGTGCGTCTACGATTTGGTTTTGCAGGACTTAACACGTGTTGCCGTCAGGTATGCAATCTGTCCGCGGTCGATGCTCACAAGACGGGCATGTTCGGAAAGATATGTCAGTACACAAACAAAATGTCTTCCAAAGAATCATCGAATCTGCAATTCGTAACGTTACGAATTCCTAAAACGCCGCCCAGAACGGCTTTCGCACCCCTAACCGACAGAGGACCAAATGTTTCGCAAACCCCTGACTTCGACCCTCTCACTGGCACTCATTGCCGGCGTCTCGTTGCCGACACTTGTGACGGCGCAGACATTGACCATCACCGCTGCGGGCGGCGACTACGGCACGGCCCTGAAAGAGGCGATGTGGGGTCCAGCCGCCAGTGAACTTGGCTTTGAGATCCGGGAGGAAAGCCAAAGTGACAGCCTCGCCGCGCTGCGGATGCAGATGATGTCGGGAACCGTCACGACGGATGTCATTCATCTGGGATCGGCAGAGGCGGCCCAGGCCGCCGCGCTCGACCTCCTTGAACCGCTCGATACCTCCATCGTGGACATGGAGTCGCTGCCCGAGGGTGCGCGCAACGATTACTGCTTTCCCTTCGACAGCTACGGTACGGTGATGGCCTGGAACACGGAGACCTTTGGCGAAAACGCTCCGAAGACCTGGGCCGAATTCTGGGACACCGAAGCCTTTCCGGGGCGCCGTGCGCTGCGGGCAAATGCCCAGGACACGCTGGAGATCGCGCTGCTGTCCGATGGTGTCGCACCGGACGAGTTCTATGACGTTCTGTCTTCCGAAGGCGGTCTTGACCGTGCCATCGCCCGCCTCGCAGAGCTGAACCCGGATGTGGCGATCTGGTGGACCTCCGGCGCCCAATCGACACAGATCCTTGCCGACGGCGAAGTCGATCTGGTCGTGACCTGGAACGGTCGAGCTGCAGCGGCAAAGGAACAGGGTCCTGCAGACTATACGTTCAAGGGCTCGATCGTCGGCACGGACTGCCTGGCAGTTCCGGCCGGATCCGAGAACGTCGAAGATGCGATGCGACTGATCGCGGGCATGACCACGGCCGAACGCGAAGCCAAGCTGACGGACTACATCCTCTACGGCCCGATGAACAAAGGCGCCTATGAAACCGGCCTGATCCCCGAAGACCGCTTGCCGCTGCTGGCCACCGCGCCGGAGAACGCCGGGACCTCGGTCTATTCAGACCCCTCCTGGTGGGTTGAAAACGGCGAAGCGGCTCAGATCGCATTCGACGAGATGATCAATCGCTGATCGCTCACCACCCTCACTCGCCCGGCAGGACGCACATATGACACCTCTTCCCATCACGATCGAAAAACTGCGCAAGACTTTTGGCGACTTCGTTGCGCTCGACGACGTGTCGCTCCGCATCCTGCCGGGCGAATTTCTGACCCTGCTGGGGCCTTCGGGCTCAGGCAAGACCACGTTGCTGATGGCCATTGCCGGTTTCACGCGCCCGGAAACGGGCCGGATCGTGATCGGAGATCGCGACGTGACCCGGCTCGCCCCCAACAAGCGCGACATCGGCATCGTGTTCCAGAACTACGCCCTGTTTCCGCACATGTCCGTCCGGGAAAACGTCGAATACCCGCTGAAACTGCGCAAGCTGTCCAGCGGTGACGTCAGGGACCGGGCCATGGCGGCGCTCGAACGCGTGAAGCTCGGTGCGTTTGCGGACCGCGACATTGCCGCCCTGTCCGGCGGCCAGCGCCAGCGCGTGGCGCTGGCCCGGGCCATTGTCTATGAACCGCGGATCATGCTGATGGACGAACCGCTGTCGGCCCTGGACAAGAACCTGCGGGAGCAAATGCAATTCGAGATCAGGCGCCTGCATGACGATCTGGGCATCACCACGGTCTATGTCACCCACGACCAACGCGAGGCCCTGACGATGTCGGACCGGATCGCCGTCATGAGCGCCGGGCAGATCCAGCAAATTGACGCGCCTAAAGAGATCTACCACCATCCGCGCTCTGCCTTTGTCGCCGAGTTCATGGGTGAGGCCAATGTTCTCGACGGGGCCCATTGCCGGGGGCTCGACGGGCACGCGTTGCAACCCTCTCGCAAATTGATGGTGCGGGCCGAGACCTTCCATCTGGATCGCGCCGCCTGCGGTGCGGAAGGACTGAGCGTGTCCGGCAAGATCGCCGCCATCGCCTTCCGCGGCGAGAACTGGCTGATCCAGCTGACGCTGGCATCGGGCCAGGAGGTGATGCTGTCAATTCCATCAAGCCGTTCGGAAGGCTGCGACAGCCTCAAGCCCGGAGAGGAGGTCACCGCCTATGCCGATGCGCGCCATGTCCACGAAATGGCCCGGGAGGCGGCATGACCCACGCTGATCTTGCTCCTCCCAACGTCGATACCGTCGCGGCCGGGCTGCGCCGCGATCTCCGGCGCGAGAATGCCTTTTTCCTGTCGCTTTCGCTGCCGGCGCTGGTGCTGGTCGGCCTTTGTGCGATGCTGCCGATCCTCTGGATCTTGCGGCAGAGCTTTCTTTCCCTGCGTGGCAGCTACACGCTTGCGAACTGGGAAAACCTGCTCACCAGCGATCTGACCTGGCGTGCGATCTGGAGCACGGTAGAACTCTCTGCAGGCACCCTTGCGCTGTGCTTCATCCTGGGCCTGCCGCTGGCGCTGGCACTGGCCTCGGCACCGCAAAAGCTGGCCAATCGCCTGCTGATCCTGCTGATGCTGCCGCTCTGGACGTCGATCCTGGTACGCACCTACGGCTGGCTGGTTCTGCTGCGGCGGGATGGGCTCGTCAATCAGGGCCTGCAAGGGATCGGCCTGACCGACGAGCCGCTGGCGCTGGTCTACAATTTCACCGGCACGCTGATCGGCATGGTCCATTTCATGCTGCCGCTCTTTGTCCTGCCAACCTACGCCGCCTTGCGGGACATCGACCATAACACGATCCGCGCCAGCGCCAGCATGGGGGCCTCGCTGCCGCGCACGTTGGTCAGCGTCGTGCTGCCACTGGCGGCGGGCGGAATCCGGTCCGGGGCGACAATCGTCTTCATCTACACGCTCGGGTTCTTCATCACGCCGGCAATCTTAGGCGGCGGGCAGGTGAACCCGATCGCGATCCGGATCGAGCGCACGCTCTCCACCTTCCAGAACTGGGGCGCCGCGTCAGCGCTTGGCATCCTGCTGTTGCTTCTGGTTGCCCTCACTGCCGCGATGCTCTTGTGCCTGCGTCATCTGCTGTCCCGCAAGGAGCGTCGCCATGCTTGAGTCCTTTGACAACCGTGGGTTCAAGACCGTCATGTGGGTCGTTGCCGCGCTGATCCTTGGATTCCTGATCCTTCCCACCCTGATCGTGGTGCCGCTGTCGTTCTCCGGATCAGACTTGCTGGAGTTTCCGCCGCGCACGCTTTCGTTGCGCTGGTACCAGAGCTTCTTCGGCTCGGCGACATGGATGCTGGCGCTCAAGACCTCGCTGATCCTCGGCACCCTGACCGCCTTGGTTGCGGTCCCCGTCAGTCTTGCGGCCTGCATCGCGATGAATCGTCTTGGCGGGTTCAGGTCCCGCGTCTTGTACACCTATGTGCTCTCGCCTTCGGTGATACCCGGCATCCTTCTGGCCATCGGGCTGTTCTTTGTCCTGGCAAAGCTGAAACTGATCGGCACGCTGACCGGTGTTCTTGTTGGTCACGTCGTCCTCGCGATCCCGGTCACCACGATCGTGATGTTCCCGGCCGTGTCGCGGTTTGACTGGGGGCAAGTGGACGCCGCGCGAAGCCTCGGGGCCGGATGGGCGCGCGCCATTGCCGGGATCCTGGTTCCGCAGCTCAACTTCACCCTGCCGACCGCTGCACTCATGGCCTTTCTCACCTCGCTCGATGAGGCGGTGATCTCGATTTTCGTTGCCGCAGGCGACAGCGCCACGCTGCCCAAGCTGATGTTTCTGTCGCTGCGCGATCAGATCGATCCGACCATTGCCGCCATTTCCACCCTCTGGACCGTATTGGTGATCGCCGTTGTGTTGCTCGTCAACGCGCGCCGCGCCACCTGAAGACAGGAGTTTCCCTCAGATGAACGATGAATCCCCGAGCGCCGGCAGCCACATGGCGGTTGGCATTCCTCAGGTGCGCCTCGCTCTCATCACCGGCTCTGCAAACTGGGGGCTGGCGTTCCCCGAGGATACCGGCATGGACGGCGTCCGTGTCATTGCGCGCGATATGGCCTTTGACACCCCTTGGGGACCTTCCGAAAACTGGAAACTGATAGAGTTTTCCAGCGACGTGACCCCGGACAGGAAACCTCATCGCGCGCTCTGCATGTATTCCCATGGTAACCCGCGGGACGAGATCGATCACGCGTGCCACCGAAGGGCGTTCTGGGTCCTTCACGAGGCAGGTGTCAGACAGGTGCTCGCGAGCTCGACCATGGGTGCCGTCAACAAGGCCATTCAGCCCGGCGATCTCGCGATTGCAGCCGATATCATCGAGCTGACGCAGACCCCCTATTCCCTGCTTCCCGGACGCCAGCGTTTTGATGCGTCCGGAAAGGCGATCATCTGCACCGAATGCGCCGGATTGCTGGCAGAGACGGCCCGCGAGGTCTGGCCGAAGCATTGGCGCGTTCACGGCATCGAACAAGGTTTGGTCGCGGCGCACTGCTACGGGCCGCGCCTGACAACACCGGCCGAAGCAATTGCCTTCCGGTCGATGGGGGCGGACCTCATCAACCATTCGCTTGCGCCGGAGGCCACGCTGAGCCGCGAGATCGGCGCGTGTTTTGTGCCGCTCGCTTTCGTCACAGCAGGCTTCAACGACTACATGGACAGAGATCGGGGCACATTGCTGCAAGCGGACGTCCTGCCAAACCTGTCGCGCGTCGCTTCTGAACTCGCCTTGCTTACCGCGCTAAAGATGCTGGAACGAAGCTCGTGCGGCTGTCATGATCTCAAAGCCCCCCAGCCTGCAGAGAGATATGATCGTTTCTGATACCGGTAAGGGCACAGAGATCTGGTCGTGCCGGTCCCGCGAAGCTTTGCTTTGCGCCGGGGTGACATGCATAGGTTTCAATCGCACCTTTTAGGTCACGGCTCCTAAAACGGAGCTGTGACAGGCGCGATCCCTTTTGGTTCACCGACATGAAGGTGGCACGTTTGCCCCCGTTTGTGCCGAAGTCACGCCGCAAGCGCCGAGTGGACGCCAGTGCTGAGCGGAATAATCTTCATGAATCGTATGGCCTGCGCTGGCGCGACGCGCCCGTTGCTTGTGGTCCGCACAATGCGCTGAACGGCTGCTGGAAGCGGTGGAGTGTGAAAGGCTCTTCGCTCGGATGATGGCACGGCTGTGCGACAGCAAAGGACCACGCTGGTCAAATGCGACAAACGCGAGCACAAGCGGTGAAACCGGACACCATCATTCGAAAGCGTTTGAGGAAGCGGCAGCAAGAGCACCTCTTTCCGAGCGCGAGGGTTCGAAGAATGCGTAAGACGTCCCTGACGCTTGCACTTCGGCCATTTTGACGCTATATACTGTGATTATCACCGATGGAGGCATGGCATGCATCTCGCCAACTTCGCCGAAGGCGGACAGTTCGAGCCCCGCAAGATTGCAGCGGCGTTGCGGACCTCTGCCGAAGAGATCGCCGTCACGGTGGGTCTTGGCAAGGATGCGCTGCAACGGCGCACCCGCATCAACTCGGACAAGACCCAGCGGCGCCTGCGTGAATTGGTGGAGGTGCTGAACAAGGTCGAACCGCGCTTCGGCTCGGAACTTATGGCCTATGCCTGGTACCGTTCGGAGCCCCTGCCAGGCTTCGATGGTCGCACCGCGATGCAACTCGTGCGGGACGGCAAGGCGCAGCAGGTCCTCGATTACATCGACGCGGTCGACGCCGGCGTCTTCGCCTGACCCGCTGAAAGCGGTGCATTACACCGGACCGCTCTACCGTGCGCTGAACCCCGTTTACGCGCGCGAACCGCTGTCGGGCCGTGGCGCGGAGCTTTACGGCGGACGTTTCAACGCGAAGGGCACGCCCGCGCTCTATACCGCGCTCGAACCCACCACGGCCCTCCGGGAAGCCAATCAGGTCGGCAGCCTGCAACCCACGATCCTGGTCTCCTACGAAGCGGACCTCGGCCCGGTCTTCGACACCCGCGACGGGGCCGCCCTTGCCTGGCGCGGCATGACGGAGAGCGACCTCGCCGATCCCGGCTGGCGCATCCGGATGATCGAAGGACAGGATGTCCCGACCCAGGATTTTGCCCTCCACTTGATCGACGACGGGTTTGCGGGGCTGCTGATCCGAAGCTTCGCGAAGGGCGCCGCTGCAACCGACTTCAACATCGTGCTGTGGCGCTGGACCGGCCCAGATTGTGCGCTGAAGGTCGTGGACGACGAGGACAGGCTCTCTCGGATGTGAGCTTGGCGCGGGCAATGGACGGGAACGAGGCGTTGCTGTTCGCTGGCCATGGCGCAAATCGACCGCGCATGCGGGGACTGGGTCAATACAAAGCGCAACCGGACAGCGTCCGATCGGATACGAAAGCGCGGTCCCAAGGTCCCGGACGGGGACGACGGAACCGCGCCGTCATAACCATACAGACACCGCCAAAGCTCAGGCGGGCCGCGCATCCTCCCCTTCCTTTGAAGACGCATGCTGACCGGGGAAGAACAGGTAGTAGAACACCGGCGCTGCGATGAGTGTCAGCACCGACGCAAAGCCGAGCCCCGCCATGATCGTCACCGCCATCGACGCGAAGAACGCGTCCCAGAGCAGCGGCAACATGCCGAGGATCGTGGTCGCCGCCGCCAGAACGACTGGGCGCAGACGCGAGGTTGAGGCCTCGACGATCGCGCGCTCGAACGGCACGCCCTCTGCGCGGGTCAGGTCGATCTCCTCCACCAGCACGATGCCGTTCTTGATGAGCATGCCTGACAGGCTCAGCAGGCCCAGAAGCGCGGTGAACGAGAACGGCAGCCCCGTCCCCAGCAGCCCCAGCGCCACGCCGTTCACCGACATCGGCACGAGCAGCCAGACGATCAGCGGCTGACGTAGGGCGCCGAACAGCAGGATCGAGATCAGAACCATGATCAGCAGCGACACCGGAAGCTGGCGGCCGAGACTTTCCTGCGCCTCGGTCGAGCTTTCGTATTCGCCGCCCCACTCGCGCGAGTAGCCTTCGGGCAAGGGGATTGCCTCGATGGGACCGCGCACCTGCCGGAACACCTTGTCGGCGTTCACGCCCGCGGGCACCCCGGCCATGACGGTGATCGTGGGCAGCCGGTCTCGGCGGTGGATGAGCGTGTCGTGCACCTCGTAGTCAAGACCGTCGATCAGCTGTTCGAGCGGAATGAACTGCTGCGCAGCAGAGCTGTAGACCGGCTGATCCACAAGATGTTCGCCACCTTCGGCACCGGCACCCAACTGACGTACGATGATCGGGATCAGACGGCTGCCTTCGCGGAAGGTGCCTGCGCGGTCCCCTTCCGTCGCCAGCTTCATCGTGGCGGCCACATCCTCGCGCGTGACGCCGGCAGTCTGGGCCCGGCCTTCGCTGTAGCGTGGCGCGATGACAAGCTCGCGCTCGCGCCAGTCGGTGCGCAGGTCGCGTGTCTGGTCGCTGGCCTCCCGCATGACCGCCTCGGCCTCCACCGCGAGGGCCCGCAGAACGTCGGGATCGGGGCCGGAGAACCGCACCGCGACGGGCGCGCCGCCACCGGGACCAAAGGCCAGCCGCTCGGTGCGGAACTCGCCCCCGGACAGGGTTTCGCGCCCGAACGTCTCCAGCGCGTCCCTCAACGGCGGTATCTCTTCGAGCGTGGCAGTCCGGATGATCAGGTGGCCATAGGTCGGCAACTGCTCTTCCGGCGCATAGGTCAGCATGAAGCGCGAGGCACCGCCGCCCACGAATGTCGAGACCGAGACGACTTCGTCGCGTTGCAACAGCCAATCCTCGACCAACGCCATGTCGCGCGACGTGGCGGAGATGTCGGTGCCCTGCGGCAACTTGTAGTGCACGTAGAACAGCGGCGTGTTGCTGTCGGGGAAGAACTGCTGCTTGACCTGTCCGAACCCCCAGTAGCAGCCGGCCGTCAGAACCAGCAGTGTAACCACCACCAGCCAGCGCGCCCGGATCGCGCCGCGCAGCACGGCAGCATATGCGCGGAAGACCGGGCCGTCGTAGGCGCCTCCCCCTTCGCCATCGCCGCGCTTGAAGATGTAGTGCGCCAGAAGAGGCGTCGCCGTGATCGCGAGCACCCAGGACAGCAGAAGCGAAATGCCGATCACCGCGAAGAGCGAGAACAGGAATTCGCCGGTCGCATCGGGGCTGAGCCCGATTCCGGCAAAAGCCATGATGCCGATCACGGTCGCCCCAAGAAGCGGGATCTGCGTCTTCGATGCGACGTCCTCAGCCGCATCGCGCGAGCTTTTCCCTTGCTGCATGTCGCCCTGCATGCCCTCGGCGACGACGATGGCGTTGTCGACCAGCATTCCCATGGCGATGATGAGCGCCCCGAGCGAGATCCGCTCCATCTCGATCCCGAAGACCGCCATGAAGAAGATCGTGCCCACCACCGTCAGCAGAAGCGTCGCCCCGACCACCAGCGCCGCGCGCCAGCCCATGGCGAGGGCCAGAACGATCACAACGATGGCGACCGACATGGCGAGGTTCAGAAGGAAGGCGTTCGATGCCTCGTCGACGACGTCGTGCTGCTTGTAGATCGGGTTGAGTTCGACCCCCAGCGGGATGTCCGCGCGCAGCTCATCCAGCCGCGCATCGACCCGCGCACCCACGTCGACGATGTTCAGCCCCTCCTTGCCCGCGATACCGATGGTAAAGGCTTCCTGACCGTTGTGGCGGATGATCATCGACGGATCGTCGACCCGCTCCCGGCTGACGATGGCGAAGTCGGTCAGGTCGACGATCTCGCCGTTGACGCCAATGGTCAGGTTCTGGATCGCCTCGACGCTGTCCGACCCTTCCGGCGTCTCGATCCGAAGGGACAGGTCGCCGCTTTCGACGCTGCCGGCGGGCGTGACGGTCTGGGCGTTGGCGATGGCCTGCGCGATGGCGGCGGGCGCGATGCCGAGGTTGGTGACGATGGCGGGCTGCACCTCGACGAACACCGCCTCCTCCGGCAGGCCGGAAAGGGTGACGTCGGCGACACCCTCGACCGCCAGCAGTTCACGCCGCAGGAAATCTGCAATGTCGTGCACTTCCTTGTCGGTGAAACTGGGTGCCGTGACGGCGTAGAAGATCCCGAACACATCCCCGAAGCCGTCGTTGACAAAGGGTTCGCGCGCGCCCTCGGGCAGGGAGCCGCGGGCGCTGGCCACCTTGGCGCGCAGCTTGTCCCAGATCTGCGGCAGCTCCTCACCGGAGTAGGTCGACTCGATCTCGACGTTGATCCGGCTGAGCCCCGGCTTGTTCGACGAGGTGATCGTCTTGACCTCGCCCATCTGCTGGATCGCGCTCTCGATCTGTTCAGAGACCTCGCGGGCGACCTCCGCTGCCGAGGCGCCGGGATACTCGGTCAGCACCACGGCGTTCTTGATGGTGAAGGCCGGGTCTTCCAGCCGGCCGATGGTGGCAAAGCCCCAGATCCCCCCAAGGAGGCAGCCCAGCATCAGGAGCCATGTCAGGAGCGAACGGTCGATTGCGGAACGCGCGATAGCCACGAGCTCAGTTCCCCAAGCCGGTGTAGCGGCGCACCGCCTGGCCATCGACAAGCTGCGAGGCGCCCGTCGCCACGATTTCCGTTCCCGTGTCCGGCCCCTCGATCAGTGCAACACGCGCATCCTCGCGCATCTCGATCTCGACCGGTACCTGCCGGACGGTGCCCCTGTCCTCCTGTTCGCCCGGTTCGAACACCATAACTGCGACCGAGCGGTCGGGCGTGAACACAAGCGCGGTTTCCGGAAGCAGGATCGCCATGCCTTCGTCCTCAAGGTCTGCCCGCGACTTGACGGTGACGGAGGCCCCGGGCAGCACCCAGCCCGGCACTTCTTCGACAAAGGCCAGCGTCAGGGTGAAGGTCTGCGCCACCTGGGCGGTCTCTGCCTCGAATTCCCGCAGGGCCAGCGCGTATTCGCGGTCTTGTCCCGGAAAGCTCGCGGTGAAGCTCACGCTGCTCGCCGCGTAATCGGCGGAGCGGCGGAACAGAACTTCGGGCACCTCGATCTCGACGCGCAGTTCGGACATGTCGTGCAGCCGGACGACCGGCTGGCCGGCACTCACCGTGGTGTAGACCGGCACTTCGCGGCGCGCCACAAGCGCGTCGAACTTGGCGTGGAGGCTCGCATCTTCCAGCCGGCTCTCGGCCTCCTGCGCGGCGATCCGCGCCAGGTCGAGCTGTGTCCGGGCATCGCGCACCTGCACCTCGGCGACGGCATTGCCCTGCAGGCTGCTGAGCCGCTCGGCGTCTCGTTCGGCCTTGGCGAGATTGACCCTTGCGCGTTCCAGTTCACGCTCGAAGGGCTCAAGGTCGAGCTGCGCGACCAGCGCGCCCTCCTTGACGGGCGTCCCCTCGGTCACCGGGAAAGAGATGATCTGGCCGGGCACCTGGAACGCAAGGTCGACCGTCGATCGGGCACGCACCCGTCCGAAGAACTGCCGTGCGATGGGCGCGGCGCCAGCCTCGATCGTCATCAGCTTGACGGGACGCGGCGCATCCTGCCGGGCCGTACCTTCATCCTCTTGGGCAAAGACGGCGGACGGTATGGCCAGGAGGCACACCAGCAAGAGACGGATGGCGAGGGTGCATCGGTGTGACATGCTAACTCTTTCGCGGTTCGAATGTGGGTCGCAAGTAAACTGATCGGTTCACCACGACAAGTGCGCTGTCGCACAGAGCCTACACTGAAATAGAAGTGTTGCAGGCGACGTTCAGGAGTTGGACGCAACGGCCTGGGACGGATGGGACCAGTGCCAAGACGGCGGCACAGATCGCTTTCCTCGGCCCATCCGGAACTGCGATGCCAGTCTCGGAAACGCGCGCAACCCAACCCACGACGATCTTGGATTTTGCTGCCGTCGTCGCTGTCCGCCAGCGTGGAAACGCACCCCTCCATCCTTCGATTCCGCCCCGTTCGGCTGTCGGTCCACATTTCGAAAGCACGCCGGACACGCACGTATTTACATCTTGGCGTCAGACGGGATTGTGACGGCAAGCGCCATAGGCTGGTCCGGCGAACCGAGATGCATGATTGTCATTTGTCATATGTTTCAGCAACTTGAAGCGTCAATGAGAGGCCCGCCCGCGACGGCCGATAGAAAAATTCTTGGCTGTCAAAAAAGTTTTGGATTGGACGTGACGCGGAACCTGCGTGTCCGATGACCGAAAGCGCGATGACGCCCCAACGGGCCGCCGCGGCACGGGAAGAACAGGAAAAACCGAGCGATGAAGGACCTCACGAACACAGCACCCGGACCGGCCCGCTGGCGCGTCGGGGTCGACTCCGGCGGGACCTTTACCGATGTCTGCCTCTTCGACGAGACCTCGGGCCGGATGGAAGTCTGGAAGGTTTCGTCCACGCCGGACGATCCCTCGCGCGGCATTGCGCAGGGCGTCGAGGAAGGCATGCGCGAATGCGCCGGGGCAACCGATGATCCGGCCGCCGCTGTCGCCTACCTGGGCCATGGCACCACCGTTGCCACCAACGCGCTCATCACGCATCGCGGGGCGCGCGTCGGGTTGCTGACCACCGCAGGCTTCCGCGACCTGCTGGAAATCGGACGCCAGAAGCGCCCCGACCTCTATGACATCTTCGCCGAAAAGCCGCAGACCCTGGTGCCCCGCGCGCTGCGCTTCGAGGTCCCGGAACGGCTGTTGCACGACGGTACGGTCGACATGGCGCTGGACGAAGACGCAGTACGCACCGCCGCCCAAGGTCTGCGCGCGGCCGGGGTGGAGGCAGTGGCCATCTGTTTCCTCTACGCCTTCGTGAACCCCGCGCATGAAAAGCGCGCCCGTGAGATCCTCGAAAAGGAGCTGCCGGACGTCTTTCTGTGTGCCAGCCACGAGATCGCCCCGGAATTCCGCGAGTTCGAGCGGCTGTCCACCGCCACGGTCAACGCCTATCTCGGCCCGATCATGCAGCGCTACATCCACCGCCTGACCCCGCGGCTGGAGAACCTCGGCCTGCCGGTCCCGCCACATCTGACGCAGTCGAACGGCGGGGTGGTTCGCTTCGAGGTCGCGGCCGAGACACCGGTGCGCGCGGTCCTCTCCGGCCCCTCCACCGGCGTGGTGGCGGCACAGGTGATCGGCCAGGCTGCGGGCGAGGCCGACATCATCACCTTCGACATGGGCGGGACGTCCTCTGACGTGGCGCTGATGGCAGGCGGACAATGCGCGCGCACCAACGAGGCGCAGGTGCACGGCTACCCGATCAAGGCGCCGATGCTGGACATCCACACCGTCGGCGCCGGCGGCGGTTCCATCGCACGGATCGACTCCGGCGGGCTCCTGAAAGTCGGCCCGGAAAGCGCGGGCGCCGATCCCGGGCCGGTCTGCTACGGGCGCGGCGGCGAGGATCCCACCGTCACCGATGCCAACATCGTGCTGCAGGTGCTGAACCCGACGCATCTGCTGGGCGGCCGGATGGAGGTGCGACGCGACCTCGCCCTGGCCGCCATCGACCGCATGGCCGAACGGCTGGGCATGGACACCATGGCAACGGCGCAGGGCATCATCTCGGTCGTGACGGCGAACATGGCCAAGGCGATCCGGGTAATTTCCGTGCAGCGCGGGCACGACCCCCGCGCCTATGCGCTGATGGCTTTCGGCGGCGCGGGGCCGCTGCATGCGGTGCGGCTGGCGCAGGAACTGGGGATGCCGCGGGTCATCATCCCGCGGACGCCCGGCACGCTATGCGCCATGGGGCTGCTGTTGACCGATCTGCGCGCCGAATTCCCGCTGACCCGGCTTATGCCGCTCGACTCGGCGATGCTGGTAGAGATCGGCGATGCGGTCGCACAGGTCACCGCCGAGGCAGAGGACTGGTTCCGATCAGAAGAGATCGAAGCCGACAAGCGCGGCCTCACACGCCGCGTCGACATGCGCTACGAAGGCCAGAACTACGAACTGTCCGTCGAACTGCCCGAAGGGCCGGTCACCGAAGAAACGCTGAAGGCTCTTCGCGCGGGCTTCACCGAGGCGCACAAGCGGCTTTACGGCTTCGCGGTCGAGGATGAACGCATCTTCTGCGTCACCTTCCGCGCCGAGGCCGTGGGCCAGGTGGAAAAGGCCACGCTCGCCACCAGCGCCCCCGGGCCGGAAGATGCCCGGCATGCCATCATCGGTGCGCGCCAGACATGGTATCCGGAGACCGGCTGCTTTACCGAAACGACGCTATACGCCCGCGAACGGTTGCGTCCGGGGATGCGCTTCGACGGTCCCGCCATTGTCGAGCAGATGGACACCACGACGCTGATCCCCCCCGGCGTTTCGGCCCATGTCGATGCAACCGAAAACCTGATCCTGGAGCTTGGCCAATGACACAGACCCCGGCTCTCGATCCGATCACCGTCGAGGTTATCGGCGCCGCCCTATCCTCCATCGTGGAGGAAACCGGCGAGGCGCTGGTCCGCGCCTCCTATTCGACCAACATCAAGGAGCGGCGGGACTGCTCCACCGCGCTCTTCGATGTCGAGGGCCGCACGCTCTGCCAAGCCGAACATATCCCGGTGCACCTGGGCAGTTTCCTCGACTTCATCCCGATGGTGCTGAAGCTGCACGATGCGAAGGGCATCCGCCCCGGAGACGTGTTCGTCGGCAACGACGCCTATCAGGGCGGCGGCACGCACCTGCCCGACATCGCGCTGGCGGAGCCGATCTTCCACGGCGGAACTCTGGTGGCCTGGACCGTCAACCTCGCGCATCACTCGGATTTCGTCGACCGCGCGCACGCCCACATCTATCAGGAAGGGCTGCGAATTCCGCCGATCCGGCTCTACCGCGAAGGTATGCTGCAGGAAGACGTGCAGAACCTGATCCTGCTGAACTGCCAGGTGCCGCGCGAACGCCTGTCGGACTTGCGCGCCCAGATGGCCGCGAACCGGGTCGGCGTGCAGCGCTTTCAGGAACTCTGCGACCGGTACGGTGCCGACACTGTGCTGGGCTCGGGTCAGGCGCTGCTGGACTACGCGGAACGCAAGATGCGCGCGGGCATCGCCGCGCTGCCGGACGGAAGCTGGCGGTTCGAGGACGTTTTCGACAACCTAGATTTCGACGACCCGATCCCGCTGGCGGTGACGGTGACGATAGCGGGCGAGGACATCAGCCTTTCCTTCGAGGCGCCGCCGCAGGTGCGCGCGGGCATCAACATGACCCGCACCGCGCTTCTGGCCACGGTCTATTACATCGTCAAATCGGTGGTCGACCCCTCGGTCCTGCCCAACGCCGGGCTGGCGCGACCGATATCGGTGACGGCGCCGGAGGGCTCGATCCTCAACTGCGCGCATCCCGCGGCGGTCAACGGGCGGGTGCAGACCTGCCAGCGCGTCGCCGACCTGATCCTCGGCGCACTGGCGCAGGCGGCCCCGGCGCGAGTGTCGGCCTGCACCAACTCTACCTGCACAGTGGCGCTGTTCTCCGGAACGCGCCAGAGCGGGCCGGAACAAGGCACCTACTGGGTTTACCTCGAAACCATCGGCGGCGGCGGCGGCGCACGCCCGGATGCCGACGGGCTGGACGGCATTCACGTACACGCCACCAACACGTCGAACCTGCCGGTCGAGGCGCTGGAAGTGGAATACCCGCTGATCCTGGAACGCTACGAACTGGTCGACGGCTCCGAAGGCGCCGGGCGGCAGCGCGGCGGCATGGGGCTGCGGCGGGTCTACCGCGCCACCGAGGATTGCCTCGTCCGGGTCGACATCTCGCGCAACCTCTCACGCTCGTGGGGGCTGGACGGCGGCGGCGAAGGCGGGCACGGCAGCTATGCCACCGGCCCGGGCACCGCGCCGTTCGACCGCGGCCAGGGCACCCTGCGCAAGGGCGAATGGCTGGAGGTCGTCACCCCCGGGGGTGGCGGATACGGCCGCCCGGAGGAACGCCGCGTCGCGGCCGAGTGAACCCATCTTTCCGAAGACAAAACCGAAAGGCCGTCAAGAGCCTGCCTCAACCGACAAGGAGACTTAGATGACCAACGATCTGAACCGCCGCGGCTTTCTGGCCACGACCCTCGCAGGTGCCGGTGCACTCAGCTTTCTCGGCCCCCGGGCGCTGATGGCGCAGGAGGGCGGCACGCTGCGCTTTGCGCTGTCGACCTTCCCGCCCAGCCTTGCGGCCTGGACGTCCGCCGGAACGGCAGCGGGCACCATCAAGCTGATGATGCACCGCGGGCTGCTCAGCTACGGCCCCGACGGGATGCTGCGTGGCGAACTGGCCGAAGACTGGTCGGTGGACGACGCCGGTGTCTGGACCTTCACCCTGCGCGAGGCGCAGTGGCATGACGGCTCTCCGGTGACCTCCGAGGACGTCGCCTACACAGTCGCCGAGGTTGCAAAGCCCGACAGCGCCGCCTTCCGTCAGGGCCAGATGGCGCTCATCACCAAGGTCGAGACGCCAGATGCGCGCACCGTGAAGATGCACACCTCCGAACCGCTGGCCGTCCTGCCCGGCTGGTTCGCCCATTACCACATGCCGATCATCAAGGCCGGCGAGAGCCCGGAGACCGAGATCGGCGCCGGGCCCTTCACGCTCGACAGCGTCGAACGCGGCGTGTCGCTGAGCCTCAAGGCCTTCGACGGCTACTACAAGGAAGGTCTGCCCAAGCTCGCCGGGGTAGAGGCCATCGTCTACGCCGACGAGAACCTGCGTGTCGCCGCGCTCGAAGCGGGCGATGTCGATCTCGCCGAATATGTCCCCTGGCAGGCCATGGCGCAGGTCGAGGAGAACGAGGCACTGAAGCTCGACGTGACCGACGGCCCCTTCATGTACCTGACCTTCAACGGCGGCAAGGCGCCCTTCGACAATCCCAAGGTGCGGCAGGCCGTGGCCCATGCCATCAAGCGCGAAGACATCGTGGCGGCGGCCTTCTACAACCGCGGCGGCGCGCTGAACCACTTGCCGATCGCCGAAGGGTCGGAGTTCTTCAACCCAGAGCTGGCCGACGCCTGGTCCTATGACCCGGAAAAGGCGAAAGCGCTTCTGGCCGAAGCGGGCTACCCGGACGGCTTCACCTGCACCATGCTCTCGACCGCGCAATACGGCATGCACCAGTCGACCGCCGAGGTCTGCCAGGCCTACCTGTCGATGGTCGGCATCAACGTGCAGCTCGACCTGCCGGAATGGACCAGCCGGGTGAAAAAGGGCAACGAGGGTCAGTATGACCTCGCCGTCATGGGCACCACCGCCGACAACAACGATCCCGACGGTCTGGTCAACGTGCTCGACGGCTCCCTGCCCCCGTCCTTCGTGCGCAGCTACGACATGCCGACGCCCGAGATCACCGACCTGTTCGCCAAGGGCCGCGCGACCTTCGACACCGACGAGCGCAAGGCGATCTACCGCGAGCTGGAGCAGGTGGCCATCGACACCGTGCCGCTGGTGGGTCTCGCATGGCGCGCGCAGGGCTACGGCATGACGGAAAACGTCACCGGCTTCTCCAACCTGCCGGGACAGCTGACCTTCTATTCCGGCATCACGCTGGAAGAAACGATGCTGGGCTGAACGTACCCCAATGGTCCGATACATCGCATACCGCAGCCTTGTCGCAATCTTCCTCGTATGGGTGGTGGTGACGCTGGTCTTCCTCTTGCTGCACCTGATCCCCGGCGATCCGGCGGAATTGCTTCTGAGCCAGGGCAGCATGGCCGCCGACCCACAGGCGGTGGCCGCCCTGCGCGAGAAGATGGGGCTGAACGCCCCGCTGTGGCAGCAGTATCTGGACCATCTGGGGGGCGTCCTGTCCGGCGATCTCGGCGCGTCGTTCCGCGACGGCGCGCCGGTGATGGAGCAGATCGCCACCCGCCTGCCCCGCACGCTGGAGGTGATCGCGACCGCCGCCCTCCTGGCCAGCCTTGCCGGGGTGCCGCTTGGCACCTGGGCAGCGATCCGGTCCGGCGGCAAGGTGGACGGGTTCGTCTCTCTCCTGTCCTCGGCGGCGCTGTCGACGCCGGTTTTCGTCGTCGGTTCGGTCGTCATCCTGATCTTCGCGCAGGAACTGAAATGGCTGCCGGCGGGCGGCTTCGTGCCCTTCTCGGAAGATCCCGTGCAGCACCTCAAGCTGCTGATCCTCCCCGCCGGCACCGTGGCGCTGAGCCTCTGGGCCGTGATCACCCGCATGACCCGCGCCTCGGTAATTGAGGTGCTGGAACGCGACCACGTCCGCACCGCCCGCGCCAAGGGGCTGGCCCGCAACACAATCCTGCGCCGCCACGTCGTGCGCAACGCGCTGATCCCGGTGCTCACGGTCCTGGGGCTGGAGATGGGCACGCTGATCGGCGGCACAGTCCTTGTGGAATTCGTGTTCAACTGGCCCGGGCTGTCGGGCTACCTCGTCGCCGCGGTAGACGCGCGCGACTACCCGGAGGTCGTGGGCATCGTCATGACCATCTCGGTGCTCTTCGTCTTTCTCAATCTCGTGGTGGACGTGGTCAACGCCATGCTCGACCCGCGCATCTCGCTGGTGACGTCATGAACCGCGCAACCCGCAAGCTGCTGCTGCCGGGCGGCATCATCGCCGTACTGGTGGCCGTGCTGCTTCTGGCGCCGGTCCTGCCGCTACAGGACGTGCGCGCCATGGACATTCCCAACCGCTTTGCCGGTCCTTCCGCCGCGCACTGGCTGGGGCAGGACGACTTCGGCCGCGACGTGCTGGCGCGGCTGATCTGGGGCGGGCGCGCCTCGCTTTTCATTGCCGTGGGTTCTGCGCTGGCAGCGGCGATCATCGGCACGGTTCTGGGCCTGCTCGGCGGCTACTTCCGTGGTTTCGTCGAAGTGCTGACCGTCCGTGCCGCCGAGATCCTGCTGTGCCTGCCGCCGCTCCTCCTCGCGCTGCTGGTCGTCACCATTCTCGGCGCCGGGACATGGCCGCTGATCCTTGCCCTGACGCTGCTCTACACGCCGAACTATGCCCGTGTCGTCTATGCCGCCACGCTGCAGGTCCGTGGGCTGGATTACGTCACCGCCCAACGGTCGATGGGGGCCTATCCGCTGACCATCCTCGGCCGGACCATCCTGCCAAACGTCATGCCGCCGCTCCTGGTGCAGATGTCGCTGGTGGTGGCCTCGGCCATGGTGATCGAAAGCGGGCTCAGCTTCCTCGGCCTCGGGGTCGTACCACCGACGCCGTCCTGGGGTCTGATGATCCGCTCCGCGCGCGGCGCGATGGAACAGGCCCCGATGCTGCTGGTCTGGCCGTCGCTTGCATTGGCGGGCACGATCCTGACCTTCAATCTGCTTTGTGACCGCCTGCAGGAGGCGCTGGACCCGCGCGAGGTCACCCGCGGTGGCGCGCTGTGGATGCGCGGCCGGGCTCGTCGACGCAACGTCGAACCCGTGGCGCAGGCCGAGAGCGGCCCACTGGTCGAGATCCGCGATCTGGCGATTTCGGTCGGCCACAATCCGAAGGTCGACCTCGTGCGCCGCGCAGGCCTGACCGTAATGCCGGGCGAGACCGTGGCACTGGTCGGCGAAAGCGGCTCCGGCAAGACGCTCACCAGTCTGGCGCTGCTGGGCCTGCTGCCCGACCAGCTGCGCGTGACGGCGGGCGAGATGCTCTACCGGACCCGCGATGGAGAGGTGGTGAACCTCGCGGACCTCGACGAAGAAGGCTTCCGCAATCTGCGCGGACCGGAGGTGTCGATGGTCTTCCAGGATGCCTCTGCCGCGCTGAACCCGGTGCACCGGGTCGGCGACCAGCTGGCTGAGGCGCTGCGCGCCGGGGGCATGACGGACGAAGCCAAGGTTCAGACCCGCGTGGTCGAGCTGTTGCGCCATGTCGGCATTCCCGATCCCGAACGCCGCCGCCGCGCCTATCCGCACGAGCTGTCCGGCGGCCAGCGGCAGCGCGCCATGATCGCGCTGGCCGTGGCAAACACCCCGCGCCTTCTGGTCGCGGACGAACCGACAACCGCGCTCGACCCGACGATCCAGGCGCAGATCCTCGACTTGTTCCGTACGCTCAAGGCCGACACGCCGGAGATGGGCCTGATCTTCGTGACCCACGACCTTGCCGTGGTCTCGGAACTGGCCGACCGGGTGGTCGTGATGTACGCGGGCGAAGTGGTCGAAACCGGCCCGGTGGCCGAAGTCTTCGCCGATCCCAAACACCCCTACACCGCCGCGCTGATCGCCTCTGTCCCTGAGGGCGGAGCGGAGCGGCTGCGCGCCATTCCCGGCAGCGTTCCGCCGCCTTTCGCCATGCCGGAAGGCTGCCGCTTTGCACCGCGTTGCGACCATGCCGCCCCGCAGTGCAAGGCCCGCGCCCCGGAGGTCAGCCGCATCGACGACGGCCGCATCACGCGCTGCATCCGCTAGAAGGAGGTCTGCTGATGTTCGACACGGCAACCAAACCCGCCCCTCTGGTCGAGGCGAAGGGCCTATCCCGGAACTTCCCCAGCCGGCAGGGTATTCTCGGCCGGAGCCGCGATGTCTGGGCGGTGCGCGATGTGTCTTTGACTCTGGCGCCCGGCGAAACGGTGGGCGTTGTGGGCGAAAGCGGATGCGGCAAGTCCACGCTGGGCCGCATGATGATGGGACTGGATCGCCCGACCGAGGGCAGCGTCTCCTTCGACGGGCGCGACCTGTCCGGCCTCTCGGCGGCAGAGAAGAGGCGGCTCTCGCGGCGCATGCAGATGGTGTTCCAGGACCCCTTCGGTTCGCTCGATCCGCGCCGCACCATCGGCACACAGATCACGGACGGGCTGCGCATCCACCGCCTCGTACCTGCGGGCGAGGTCGAGGCGGAACTGCACCGGCTGCTCGATCTCGTCGGTCTCCCGCGGGAGGCCGCCGCCCGCCGGCCGCATGCCTTTTCCGGCGGCCAGCGCCAGCGGATTGCCGTGGCGCGTGCGCTGTCGACGCGGCCGGATTTCATCGTCGCGGATGAACCCGTCTCCGCGCTCGACGTGTCGATCCAGGCGCAGGTGGTCAACCTGCTGATGGACCTGCGCGACGAACTGGACCTGGCGATGCTGTTTATCAGCCACGACCTGCACGTGGTGCGCCATCTCTGCACGCGGATCGTGGTCATGTACCTTGGCCGCATCGTCGAGGAAGGCCCCGCCGATCAGGTCTTTGCCAGCCCGGCACATCCCTACACCCGCGCGCTGCTGACCGCGACGCCCAGCATGAAACCCCGCACGCAGGGTGGCGCGCCCCGTATCCTGCCCGGGGAACTGCCAAGCCCCGCCAACCCGCCCTCGGGCTGCCCCTTCCGCACCCGCTGCCCACTGGCCGAAGACGCCTGTGCCGAAGCGGTACCCGCCGCGCGCGCCATGGGACCGAACTGGACGGCGTCCTGCATCAAGGCCGCGCCCGAGGTCCTGTCATGAGCGCACCAGTGGCCATGATCTCCGGCGGCAATCGCGGAATCGGCGCGGCGATTGCGCAGGCGTTGCACGCGCATGGCTACCGGGTGGCGCTGGGGCTGCGCCGTCCGGGCAGCCTGCCGCCGGAGCTTGCCGCGCTCGACCCGCTGGTGGTGCCCTACGATGCGGCGGACACAGGGGCCGCGCGCACCTTCGTGACCGCCGTCGAGAACCGCTTTGGCCGCATCGACGCGCTGATCAACAACGCGGGCACCGGCGAACCGCTGGAACTGATGCCCGAGACGCCGCAGCCCGACGACGAGATGGAAGAGGTGCTCGACCATCTGCTGAACATCAACGTCAAGGCGCCCTTCCGGCTGACCCGCGCCGCCCTGCCCGCGCTCTGCAGGTCCGGACGGGGCCGGGTGATCGTGCTCGCCTCGCTTTCGGGCAAGCGTGTGCTCGGCCTGAATGCCGGCTACCAGATGACCAAGCACGCCGCCGTCGCGCTGTCCCATGCAGCCCGCCGCGCCGGGTGGGACAAGGGCGTGCGCGCCTGCGCCATCTGCCCCGGCTTCACCGCCACCGACATGACGCTGCGCCACGACCTGCCGCGCGAAGAGATCACCCAGCCCGAGGACCTCGGGCGCCTTGTGGCCGAGATCGTCACCCTGCCCAACAGCGCCAGCGTCTCCGAACTGGCGGTGAACTGGCGCTACGAGCCGGGGCTGTAATGCGCCCGGTCGTGACCGAAGTGCGGGGCGATACCCGCCCGCCCGAAGCGGTCGACCTCGTCGTGATCGGCGGTGGCATCATCGGCTGCTCTGCCGCGTTCTGGGCCGCCGAGCAGGGGCTGCGCGTGGCGCTGGTCGAAAAGGGCCGCATCGCCGGAGAGCAGTCGGGCCGCAACTGGGGTTGGGTCCGGCGGATGGGACGTGCCGCTGCCGAATACCCGCTGGGCATCGAAAGCCTGAAGCTCTGGCAGGGGCTTAACGAACGCACGGCGCGCGACACGGGCTTTCGCCGCGGGGGCATCGTCTACGCCGCCCGCACGGACCGCGAACGCGCGTGGCTGGCCGGTGTCGAGGCAGAGGCCGCGCGCTTCGGCCTTGCGGTCGCGAGGATGGACAAGGCAGCGCTGGCGGCAACCTTCCCCGGGGCGCGGCTGTCCGATACCGAAGGTCTGATGACCGCCGACGACGGTCGTGCCGAACCGGCGCTGGCGGCCCCTGCGCTCGCGGAGAGTGCCCGCGACAAGGGCGCGGTGCTGCTGACCGGGTGCGCCGTACGGACGCTGGAAACGGAGGCGGGACGGGTTTCTGCCGTGGTGACAGAGCGCGGCGTGATCCGGTGCCGGGCCGTGATCCTGGCCGCCGGGGCGTGGTCGCGGCTGTTCTGCGGCAACCTCGGAATCGACCTGCCGCAGGTGCGTATCCGCAGTTCAGTGCTTCGGACGGCCCCGGTGAAGGGCGGGCCGGAACTGGCGCTCGGAAACGGGCGCTTTGGCATCCGTCCGCGTCTGGACGGCGGCTACACCGTGGCGCGACGCGGGCGCACGCCCGTGCAGCTGACGCCGGACGTGCTGCGGCAGACGCCGCGCTTCGCCCGCGGGCTGCTGAAGAACCGGCGCGAGATTGCCCTGACGTTGGACGGCAGCCTCGTCGAGGATCTGCGCACCCCGCGCACATGGCAGGGCGACGCAATCACACCGTTCGAAGCATGCCGCGTCCTCGACCCGGAACCGCAGGGCGCCATACTGGCCAAGGCGCTGCGCGACGTCGCGCAAGCCTTTCCGGCGCTGGACGGGGTGCAGGTCGTGGAACGCTGGGGCGGCATCATCGACGTCACGCCCGACGGTGTGCCGGTGATCGACCACGCGCCCGGCCTGCACGGACTGGTGATCGCGACCGGTTTTTCCGGCCATGGATTCGGCCTTGGCCCGGGCGCCGGTCAGCTTGCGGGGGAACTGGCCACCGGACGCACGACGCTGGTCGACCCCGCGCCCTTCCGGCTGGATCGTTTCGGCGGCGGACGGACGGCAACGGCGCGGCAGGGTGCCATCGCACAGCCGCCAACACCCTGACGCCAAGACGAAAATTTTCTTTATCGCCGGACAATCCCTTTGAATTGGACGGCAGACCGACACCCGGCTTCACTGAAGCCAAAGAGCGATACGAAAAACGCAGGAGCGCATTCATGATCGAAAAGATCCGCATGGCCGAACTGACCTCGGAAGAGGCGCGTCAGCACCTGACCGCCGAGGCTGTCGTCCTGCTTCCGATGGGGTCTCTCGAGGATCAGGGCATCCATGCGCCGATGGGCGACTACCTCGCCGCCGACCTCATGGCGGTCGAGATTGCCAAGGCCGCCCGCGCCGATGGTGTAGCGACCTTCGTCGCCCCGGTCATCCCTTTCGGCGGGCGCGACTATTTCGACAGCAGCCATGGCGGCATCTCGATCAGCCACGCCACGCTGTGCGGGATCCTCGACGACATGTTCGCCTGCCTGAACCGCCACGGCATCCGCAAGGTGATGATCGTCAACGGCCACGGCGGGAATGTGCCCGCGATCACCGAGGTCACTCTGCGCTGGCGTCAGAAGGCCGGGATGTTCGTTCCGTCGATGTACCTCTGGCAGGTGGCCTACGGCGAGCTGCCGGGTCTGATCGGCAAGGAGCAGGCGGCAAAATCCTCCGGCCACGGCGGCGACCCGCTGACCTCGGTCGGCCTGCACTTCTACCCCGACATCCTGCGCGCGGACCTGGTCCGCAAGGCGCCCGAAGGCGCGGCGATCAAGGGCATGGCGATTTCCGGTTTCAACAGCGTGTCGATCGACGGCGCCAAGATCCAGGTGCCGATCGAGGCGCTCGAAGCGACGGAAACCGGGGCCTTCGGCTGCGATCCGACCCTGTGCTCGGCCGAAACCGGCGAAAAGCTGGTCGCCCGGCTTGCCGCCATCGGCGCGACGCTTGTGCGCGATCACGTAGCCCCGGGCCTGCACGGCTGAGTTTCACCCGCGGACCGGTCGACACCGTAACCGCACCCCCAAAGGGCTGACGTCATCCACGGACCATCACGAACCGGGCAAACCGGTCGGTCAGCCCCCCAACATGGAGAGACGAAGATGACCAAGACACTGCGACTGACCCTGACGACAGCGATGGCACTGGCGCTTGCAGGACCCGCGCTGGCCGAAACGACCTGGCGCATGGCGACCAAGATGCCGGTGGACAGCCCCGAGGGGCAGGTCTTTGCCAAGTTCGCCGAACTGACCGAGGAATACACCGGCGGCGAGCTGAAGATCGACGTCTTCCCGAACGAGCAGCTCGGCAAGGAAGACGCCGTTCTTGAGCAGCTTCAGGCCAACATCGTCCAGATCTACGCCGAGGGCTTCGGCTACCTGAAGAAGTGGGAGCCGGCGCTGGCTTGGGTCGCCGCCGCATTCGCCTTCGACGATTTCGACCACTGGCAGCGCTTCATGACGTCGGACACCGTGACGGCCTGGTTCGACAATGCCGCCGAACAATCCGGCGTGCGGCCTCTGGGCGACCCGACGCGCGTGCTGCGCGGCCCCTACCGCGTGATGGTCTCGAACGTGCCCATCGAAAGCGCTGCAGACATCGAGGGTATCAAGCTCCGGATGCACGAGAACAAGGTCGCCATCGAGACATGGGACCACCTAGGCGCCGAGGTCATCACCCTGCCCTGGACCGAGGTCTACCAGGGGATCTCCAAAAGCATCGTGGAGGCGGTGAACTCCCCCATCGCGCTGGTGGAATCCATGCGCTTCAACGAGGTCGCCCCCTACATCACCCGCCACGACGAATACTGGCAGTCGATCGGCTTCATGGTGAACGAGGACGCGCTTGCGGCACTGGACGAGGAAACCCGCGCTGGCCTGATGAAGGCCTACGAGGAAACGGGCGACTACTCGCAGGAAGTGATGTTCGGCGTCGCCGATGAAAGCATCAAGCGCATGGAAGAGGCCGGCGCCACCTTCACCGTGCTCGACACCGCACCGCTGGTCGAGAAGATGCAGAGCTTCTACGCCGCCATGGCCGAAAGCGGCGAACTGCCCGAGGGCTTCATGGACGCGGTCGAGGCCAGCCGGACACCCAGCCAGTGACCCCCTACGACTACATGCCCGAGGGCCCGCTGCAGCGGGCCCTCAACCGGATCGACCGGCTGAACTGGGATCTGGGCGGCATCTTCCTGTGGCTGTCCAACGCTTGCCTGCTGGTCATGCTGGGGCTGACCGTGGCGACCATCATCCTGCGGCCGCTCAGCCTCGCGGCTTACTGGATGTGGCCGTGGACGATGGTCTTCTTCATCTGGCTCAGCTACTTCGGTTTCTTTGCCATGTACGCCCGGCTGAAGGACGTGCGCGTCGACTTCATCGCCGGACTGTTCGGCCCCATCGGCATGGCGGTCACACGGGTGTTGTCGGACGCCGCCACCCTGACCGTCACGGGCGTGTTGCTCTGGCAATTGCCGCAGGTCATCGCCACCTCGCGCGGGGTTTATGACGGCGCGATCCTGCCCGCCGGTTTCGAGCTGCCGCGGCTGGCCCTGTCGATCCCGCTCTTCATCTCGGCTGCGCTGGTGGCGATCACCGCGCTGATCGACCTTGCCAAGATGGCCTCGGGGATGCCCGAGAACGTCGCCGACCACCACCCGGAGAGCTGACACATGGCCTGGATCCTGATCGGAACCTTCATTGCGCTGATCCTCGTGCGGGTGCCCGTGTCGATCGCCATCGGCGCGGCGACGGTGCTGACCTTCGCGACATCCGACTTCTCCTCGGCCATGCAGATCATCCCGCAGCAGATGCTGGAGGGGGTGAACAAGGCCTCGCTGACCGCCGTGCCCTTCTTCATCATGGCCGGGAACCTGATGAATGCGACCGGCGTGACCGAACGCATCTTTGCCTTTGCCAACGCACTGGTCGGCCACCTCAAGGCCGGGCTGGCGCAGGTCAACATCCTGTCGTCTATGATCTTCGCCGGTATCTCGGGCGCCGCCGTCGCCGATTGCGCGGGCCTTGGCGCCATCGAGATCAAGGCGATGCGCGAACGTGGCTACAAGTCCGATTTCGCCGCCGCGATCACCGTGGCCTCTTCGGTCATCGGACCGCTCATCCCGCCGTCCATCGGGCTGGTGATCTATGCCTTCCTCGCCCAGCAGAGCATCGAACGGATGTTCTTGGCCGGCCTTGTGCCGGGCATCACCGTCGGACTGGCGCTAATGCTTTATGTCCGGCTGCGCGCCGGTTTCGAGGAATTCCCGACCCAGCCACGCGCCACGCCGCGGGAGGTGGTCGGCACAGCGCGCCACGGCTTTGCCGCGCTGGTGGCCCCGGCGATCATCCTCGGAAGCATCCTCTTCGGGTTTGTCACCGCGACCGAGGCCGGTGTGCTGGCCTGCGTCTACTGCATCTTCCTGGGCATCTGGTATCGCGAGCTGACGCTGGCCAAGTTCAAGCAGGCGCTGTCCGACACGGCCATGATGACCTCTGTCATCATGATCATCATCGCGTTTTCCATCGCGATGGGCTGGCTTCTGGCCATCGACCAGACGCCGCAGAAACTGGCCGACTGGACCTTCTCGCTGACCGAGAACCGCAACGTGTTCCTCGCGCTTCTGCTTGTCTTCATCATCCTCGTCGGCTGCGTCGTCGAAGGCGTACCGGCCAAGCTGATCCTCGTGCCGACGCTGCTGCCGCTGATCGACGCCTACGGCATCGACCGTGTGCACTTCGGCATAATCATCCAGCTCGGTCTGCTGATCGGTATCGCCACCCCGCCCATGGGTATCGGCCTCTACATCGTCTCGGAGGTCGGCCGCGTCCGCTTCGAAAAGGTGACGATGGCGGTGCTGCCCATGCTTCTTCCGCTCTTCGCCGTGCTGATCCTGCTGACCTACGTGCCGCAGATCGTGACCTTCCTGCCCGACCTCGTCTTGGGCAAGCAATAAGGACTGACCATGACCAACCTGACCTACAAGATGAACCCGATGCCCGCCGCGATCCCGCAGGACAAGCTGGACCGGCTGGCGAAACTGGAAACCGCCACCATCGGGCATTTCTACCACTTCGGTTTTGCCGCGCCCGCCATCCAGTCGGTGCTGCCGGGCAAGGTGGTGGCGGCGACGGTGGCCACGCTGGCGATCCCGGGTCACGATTCCACGCTGCTGCACCATTGCCTCAGCCAGTGCGGACCGGGCTACTTCCTCGCGGTCGACCGGCTGGGCGACACGAAATACGCCTGCTGGGGTGGTGGCGTCACCCGCATGGCAGCGATGATCGGGCTTGAGGGCGGTTGCGTCGACGGTCCGCACACCGACACCGCCGAGATCGCGGAACAGGATTTTGCCATGTGGTCGCGCGGACCCTCGCCGGTGACCACTCGGCTCTACAACTCCGGCGGCGGCTTCAACGTCCCGGTCTCGATCGGCGGGGCCGCCGTTCTGCCCGGTTACGCGGTGCTGGCCGACGACA
This sequence comes from Sagittula sp. MA-2, assembly GCF_030126985.1. Taxonomy (GTDB): domain Bacteria; phylum Pseudomonadota; class Alphaproteobacteria; order Rhodobacterales; family Rhodobacteraceae; genus Sagittula. Next base: position 254,960 of record NZ_CP126148.1, on the reverse strand, counting down.
GCGGCGTGCTGTTCATCGCGCCCGAGGACCTCGACGCCGTGCTGGAAGAAGGTGAACTGAAGACAGAGCGCGGTCGCGTCAACGAGGCAAAGGTGACCGAAGGCACACATCTGGGTCAGCTCTCCGGTGCCACGAAGATGGTCGAGGGGAAACTGAGGCAGTGAGCCTCAGACCCCCTCGATGAACGTGGCATGGCGCGGATGATTCCGACACCACTCCTCCGCGCATTCGCGCGCAAGGTCGAGCACCAGGCGAACCTGCTTGCGCCGTGCCCGGTTGGCATAGGTGCAGGCAAGGTCGAGCGGCGGGATCTCGTCGGTCACGCTCAGCTGCACCAGCCGGCCATCCGCCAGCTCGTCCTCGACCCCGATGAGGGCCAGCGCCGAGGCGCCGTACCCCAGCCGCAGCATTTCGTACATCGTCGCCAGCGAGTTGCCGTAGTGCCGCGCCCCGCGTTGCGAGCGCATCTCCTCGATGATCTCGGCCACCGGGTTCCACATCGGAGAGGTCTTGGGATAAAGCACCAGCGGCAGGTTGCGCAGCGCCTCGGGCGTCATCGGCTGCGGCACGCCCTCCACGAGGTCGGGCCGCGCCACCCATCCGACCGCGAACCGGGTTGTGAATTCCGCCTCGGGCACGCGGTCGCCGCTGGCGGTGAAGGCCAGGTCCAGCGTGCCCGCGTCGATGAAACGCGCCAGTTGCAGGTCAGAGCTGGAATAGACGTCCAGCGTCAGTTCCGGATGGTCGTCGCGCACCCGCTGCAACAGCACCGGACCCCAGGTCAGCGCCGCCATGCCGGCCAGCCCGATGGCCAGCCGCTGCTTGTGCTTGTCGAGCAGCCGCGTGTTCATGGTCTCGCGCAGGTTCAGGAACTGCAGCGCGAAATCGGCCACCTCGATCCCCTGATCGGTCAGCCGGAAGCTGGGCGCGGTCCGGTCGATCAGGGTCTTGCCCAGGTCGTTTTCCAGCGACTGGATCCGCGCCGAGACCGCCGGTTGCGTCAGGCCCAGCCTCTGCGCGGTCTGGCGATAGTTCTGGATCTGGCTGAGCCAATAGAAGGCTTCCAGCTGCTTGAAATTCATCCCCCTACCCCATGATGCGATCGAAGAAGGACAGTCCCATGAAAGCCGTCGTCTACCTGCCCGTCGAGGACAAGACCCAGTGGTGGGTCGAGATGTTGCAAAGCCTCCTGCCGGGTTGGGAGGTCGCCTCGATGGACGATCCGGGCGATCCCGCCGGTGTCGATTTCGCCGTGGTCTGGCGCCCGCGCACCGGCGATCTGGCGCAGTTCCCGAACCTCAGGGCTATCGTCTCGATCGGCGCGGGGATCGACCACGTGCTCGCCGACAAAGAGCTGCCAGCCGGTGTGCCGATCATCCGCACCGTGGGCACGGACCTGACACAGCGGATGCGTGAATACGTCGCCCTGCACGTCCTGCGCCACCACCGCGACATGCCGCGCCAGTTGCAGGCCCAGGCAGAGGCCGACTGGCATGCCATCGTCGTGCCGGTGGCGCCGAACCGGACGGTGGGTGTGATGGGTCTGGGCAACCTCGGCGCCGCGGCGGCGCAGACGCTGGCCGGGCTGGGCTTTGACACCCGCGGCTGGTCGAAGTCGCAGAAGGAGATCGACGGCGTGACCTGCTTTGCCGGGTCCGAGGGGCTCGACGCCTTCCTCGACGGGTGCGAGATCCTCGTGAACCTCCTGCCGCTGACTGACGAGACGCGCGGCATCCTCTCTGCCAGCCTCTTTGCCAAGCTGCCGAAAGAGGCCTGCGTCATCAACTGTGCCCGCGGCCCGCATCTGGTCGACGAGGACCTGCTTGCGGCGCTGGACGGCGGGCAAGTTAAACAGGCGACGCTCGACGTCTTCCACCAGGAACCGCTGCCCGCGGACCATCCCTTCTGGAACCACCGCAAGATCACCGTCACGCCCCACGTCGCCTCCCAGATTGACGCGGGCACCGGCGGGCGCCTCATTGCCGCCAACCTGCTGGAGTTTGCGAAGACCGGCACCTGCAACGACGTGGCCGACGCGGCGCGCGGCTACTGACCGATGCCTTTGCCGAGGGGCGGCATCAGACATGCTGCCCCCCGTTCACGTCGATGGAGCTTCCGTTGACATAGGACGCCTCCCCCGAGCAGAGGAACAGCACCACGCGGGCGACCTCGTCGGGCTGGCCGAGCCGCCGCATCGGAATCAGGCGGGCCATGTCCTCGGTTCCGGGCGACAGGATTTCCGTCTCGATCTCGCCCGGTGTGACCATGTTCACCCGGACGCCGCGCGGCCCCAGCTCTGCCGCCGCTTCCCGGGTCAGCGTCGCAAGGGCGGCCTTCGAACAGGCGTAGGCGGTGCCCGCATAAGGGTGCACGCGCGTGCCGACGATGGAGCCGACGTTGACCACCGCACCCTGCGCACGCTCCAGCTCCGGCAACAGGTCGCGCATCAGCGCCGCCGGTCCGATCAGGTTCACGTTCATGACGTGGTGCCAGATCTCGTCGCTGCTGGCGGCCACACCCAGACGCTGCCCCTCCGGCCCCTTGGGCGAGATCCCGGCATTGTTCACGATGGCGTTGAGCCCGGTCTCGACCAGGGTCTCTCGCAGCCGCGCCACGAGGTCGGCACGGGCGGCGGGATCGGCCAGGTCCCCCTGGAAGTGATCGGACGTGCCCGCGTGCCATGGGCAGCGCGCATCGAAGGCAGTGCGGGAGACTGTCAGGACCCGCCAGCCGGCAGCCTGGAACAGCTTGACGGTGGCGTGGCCAATACCCCGGCTGGCCCCGGTAAGCAAAAGCGTCTTCTGTGCCATCATGTCCCTTTCAGGGATAAGGTCGCGTCAGATATGGAATGAGACACCGGCATCCGCCAGCCCGCCCCCCATGGCGGAAACGGTGCCGTCGGCGCGCCAGCAGGCGGCCCCGGTCATCGCGCCGTCCGGATCGAAGGCGATGGCGTTCATGCCACCGCCGATATGCGGAACAAGCTGGACCTCGTGCCCCTTCGCCTCCAGCGCCGCGCGGTGATGCGCGTAGTCGGGTTCGAGTTCGACATGCGCACCTTCGGTCCAGATCCGCGGTGCCTCCACCGCCTGCTGCGGGCTCATCCCGAAGTCGATCAGGTTGACGATCGCCTGCATGGCCGAGGGAAAGATCCGCAGCGCGCCGGGCAGCCCCAGGGCAAAGCGCGGCGCACCGTCTTTCAGCATCATCATCGGCGCCATGGAGGTCGGCACCCGCTTGCCCGGTTCGATGGACAGCGCCTTCCCGGGATGCGGGTCGAAGTTGTACATGTAGTTGTTGGGGATGATCCCCGTGCCCGGCACCATGATCCGCGCCCCGAACAGCCCGTTGATCGTGTGCGTGGCCGAGACCACGAAACCGTCGCGGTCGGCCACGGTGACATGGGTGGTGTTCCGGCTCTCGTAGCCCGGCGGCACCTGCCCTGCCCCGCCCACATCGCGCAGCCGGGCGCTGCAGTCGCTGGCATAGTCCTTCGAGGTCAGCTTCTCGACCGGGATATCGACGAAGTCCGGGTCGCCCGAAGCCGCACGGCGATCCTCGAAGCCCACGCGGATCACCTCTGCCAGCAGGTGCAGCCGTTCGGCACTGTCGAAACCCATGGCGGCCAGGTCGTAGCCTTCCAGCATGTTCAGCATCTGTGTGACATGCACCCCGGACGAGGCAGGCGGCGGCGGTCCGGCGATCTGGAAACCGCGATAGGTGCCAAAGATCGCGTCTCGCTCCCGCGCCTCGTAGGTGCGCAGGTCTTCCAGCGAAACGCTGCCTTCGTCGCCCAGCCTCTCGACCAGCGCCGCCCCCAGCGCGCCGCCATGCAGCGCGGCGTCGCCTTCGCGGGCGATCAGGCGCAGGCTTTCGGCATAGTCGCCCCGCACCAGCCGGTGCCCCGGTGCGGCGGGCGTGCCGTCCGGAAGAAACTGCGCGGCGATCACGCGATCGCGGGCGAGGTCCTCCGCGTGGCGCTGGATCGTGCCGTTCAGGTAGGCGGTGACGCGGAAACCGGCCTCTGCCAGCCGGATCGCCGGGGCGATGACGTCCTCGAACGGCAACGCGCCGTGGGCCGCCTGCATCGAACACCATCCGCGCAGATTGCCCGGCACCGCAACGGAGGCCGGGCCCACCAGGTTGCGGCGGCCCTCCGTCTCCATGTAGTCGGGCAGCCGGTCCGAGACCGGGCGGAACATGTCCGGCCGGGCCGAGGCGCCCGCGTGCGACAGGCAGTCATAGACCACGTGACGCCCGTCAGGTGTGCGCAGATGCGCCACGCCACCGCCCGCGATGCCGACCATCATCGGCTCAACCACGGTCAGTGCCAGAAGCGCGGCCACGGCGGCGTCCACCGCATTGCCCCCGGCGGCCATGATCTCGTGACCGGCGGCGCTGCCCAGCGGGTGGTTGGTGACGACAACCCCGGCGGAACCGCTGGCCGGGGCCTTGCGGCAGACGAAGGGCAAAGGTGTCGGATCGGTCATGTCTGTTCCTCGGAGATCAAGGCGTTGTCAGGGTCGGCACCGCAGCCTCAAGCACCTCGACGAAGGCGCGGGCGGCCTCCGTCAGCGGGCGGCGGGCGGGTTCGAGAAGGTAGAGGCTGCGCCAGAGGTCGAGCCCCTCAATCGGCACGAAGCGGATGTCGGGGTCGCGGAACAGCAGGACCGCGTTCCTGGGCAGCAGGGCGACGCCCAGACCTGCCCGCACGAGGCACAGTTGCGCGATGGTCGAATGGGCAGTCAGGCGAGGTGACAGGAAGTCCCGCGGGATGGCGGGGCTGTCGGTCAGCAGTTGCTGTGTACCGGTCTGCGCGTCCAGCCCGATCAGGCTGTCGGCGTCGATCTCGTCCAGCGCCACGCTGTCACGCCCGGCAAAGCCATGGTCCGACGGGCAGGCCAGCCCGACCTGATCACGCAGGATGGCACGCTGACGCAGGTCCGGAGATCTTTGCGCGCGCCCGGCGATGGCAATGTCGAGCCGCCCTTCCGCCACCATGATTGCCAGCCGCTCGGCGATGTCGTCATGCAGCATGCAGCGGATGCCTGCCCGTCCGGCAAGGAAGTCTGACAGCAGCGGCGCCAGCAGTTCCGAGATCGCAGAGGGCGACGCACCAAGATGCAGCGTGCCGCTTTCCAGCCCGGCGCGGGCGCGCAGCCGGTCAACCGCGCGCTCCATCCCGGCAATCAGCGGCGCGGTGTCGTCGAGGAAGTCCTGACCCAGCGGCGTGATGGATGGCGGGCGGGTACGCCGGTCGAAAAGCGGCGCACCGATGTCGGACTCCAACTGCCGGACAAGTTCCGACAGGGCCGAAGGAACGACACCCAGTGTCTCGGCGGCCGCGCTGAAGGACCCCTGCGCCGCAACCGCATGCAAGGCGCGCAGGTGTCGAAAGTTGATGTTCATTTTGACTGATGCAACTTCCATGTTGTTCGGAATTTATGATACTAATCGATGCAACGCAACGATTTCCGACGATGAGACCGCCCTGATGACCGAGACCTCCACGAACTGGCAGGCAAGCGCCGAAGAATTGGGCGCGCTGACAGAAGCCCTGCGTGAGGCCGGTTTTCGTGGGGAGCTGGAGACGGACAGCGCCCTGCGCGAGGCGATGTCCACCGACAACTCCGTCTATCGGATTCGTCCCGACCTCGTGGCTGCGCCCCGCGACGCCGCCGACATGGCCACACTCGTCGCGGTCATGGACAGGCCAAGGTTCCAGCGCGTGCCCATGACGGCCCGCGGCGGCGGGACGGGCACCAACGGGCAGTCGCTGAACAACGGTGTCGTGGTGGACACCCGACGTCACATGCACCGGCTTCTGCATCTCAACGTGGATAACGGATGGGCCGATGTCGAACCCGGTCTGGTGCTGGACGACCTGAACGCTCAGATCAGGCACAGCGGCTGGTTCTTCGCGCCCGAGACCTCGACCTCTACACGCTGCACCATCGGCGGCATGGTCAGCACCGATGCCTCGGGCAAGGGCTCGCGCGTGTACGGCAAAACCTCCGACAACCTGCTGGGTCTGGAGATCGCGCGCCCCGAAGGCCTGCTGTTCAGTGGCGATCCGGCGCCCGACTGGGCCGCGCCACTGCTGGCCGGGGCAGAGCGGGCGGCGCGCAGCGGGCGCGCAGCCTTCGTCGCAGCGACGCCCGACCTCAACCGCCGCTTCACCGGATACGATCTGGAACGCGCCTGCCCCGAAGGCGGGGGTTTCGAATGGTGGCGGCTGTTTCCCGGCTCAGAGGGGACTCTGGCGCCCATTTCCCGCATCCGCGTGAGGCTGCGCCGGATCGAGGCGGAGAAGCGCCTGATCCTTGCCGGGTTCGACAGCTTCTCTGCCGCGCTTTCCGCTGCCGTCCCCTTGGGTGCGGGGGACCCGACCGCTGTCGAGGTGATGGACGAGCGCACTCAGGGCCTTGCCGCCACGGCCGGCCTGCTGGGCGACCTGCCCCCGGCGCTGAGCGCCCCGGGCATCGCGCCGGTCTTCATCGAGGTGAACGGGGACGACGCGGCAGAGGTCGAGGCGCGCGTCGCGGCGATCCTTGGGATCCTGGACAACCTGCCCGGGCTGCGCGGCACCCATCTTGCCGCGGACCGCGACGAGATCCGCAGGCTTTGGGCGGTACGTTCCGCAGGGGTGGGCCGGCTTGGCCGGACAGAGGGCCGCGCCCGGCCGGTGGCCTTTGTCGAAGATGCCGTGGTACCGCCGGAGAACCTCGCTGCTTTCCTAGAAGACTTCCTCGCCGTGCTCGACGGCTTCGGCCTCTCCTACGGCATCTACGGACATGCGGATGTCGGCTGCCTGCACGTCCGGCCGGCGCTGGACATCGACAGCATCAACGACCGCAAGGCACTTGCAGAGGTGTCGGACGCGGTCTTTGCCCTGACACGCAAGCATGGCGGGATCTTCTGGGGCGAGCACGGCAAGGGGGTCCGGGGCGCATACCTGCGCGACTGGATCGGGGATGAGGCCTATGGCGCGCTTCAGGGGGTCAAGGCGGCGTTCGACCCGGCAGGCCGCATGAACCCGGGCAAGCTCGTCGCCCCACCAGAGCAACTGATGGGCATCTCCACCACGCCTTTCCGCCCGTTCAACGCGCCCGAGGGCGACGGGCTGGAGCGGGCGTTCCGTTGCAACGGCAATGCGCAATGCCTGTCTTATGCCACAAGCGTGCCCATGTGCCCGTCGTTCAAAGCCACGGCAGACCTGCGGCACAGCCCCAAGGGCCGCGCCGACGCGCTGCGCGCCTGGCACGAGGCGCGTCAGCACGAGGGACCGGATGCGCTTGCCCGGCGCGAGGCGGACCTTTATGCCGTGCTCGACACCTGTCTCGGCTGCAAAGCCTGCGCCACGACCTGCCCCGTGCAGGTCGACATTCCCGACATGAAGTCGCAGTTCCTCGCCGATTATCACGCCCGTCACCCGCGTGGGCTGACCGAGCGGCTGACACTGCTGGCGGAGCGCCTCAGCCCTATGGCGGTCCGGCTGGCGCCGGTGGCGGCCCCGCTCTGGCCCGCGCTGCGGCCCTTGGTCCAGCGCGTGACCGGCCTCGTCGATCTGCCGGAACGATTGGCGCGCGCTTTGCCCCGCGCGGCATATCTGTCGGCCCGGGAGCTGGAAGCACCGCTCCCGAAGGACACCGTAATCCTCGTGCAGGACTGGTTCACCGCGCTCTTCGACGAAGCGGCCCAGAGGCAGGCGGTGGCGGGATTGCGGGCATTGGGGTATGTGCCAAGAATGCTTGTTATGCGCCCGGCGGGCAAGGCGGCGCTGGCGGCCGGCGATTTGTCCTGGTTCCGCCATATGGCAAGTCGGCAGGCCGCGCTGCTGACACAGGCCGCGGCAACCGGCGCGCCGCTGCTAGCGCTGGACCCGGCCTACGCCATGATGCTGCGACAGGACTATGCGCGCGCCGGCATCGTCCTGCCGGACGTGAAGATGCCGCAGGAGTTCCTCTCCGCCGAAATCGCATCCGGGCGCAGTTTCCCGAAGGCGGCTGCACCGCGCGCACGGCTGCTGGGCCACTGCACCGAAACCAGCGCATCGCCCGGCAGCCGCGCCACATGGCGCAGTGTGTTCGCAGCACTTGGCGTGACGCTCGAAGTGCCGGAGACCGGTTGCTGCGGCATGGCGGGGCTTTTCGGCCACCAGAAGCGCCACCAAGAAGTCTCGACCCGCCTGTTCGACACCTCGTGGAAGGACAACGTCGCCGACGACATTCCGACGGCCGCCACGGGCTTTTCCTGCCGCAGCCAGACAAAGCGGCTGGCCGGTCGGCACCTGACGCATCCGCTGGGGCTGATCGCGGAATTGCTAGAGGCGGAACGCCCGCCCAGCCCACAGTGACTGGCGCAGTCAGCGAGCAACCTTAAATGAAGTTCAATAGCTGACCAGGCAGCATCCGGTCCAGGTTACCGAGTGCACCTCAGCCAGACGGCAAAAGACTACCCAACTCCAGACTGCAGTCTCATATGTTGGGCGAGGAACCGGGAGCGGGCAGGTGAAAACCATCTCGCGCCACCGTCGCTGAAGACGCCGCAATTGGCGCCGGCGATTGTCCAAACGGTTACCGGCACCGTCCCCACACCGCAAAAGAACGAAATCTCACAGTTTGACGGAACGGACCCGCTTGCGAGCCGTTCAACCCTAAAGGGCCTCGTTCAAGTGGCCCTCAACGCGCGCGCAAGCAACAGGAGGTCGCATGTCCGATTTGACTGCCCCGCCCGATCATACCGAACGCCACGAGACCGTATGGGGAGTAAAGCTTCTGGGCTGGATCAACGTTCTGCTCGGTGCCGTCATTCTCGCCGGGGGGATCTGGCTCATCCTGCTCGGAGGAAGTTGGTACTACGGGCTCGCCGGGCTTGGCCTGCTGGTGACCGGCATTCTTCTCAACCGGTACATGATGGAAGCGGTCTGGACATACCTTGCGGTCTGGATCGGCACGGTGGCCTGGGCATGGTGGGAAGTCGGCCCGGACTGGTGGGCCCAGGTGCCACGCCTCGTTGCGCCCACGCTGATCCTCGTTCTCCTGCTGCTGTGCATTCCTGCACTGTCTCGGCACGCCTCGAAATTCTGACAACGGCAGGTTCCTCATGACACGCCATTTTTCAATCGTAACAGCCGCGCTTCTCGCCGGCGCTTTTCCCCTCCAAGCACAACAGGCCCCTGCGCCGCAGCAGGAAACGGTGACTCCCGAACCTGTTGATGACACTGCAGAACAGACCACCGCCCCGGATCAGACATCCGCAGGGTCGGGCCAGGCAGACGAAGGGCCGGGTCAGGCAGATGCCGGGCAGGACGCAGCGCCGCGTCCCCAACCGCAGGTCGGTGCGGACTGGCCCTTCTGGGGCGGTGACGCGCAGGCCACCCGCTATTCGCCGTTGGACCAGATCACTCCCGAAAACGTCAGTCAGCTCGAAGAAGTCTTCACCTTCCACACCGGCGACCTGCCCGAGGGCACGGCGGAAGGGAAGTACTCGCCCGAGGTCACGCCGCTCAAGATCGGCGACGACCTCCTGATGTGCTCCGCCATGAATATCCTGATCTCCGTGAATGCCGAGACCGGAGAGGAGAACTGGCGCTTCGATCCCGGCGTTCCGAACGAGGCCATCCCCTACGGTGCCACGTGCCGGGGCGTTTCTGCCTATACCGATCCCAGTGCGACCGAGGGGGATGCCTGCGCGACGCGCGTGATCCAGGCGACGCTCGACGCGAAACTGGTCGCAGTTGACATGGAAACCGGCGCCCCCTGCGAGGACTTCGGCGAAAACGGCACCGTCGACCTGTGGCAGGACATCGGCGAACGCGTGCCCGGCTGGTACGCCGTGACCGCGCCGCCCGCCATCGTCCGCGGGATCATCGTCACCGGCGCCCAAGTGAAGGACGGCCAGGCGGAAGACGCGCCGTCCGGCGTCGTACGCGGCTATGACGCCGTGACCGGCGAGCTGGTCTGGGCATGGGATCTTGCCGCGCCCGAACAGAACCGCAACGGTCCGCCCGAGGGCGAGGTTTATACCCGCGGCACGCCCAACATGTGGACCACGGCGGTCGCGGACGAAGAGCTGGGCTATGTCTATCTGCCGCTCGGCAATTCCTCGGTCGACTACTACGGCTCCAATCGGAGCGAAGTGGAAAACGAGTACGCCACGTCGCTCGTTGCGCTCGACGCCACCACGGGCGAGGAGGTCTGGCACTTCCAGACCGTGCGGCACGATGTGTGGGATTACGACCTCGGCAGCCAGGCGACGCTGCTCGACTACCAAGGCACGGCCGCCGTACTGCTGCCGTCGAAACAGGGCGACATCTACATCCTGAACCGCGAGACGGGCGAGCCGCTGACCCCGGTCGGAGAACTGACCGACCTGCCGAAAGGCGAGGTCGAGCCCGACTACATCTCGGACACCCAGCCGATCAGCGAATGGCACACGCTGCGCAAACCTGCGCTGGAAGAGAAGGACATGTGGGGCTTCACCCCCATCGACCAGCTCTGGTGCCGCATCCAGTATCGCCGCGCGAACTATCAGGGCTTCTTCACCCCGCCGTCTTCGGACAAGCCGTGGATCCAGTATCCGGGCTACAACGGCGGGTCCGACTGGGGCTCAGTCGCGGTGGACACCGAACGCGGGATCATCGTCGCGAACTACAACGACGTGCCGAACTACAACCGGCTTGTGCCGCGTGACGAAGTGACGTCGAAAGCGATCAACCGTCAGACAGGCGAGGAGAAAGCCGGGGGCGGCGCCGAGGGCGCAGCCGATCCGCAGGAGGGTTCGCCCTATGGCATCTCGGTCAACGCCGGCTGGCGCAACACCGGGACGGGCGTGCCCTGCACCCGTCCGCCCTATGGCGGCATCCGCGCAATCGACCTCGAGACGGGAGAGACGCTCTGGGACCGCCCGCTTGGCACGGCCCGGCGCAATGGCCCGTTCGGCATTCCGTCCTTCCTGCCCTTTGACATCGGCACGCCGAACAACGGTGGCTCGGTGGTTACGGCAGGCGGGCTGGTCTTCATCGCTGCGGCGACGGACAACCTGTTCCGCGCCATCGACATCGAGACGGGCGAGACCCTGTGGTCCACCGTGCTGCCGGCAGGCGGTCAGGCCAACCCGATCACCTACGAAGCGGGTGGCCGACAGTACGTGATGGTCACGGCGATGGGCCACCACTTCATGGAGACGCCCGTGGGCGACGAGGTGATCGCCTGGGCCCTGCCCGAAGACTGAGGCCAGCGGCACGCATCGTGAGGCTTGACCATCAACGGCTCCGGTGACTTACCGGGGCCGCTTTTTTCGGTCCCTGCGCGCCCGGTCCGGAGAAAGCGGGCAGCAGTAAAGAGCACGTCTTTACATCAGGACAGCGCGGCGCGCCTCACCTTGCGCCCGCAGTTGTTTTAAAAACTCCCGCAGTTGAATTGCGCTTCGCCAAGGTTTTCGGGCACGCGCGCTGCTCGCAGTCGTTGTTCCACCGCACCTACCAGACCGGCGGCGTCGTCACCCACATAACCCGGCTCTGCTCATTGCAGAGGTTACGGAAACGGTGCGGACGGCGGCTTTCGAAGTGGAAGGCATCGCCCTCTGCCAGCACAAAGCGGTCGTCGTCCACCCAGAGCTCCAGCTTGCCGCGGAGCACCACGCCGCATTCCTCGCCTTCATGCGCATAGGATTCCTCGCCCGAGCTGCCGCCCGGATCGAGAACGATCTCCATCACCTGCAGGGCGCCTTGATCGTGGACGGTCAGGAAAGACTTCACCATGCCCTTGTCGCCGAAATCGACGGTGCGCCGCCGTGCCTCGCGCACGATGATGCCATCCTCGCGGCTTGTGCCGTCACTCTCGGCGAAGAGGGACAGGAAAGGAATGCCGATCACCTCGCAGATGGCGCGAAGGTTGCGGATCGACGGTGAGGAGATGCCGCGTTCGATCTGGCTGAGAAGCCCCGTCGAGATGCCCACCCCCTCGGCTACGGTCTGAAGCGACAGCCCGCGCCCCTTGCGCGCCTGCCGTACCGCCTCACCGAGCGAGGTGTCGTCCATTCCGCTCATCGGATCGGAGAGCAGTTTTGCTTCATTTTCGACTGGGGGCATCGGCGAATCTTCACTCCGGTGAAATCATTGTCAGCCACATGGCCGACCGGACCTTCGCCTGTTTAGACGCTTCCGTACGAAAAATGAAGAAAAACAATCGAAAACCCCACCTCATTTCAGGAGCGTGAAGATTTTCACGCAAGTCGGTTGCGTCTTGGTATTTCTTCATTATCGTGAAGATCACAAACCAGTAGCGTCACATTCCCCGTCCATAGCTGTGGCGCCAGAAAACAGGGAAACTTCAGATGACCATCCGCAAAATTGCCCTGGCCGGTGCGCTTGCGCTCTGCGCCACCCAATCCTTCGCTGAGGATCTCACCGTCGGTGTCACCACGACCGGCGTGCCGTTCACCTTCGTCGATACCGGAACGCAGGAACCGACCGGCGCCATGGTCGACCTTGCCGCCGCCATCGCGGAAGACATCGGCATGACCCCCGAATTCGCCGTCAACCAGTTCTCTGCGTTGATCCCGGCGCTGCAGACCGACAAGATCGACATCATCTCGGCGGGGATGTTCGCCACCGACAAGCGCAAGGAAGTCGTGGACTTCTCGACGCCGGTCTACAGCTACGGCGACGCCGCCTTCGTCGCGGCCGAAGATGAAGGCAGCTACCAGCTCGACGATTTTGCCGGAGAGGTGGTCGGCGCGCAGATCGGCACCACTTTCGCCGACCAGCTACAGGCCAAGGGGATCTTCAGCGAGGTGAAGCTCTACGACAGCCTCGTCGATATCATGCGTGACGTGAAGCTGGGCCGGATCAAGGCGGGCTTCGGCGACAAGCCGATCATCGCGTACCAGATCGCCCAGAACCCTGCGCTGGGGGTCAGGCTGGTGGACGGCTACACGCCGATGGGGGTCGGCGACGTCGCCCTGGCCGTGTCGAAGGACAAGCCGGAGCTTCTGGAGCAGGTCAACGCTGCCATCGCCGAAATGCAGGAAAACGGCGAGCTGGACGAGATCTTCGGCAAGTACGGGCTCTGAAACCCATCGCAAGTCTGACAGGGCCCGGGCATTGCGCCGGGCCCGCGCCCTTCTGACGGGAGATCCGCATGCTACCCCTTTCCGAGCGAATCCAGGAATACCTGCCGCTGCTTGTGACCGGGCTTTGGAAGACCATTGCCGTGACCCTTCTGTCACTTGTCCTCTCTTCGGCGCTGGGGCTGGTCTGGGCGATGATGCGCAGTTCAGGCACCCGCTGGCTCAGCCTGCCCGCGCGCTACATCGTCGAGTTCCTGCGCGGTATCCCGATCCTCGTCGTGCTCTTCTACATCTATTTCGTCATGCCCGAGCTTGGCCTCGACCTCACCGCCTTCCAGGCCGGGGTCGTGGGACTGGCACTGACCTACTCCTGCTACATCGGCGAAACCTTCCGCGGCGGCATCGAGGCGGTGGACCGCGGCCAGATCGAGGCGGCGAAATCCATCGGCATGAAGCACGGCAAGATGATGCGCCGCATCGTCCTGCCGCAGGCCTTCCGCATCTCGCTTCCGCCCTATGGCAACAACATGGTCATGCTTCTGAAGGACAGCAGCCAGGTCTCTGTGATCTCGGTTGCCGAACTGACCATGCAGGGCAAGATGCTGGCCTCCTCGACCTTCGACAACATGACCGTCTTCACCATGGTCGCAGCGCTTTACCTGTGCCTCACGATCCCGCTGAACTTCCTGATGCGCCGGGTGGAGCTGAAGATGGGAGCCGCGACATGATCCGTTTCGAGAATGTCCACAAGTCGTTTGGCCATCACGAAGTGCTCAAGGGCATCGACGCCGAGGTCGACAAGGGCCAGGTCGTGTGCCTGATCGGGGCGTCGGGCTCCGGCAAGTCGACGCTGCTGCGTTGCGTCAACGGGCTGGAGGACTACCAGTCCGGCCGCATCAGCGTCGAAGGCGAAACGGTGGATGCCCATGCGAAATCGATCCACGCGATCCGCACCCGGGTCGGCATGGTCTTCCAGCGCTTCAACCTGTTTCCGCACATGACCGCTTTGCAGAACGTCATGGAAGGCCCGGTGCAGGTGCTGGGCGAGAACCGCGATGAAGTCCGTGCCCGCGCCGAGGACCACCTGCGCCGCGTCGGGCTGGGCGACAAGATCGACTTCTATCCTTCCGCACTGTCCGGCGGACAACAGCAACGCGTCGCCATCGCCCGCGCGCTTGCCATGCGTCCCGACGCGATCCTGCTGGACGAACCGACCTCGGCACTCGACCCCGAGATGGTGGGCGAGGTGCTTTCTGTGCTGCGCGATCTGGCCGAGGAGCAGATGACCATGCTGGTCGTCACACACGAAATCCAGTTCGCACGAGAGGTTGCGGACAGCGTGATCTTCCTCGATCAGGGGCGCATCGCCGAGAAGGGCAGCGCCGAGGAGGTGCTGAGTCGCCCGCAGAATCCCCGCACGCAGGAGTTCCTGCGCCGCGTCACCCACCCCGCCTGACCGGAGCCTTCGCCATGGACTTTCCTTCCCTCTGGCGCGCGACCGCCCCCGCCGCGCCCCTTTGGCCCCCGCTGACCGAGTCGCGGCGCTGCGACGTGCTGGTGATCGGCGGCGGCTTTCAGGGGCTGTCTGCGGCGCTGCACCTTGCCGAGGCCGGCACCGACGTCGTGCTGCTCGAAGCCGAGGATCCGGGCTTCGGCGCATCGGGACGCAATGGCGGTCAGGTGATCCCCGGCCTGAAGGACGATCCCGACACCCTCGACCGAACATGGGGGCCGGCCGCGACCGAATTTGCCGGCGGGACGGCCGACGTGCTCTTTGCGCTGGTGGCGCGGCTCGGCATCGACTGCGACGCAGTGCAGGACGGCTGGATTCAGGCGGGCAGCAAGCAAGTGCATCTGGCCGGGCTGCGGACGCGCATGGCGCAATGGCAGGCACGGGGCATTGCGGCCGAATGGCTCGACGCGGACGCCATGGAGCGCACGACCGGCGCGCGCGGCTTCACCGGCGGGTGGCGCGATCCGCGCGCTGGCCGGGTGCATCCGCTGAAGCTGGCGCAGGGTCTGGCGCGCGCGGCTGAGGCTGCGGGCGCACGGATACATGGGCGTACCCCGGTGGTGGCGCTCATGCGCAATGGCAAAGGCTGGAAGGCGCGGCTGGAGGGCGGCGCCACGGTAGATGCGGAGAAGGTGATCCTCGCCACAAACGTCTACACCCCGGCGAAGCTTGAGCCGCGGCTGCGTCGTGCCACGGTGCCCGCCAACAGCTTTCAGGTCGCCACGGCCCCTCTGACGGCCGCACAGCGCGCCCACATCCTGCCCGGAGGCGAGGTCGTATCGGAGGCGCGCCGAGTCGGAACCTACTTCCGCATCGGCCCGGAGAACCGTCTGATGCTGGGCGGACGCGGCAGCTTTAGCGATCCGCAAAGCGCTGAAGGTTTCTCCCGCATCGAGACGGAACTGGCCCGGCTCTTCGGAACGGGTTTCGAGATCACGCACCGCTGGTTCGGGCGGGTGGGCATGACCCCCGACCACCGCCTCCGGCTTTGCGCTCCGGCGCCGGGGCTGCTTGCCGCAACAGGTTTCAACGGGCGGGGTGTCGCGCTCTCGGTGTCGTTGGGCAAGGCCATGGCGGAGTATCTCGCGCATGGCAGACCGCTGCCGATCCCGCCGAGCGAGACGATCCCCGCCCTGCCCTTCCACGCGCTGCATCCGATTTATGGCAGCCTCGGCATTCGCTACTACCAGCTTCGGGATGCTCTGGATCGTTGAGGGCCGCCGGTCTCTGACCTGCCCGACGAATGCGGAAAAGCAGGCGGGGCCGCATACGTTCCGGAAAAAGGCGGCGGCGGGCGCTTGAGGTCTGGAGACGCGTTCGCATCCGGTCATAGATGAAGGCCGGATCACCTTATCCGAAGGCTTCACCCTCGCCACGTTGAATTCCGCCCGCGACGCGGAAACCCGAATTGGAGGTCGAACTGTCGGGATCGTTCCGGGTACGCGAATGCACGTGGTAGCGGTCACAGTAGCTGATGTGGCACAGGAAGGACCCACCTCGCTGAATCCGCGCAACGCCGTCTTCGGGACCGGTCGGATCGACCTCCGGAAGGCGGCCCGGGGCCGGACGTGGACCGTAGCGGTCCGATACCCATTCCCACACGTTGCCCGTCATGTTGTACATGCCGTAGCCGTTCGGCGCATAGGACCTGACAGGCGCGGTCCCGACAAAGCCATCCTCAGCCGTGTTGGTCGCTGGAAAAGCGCCCTGCCACGTGTTCATTGCAAAGCTGCCGCCCGGCGTAAGCTGGTTGCCCCATGGAAATTTCTTGTGCGCCAGCCCGCCGCGCGCGGCGCGCTCCCACTCTGCCTCGCGCGGCAGACGAAGGCCGGCCCAGGTGACATAGGCCAGCGCGTCCTACCACGCGATATGCGTCACCGGATGGTCTGGCCGATCCGAGACGTCACTTCCCGGCCCTTCCGGCGCCGACCAGCAGGCGCCATGCACCTGCCGCCACCATGGCAGGCCCGGCGGATGGTCCGTACATTTCGCAGCGTCTTCGAGCAGGAGGTGGAAGACGAAGCTCCACCCCTCCTGCTCCGCCACCGTCCGGTAGCCGGTGTCTTGCACAAACACGGCATATTCGGCGTTGGTGACCGCGACCGGAGACATGCGGAAAGGCGAAAGCTTCACCTTGCGCCGCGGGCTGTCGAGGTCGTCAGGAAAGCGGGACTTCCGCGTGCCCATGTCGAAAATGCCGCCCGGGATCTCCGTCAGCGCTTCCCACAGCCGCGCTTGCACGTCCGCCGGAGCGCGGGCGACGCCCAATGCACGTTCCATCAAGACGTCCTGGGACGTGATTGCGCCTCCGCTCGCGGCGCAGCATGACTTCTTGGGTGCGGGGTCGGACATCTGAGAACTTGCCGTCTAGGGAAAAGCCCATGATTGCTCGACCATCCGGCGGGTCGTGTCAACGGGCGGCACGGGACTGCCCTTGGCCTCGCGGGTTTATCGCCTTTCGCCCCGCCCATTTGGCCGGGCTGCGCCGACCGTGCGGTGCCAGCCCTGACCAGCAGATGGGCACGCCGTCCGGACAAGCGCAAATGCGTCACGGAACAAGGTGTTCTGGTGGGCCACCAAACCGATGAAGCAATCTACGCGCTAGCGCCTCCAAGTCCGTATTCCGTCATGCGTCACTGTTCTTGACCAACGGAACGCAAAGGCTGACGCATGTGCCTGACTCGACCTCTTCCAGTTTCACACTGCCGTGGTGGCGGCGCATGACCTGCTCCACGATGGCCAGACCGAGTCCCGTTCCTTCGCCGTTCTGAAGCTGCGAAAACCGGCGGAATGCGATTTCCGCCTGATCGAGCGGTATGCCCACCCCGTCGTCCTTCACAGTGATCACCGCTTCCCCGTCGCGGCTGGAGGTGACCACCTTGATCCGTGTCATCCCGTTGCCACCATGGCGCAGGGCGTTCTCCACCAGATTGGTAAGCGCCTCACCCAACAGAATGGGGTCCCCTTCCACCTCCAGCGCGGCGTCCGACCGTTCCAGCGCAAAGTCGATCTCGCGGGACAGAACCGCCGGAGCCAGGCCGCTGCAGACGTCTTCAACCACCTCGTTGAGGTCGAAGCGCGTGACCGGCGCGGCGACGTCGTACCGGAGGCGCTCAAGCGACAACAACTGGTTCGCCAGCCGGGCGGACACACGGGCGGCGGCGATGAGTTCGGCCTGTCGGGCAGCCCGTTCGTTTTCGTCGCGGACATCGGGCAGGGTCTCGGCCAGCGCCAGAAGCGCAGCAGCCGGGTTCCGCAGCTGGTGCGCGGCGTCGGAAATGAAGGACTGGTGGACCTCGATGCTGTCCCGCACCTGCCCAAGCAGGCGGTTCAGGGTCGAGACCACACCCGCGACCTCCTTGGGCACGGGGCGGCGGATGCGACCGAGGTCATCCGGAGACCGTTGCCGGATCGCCTCCTGGAGGTCGTTGAGCGGGCGCAGGCCGATCTGGACGCCGAACCAGACCACCAGCGCCAGCGCCGCCATCAGGCCCGCCATCAGGGCAATCGCGCGAAGCGCCAGTTCGCGTGCAAAGGCCTGACGGTCACTGACCCGCTGCCAGACTGTGACGACCGTTTCGCCCGACAGGTTGCCGATTGTGCGGTTCTCGATCATGCGCAGGACACGCATCTCTTCGCCCCGGTAATTGGCGAAGTAGTAGCTGGGCAAGTCGCTGTCCGTCGTCCCGGCGGCCCGTGGCGGATAGGCGTAACCGGTCACGTAATAACCGCCCGGCCCGGTCACGTGGTAGAAGATCTCCCCGCCGCCCGCGTCCGAGATAAAGCTGCGTGTACTGGGAGACAGGGCGTCCCCTTCGGAGATCGCGACGTCCCGCGAAATTGCCAGCGCCGCCGCCAGCAGGCTGCGGTCGAACAGCTCTTCGGATGTCCGCTGCGCCGCCTCGAAACGCCACAGGCCAAGCAGGACGGACACCACAAGCAGGGGCGGCAGGATCACCAGGAACAGCCGCAACCGCAGTGACATGGCCTTGCGGGACACCCGCCTGCGCGGACTATGCACCATCGACTTCCAGCATGTAGCCCAGGCCGCGGGCTGTCTTGATGCGGATTCCGAAGGGCTCGAGCCTTTTGCGCAGACGCGAGACGTGCGGTTCGATCGCACTTTCCTCGGCGTCCGACCCGATACCGTAGACGTGGCTGATCAACTGCGCCTTCGACACGAGCCTCCCGCGCCGTTCCAGCAGGCACTCCAGCGTGGCGATTTCCTTGCGCGGGATGTCGAGCGGCTGTTCGTCCTGCAGAAGCTGGCGTCCGGTGCGGTCGAAGACCAGCGGGCCAAGCTTGTCACGTGCCGCGAACTCGATGTTCTTGCGCCGGGCCATGGCGCGAAGGCGGGCTTCCAGTTCGTCCATCTCGAACGGCTTGGTCAGGTAGTCGTCCGCCCCGGCGTCCAGCCCCGCCACCCGCTCCGCCGTCTCGGACCGCGCGGTCAAAAGGATGACCGGCGTCCCGTCCCCGCGGCGCCGCAGGGCCCGCAGGACCGAGAGACCGTCCATGCCCGGCAGGTTCAGGTCCAGAACCACGAGGTCCGCGCCTTCCTGCGCAAGGAAAGCATCGGCTTCAGCGCCGTCATAAAGGAGGTCCACCGAGTGACCCCGGTCCCGCAGACGGAATGCAATGCCGTGTGCCAGGGCCTCGTTGTCTTCTATGACCGCGATCCGCATGGTTACTTCTTTGTCATGTTGCGCAAGTTTCGCGCAAGGTTGGAACGGCATGGTGCAGCCGTTGGAGGAGGGAATCATTCCCTTGAAAAGATAACATCTGACGTGCCGGAGGTTCATCCGGCACGGTCAAGGTCTACGGGAGGACACCAATGACCATCAAGAACCTTGCAACCTCTGTTGCTGCACTCGCCCTCATGTCGGCACCGGCCCTGGCCGAAGTGGACTTTTCCGGGAAGACGATCGAATGGGTCATCCCGTTCTCGGAAACCGGCGGTTCGGCCAAGTGGGCGAACTTCTTTGCACCGCTGCTGGCGCAGGAGCTGCCGGGCAACCCGACCGTCGTGGTCAAGTTCATGCCGGGTGCAGGCTCGACCAAGGGCGCGAACTGGTTCCAGGAGCAGGAACACAACGACGGCACGCTGCTGTTCGGCACCTCCGGGTCGACGCAATTCCCCTACCTGCTGAACGATCCGCGGGTGCGCTACGAGTATAACGACTGGATCCCGGTCATGGCCTCCGGCACCGGCGGCGTGGCCTACCTGAACCCCGAGGACGGGGCGAAGTTCGACGGCACGGCCAACGCGCTGAAGGACGTGGACCTGATCTTCGGCTCGCAGGGCGCGACCGGTCTCGACCTCGTGCCGCTGCTGGCCTGGAAGATGCTGGGGATGAGCGTCGAGCCCGTCTTCGGCATCAAGGGCCGGGGTGACGGCCGCCTGATGTTCGAGCGTGGCGAAGCCACCATCGACTACCAGACCTCTTCCGGCTACCTGTCGGGCGCCGCGGATCTGGTCGCTGCCGGAACTGCCTTGCCGATGATGAGCTGGGGCGCGCTGGACGAGAACAACCAGATCGTCCGCGACCCGACCTTCCCGGACATGCCGTCCTTCAAGGAAGTCTGCGCCGCGACCGAGGGCTGCGAGACTGAGGGCGTGGCCTGGGACGCGTGGAAAGCCTTCTTCATCTCCGGCTACCCGTCGCAGAAGATCGCCTTCCTGCCCAAGGGCACACCGCAGGACGTGGTCGACACCTATGTCGCCGCTTTCGAGGCCGTGCGCGCCCGTCCCGACTTTGCCGAGATCTCGTCGAACGAAGTTGGCGAATACCCGATGTTCGTGGGCGAAGGTGCCGTCAAGGCCACCAAGGAAGCCACAACCGTGACGCCCGAGGCCAAGGACTACGTCATCGACTGGCTCAAGGACTCCTACGGCGTGACGATCGAGTAATCGACGTCCCCGCGGGCCCCGCCACTGCGGCCGGGGCCTGCAGCCTTTCTACCTCCTGAAAATTCAACCGAAAGAACGGTGCGATGGATCTCTTCGCGACCGCCCTGCCGGCGCTTGCCGACGCATGGGCTCTCATTCTGCAACCTGTTGTCCTGGGATACCTTGTCCTGGGCGTGGTCATGGGCCTTGCAGTCGGTGTGTTTCCCGGCCTCGGCGGCATCGCCGGGCTGTCGCTGCTGCTGCCCTTCATGTTCGGCATGGAACCGGTTCTCGGCCTCGCGCTGATGATCGGCATGGTGGCCGTGGTCCCGACCTCGGACACATTCTCATCGGTGCTCATGGGCATCCCCGGCTCCTCCGCCTCTCAGGCGACCGTGCTCGACGGCTTCCCGCTGGCGCGCAAGGGTCAGGCGGCGCGGGCGCTGTCGGCGGCCTTCACCGCCTCACTCTTCGGCGGCCTTGTCGGCGCGGTGTTCCTGACGCTCTTCATCGTCGTGGCGCGGCCGCTGGTTCTGGCCTTCGGCCTACCGGAAATGCTGATGATCTCCATCCTCGGCCTGTCCATGGTGGCGGTCCTCGCGGGCCGCGTCGCGCTCAAGGGGCTGGCGGCGGCTGGCCTCGGCATGCTGATCGGCACCATCGGTGTGGCCGACGCGGGCGGCTCGCTGCGCATGGCGAGCTATGACTTCCCCTACCTCACGGACGGCCTGCAATTGGTGATCGTGGGCCTCGGCATCTTTGCCGTGCCCGAGATCGTCTCGCTCCTGCGGCAGGACCGGTCCATCGCAAAGGACGCGTCGCTCGGCGCGGGCTGGATGGACGGCGTGCGCGACTGGTTCGCCAACAAGTGGCTGTCGGTCCGCTGCTCGCTGATCGGCGTGCTGGTCGGCGTGATCCCCGGCCTTGGCGGCTCTGTCGTCGACTGGATCGCCTACGGCCACGCGGTGCAGACCACCAAGGACAAATCTAACTTCGGCAAGGGCGAGATCCGGGGCGTGATCGGCCCGGAAAGTTCGAACAACGCCAAGGAAGGCGGCGGCCTCGTCCCCACCCTGCTCTTCGGCATCCCCGGCTCCGGTTCCATGGCGATCTTCATCGGTGCCATTGCGCTGCTCGGCTCCGGCGACATCGAGGTCGGCCCGGCCATGCTGCGCGACAACCTCGACATCACCTATTCCATTGTCTGGCTGCTGGCTCTGGCCAACGTCGTCGGCACGCTGCTTTGCATCGGCGTCTCGGGCGGCATCGCGAAGCTGACGACCATCCGTTTCACCTACCTCGCGCCGTTCCTGTTCATGCTGATCGCCTTCGCGGCCTTCCAGTCCGGGCAGAACTTCGAGGACATCCTCGCGCTCTTCGCCATCGGCCTGATCGGCATCTTCCTGCGCCGGTTCGACTGGTCCCGCCCGGCCTTCCTGATCGGCTTCGTGCTCTCGAACCCGGTCGAGAAATTCTCGAACCAGGCCTTCCAGATCGCGTCGTTCCGCTTCCGCAAGTCGTTCGAGGAAGGGATGGACTACATCTTCTCCCCCATCGTCATCGTGCTGCTGATCGTCACGGTCGTGTCGGTGGTGCTGGGGATCCGGCAGGCCAAGACCATCATGGCCGAAGGCGACGTGAAGTCCGGATCGAAGCGCGCGCCGATCGTCTTCCTTCTGGTGATCCTGGCCTACGTCGTGACCGCGCTGCTCAACGCCAACATGATCCCCGACTACAACATGACGGACAAGATCGTACCGCTGGTGATCGGGGGCATCACGCTGGTCGCCCTGCTGATCCTCCTGGCGCAGATGCTGATGCGGCCCGAGGGCGACACCATCTTCGCCGACAAGGAAATGGCGGGTGAGGACGCGGACGCGCCCTACGGCCTCTGGGGCACGCTGGCATGGTTCGCCGGGCTGATCGCGGCCACCTACGTGCTAGGCTTCATCCTCGCGCTGGCCGGGTTCCTCGTGACCTTCCTGCGGGTCCGGGCACAGGCACCCTGGCCGAAGACGCTGATCCTGACCGCCTGCGGCATCGCACTGATGTGCGTGATGGCCGGCGCACTCAACCGCGATTTCCCTCCGGGCCTTCTGCAGGACGTCACCGACCTGCCCTGGCCGCTGAACTGATCCCCGGGAGACAGTGACATGACACAGACAGGCATCCCCTACGTCTTCATGCGGGGCGGGACCTCGCGCGGGCCCTATTTCAACCGCGCCGACCTGCCGGAGGACCGCGAAACGCTGGCCGAGGTTCTGATGGCCGCCGTCGGCGCGGGCCACGCGATCAACATCGACGGCATCGGCGGCGGCGTGGCGGTGACCACCAAGGTCGCCATGCTCTCGCCCTCGGATGACGACTGGGCAGACGTGGACTACTTCTTCGCGCAGGTCTCGGTTGCGGACCGGCTGGTGGACTTCAAGCCCACCTGTGGCAACATCCTGTCGGGCGTGGGTCCGGCGGCCATCGAGATGGGCCTCGTCACCGCCACCGGGAACGAGACAGAGATCAGGATCCGCGCCGTCAACACCGGGGCCAGGGTGCTGGCCCGGGTCCAGACGCCCGGCGGCGTGCTGCGCTACGATGGCGAGACAGAGATCGCCGGGGTACCCGGACGGGCCGCCCCGATTGCGCTCAACTTCATGGGCGTGGTGGGATCCTCGACCGGGGCCTTCCTGCCCACGGGCAACCTCCGCGACACTTTCGACGGTATCGAGGTCACCTGCATGGACGTGGCCATGCCCATGGTGATCGCCCGCGCAGCGGACTTCGGCCTGACCGGATACGAGAGCGTCGAGGCACTCGACGCGAACCGGGACTTCTTTGCCCGGATGGAGGCCGTGCGCCTTCAGGCGGGCGCGGCCATGGGCATGGGCGACGTGGCGCAATCGGTCACGCCCAAGTTTGGCCTGCTGGCGCCCGCGAAGGACGGTGGCACGATCTGCACGCGCTACTTCATGCCCTGGACGACGCACCCGTCGATGGCGGTGACCGGGTCGCAGTGCCTCGCCTCCTGCGCGCTGACCCCCGGCACCGTCGCGGACGGCCTGCTGGAGCGGCCCACCGAGAGCCCGGCCAACGTCGTTCTCGAACATGCGTCCGGCACCATCGAGGTGCTGGTGGATTTCGACATGAACAACCACTTCACGCTGAACTCCGCCGGGCTGCTGCGCACCGCTCGCAAGCTTGCGGACGGGCACATTTACGTGCCCGCTTCGATCTGGAAAGGGCGCTGACATGCCGATGATGAACCTTCTCGTGGCCTTCAACGGCTCTGACGGCTCGGTTGCCGCGCTGCGCTATGCGGCGTCGCTGGCGGACCGGCTGGGCGCGCATGTGACCGCCATGCTGGCGCACAGTTCGCACGAGGTGATCGACAAGCGGTCGCGCTGGATCCCGAAGGAGGCGCGGGCGTTGCTCGACGCGGCCAACTCGGACATCCTGCGCGAGATCGAAGCGAAGTTCGAAACGGAACGCTCTGCCCTCGGGCTGGCCAACGCGCTTCAGCTGAAGGAAGTCACCGGCCGCGTCGACAACGTCCTGTCCGAGGCCGCGCGACATTACGACATGTTGATCGTGGGCAGCCATGCCGACACGGACGACGAACATGTGACGCTGCACCCGGACCGCATCGCGCTGATGTCCGGGCGCCCGGTGGTCGTCGTGCCCGCGGGCTATGACGGCGGCGGCGGCCTCAGCCACTCCGCGCTGGCATGGGACGGTGGCCGCGCCGCGGCGCGTGCCCTGTCGGACAGCCTGCGCCTGATCGAGGACGACGGACGTGTCAGCGTCCTGACCGTCGGTCCGCGCACCGCATGGCCGATCGAGGACCTGATGACCCACCTCTCCCGTCACGGGGTCGAGGCCGTGCACGAGGAATGGCCCACGTCGCACCCCGTGGCCCCTACCCTTCTCGGCTGGTGCCAGAAACATCGGCCATCCCTGCTTGTGCTCGGTGCCTTCGAGCATTCGAAGTTCCGTGAAGATCTGCTTGGCGGTGTCACCTCAGAGGTCCTGGCACAGATCGATATCCCCGTACTCCTGTCGCACTGAGGAGCCCCGAATGAGCGATTACGAAAAACTGAGCCGCGTGCGCCGCGATCTGGAAGAGATCCGCAGCGACCTGTCACAGCGGATCGCCAAAGACGGTCCGGGCCAGTCCGACCTTCTGATCTTGCACGAACGGGTCAGCCGGGCGATCAAGGCGCTCTCTCCCCAAAGCTGACAGGGCACATCCCATGAAGGTCCACATTCTCGACGACTGGTTCGACACGTTGCGGGGGCTGCCCTGCTTCCGCCTGCTCGACGGACATGACGTCACTGTCTGGACCGACCATGAACCCGACGAGGCGGCCCTGGCCGCCCGTCTGGCCGAGGCCGAGTGTGTCGTGCTGTTCCGGGAACGCACGCGGGTCACGCGCGGCCTGCTGGAGCGCCTGCCGAACCTGCGGCTGATCTCCCAACGCGGCGTCTGGCCACATGTGGATGTGGAGGCCTGCACCGACCGGGGTGTGCTGCTCTGCTCCAACAAGGGCGCGGATGGCGCGAATTATGCCGCTGCCGAACTGACCTTCGCCCTGATCCTGTCTGCGATGCGCCAGCTGCCGCAGCAGATGGCCAGCGTCAAGGCGGGCCGGTGGCAGATGGGCGTGGGCCGCACGCTGCGCGGCCGGACGCTGGGTCTGTACGGCTATGGCCGGATCGGTCGCGTCGTGGCGGACTACGCCCGCACCTTCGGCATGGAGGTGGTCTGGTGGGCCTCCGACGAGGGCCGCGACCGGGCGCGCGCCGCAGGCGAGCATGTTGCGGATAGCCGGGCCGCCTTCTTCGCCGAAAGCGACGTGGTCTCCCTGCATCTGCGCCTGACACCGGAGACCCGGGGCATCGTTACCGCAGAGGACCTGGCACAGATGTCGCCGCGCTCCGTCCTTGTGAACACGTCCCGCGCCGGGTTGATCGCTCCGGGCGCCCTGCTTGACGGGTTGAACGCGGGCCGCCCTGGCATGGCCGCCATCGACGTCTTCGACACCGAGCCGCTGACCGACGCGCATGATCCGCTGCTGTCGCATCCCAACCTGATCGCCACGCCGCATATCGGCTTTGTCACCGAGGACGAGTTCGACAAGCAGTTCGCCGACATATTCGAGCAGGTGAACGCCTACGCCGCGGGCGCGCCGATCCACATGGTCAATCCTTCCGTCTTCGGGCGATGACCGCGGCCAGCACCGGCGCGCCGACGATCACGATGACGATGCGCGTCAGGTGGTGCGTGATGACAAACCCGAGGTCTGCGCCCGTCACGATGGCCAGCACCGTCATCTCGGCCTGACCGCCGGGCGCGAAGGCAAGGAAAGCGGCAACCGGCTCTCCCAGTCCCAGCCAAGTAACGACGCCGGAAAAGACCGCCGCGAGCACGGCCAATACCATGACGTAGGCGATGCCCGCTGCGACCACGCGGGTCAGCTCTTTCCATGTGACGCCGATGAACTGCACCCCGATCCCGCAGCCGATGAAGAACTGCGCAAGGAGGATCGCTTCGGCCGGGGGGCGGGCATGGATCACGTCTGTCAGGGACAGGATTGCGGTGACGATCATCGGGCCAAGGATCGACGCGCCGAACAGGCCGATGCGCTCCCCGCCCTTCCAGCCGATCCATGCGGCGGCGACCATGATCAGCAGCTCATGCACCGGCAGGTCGGCGACCGGCGCCCCTATGGGATTGGTCAGACCCACGCCGTAGAAGTGACCGAGGATGAAGGGGGCGAGCGTCACGATGATCAGCACACGCGTGCCATGGACGAGTGACAGCGCCCGCGGGTTGGCCCCGGCCTCGGTGCCAAAGATCACCATGTCCTGAAGGCCGCCCGGCATGGCGGCATAATAGGCGGTGGGCCCGTCGAACCCCCACAACTTGCGAAAGAACGGCACCCCCACCAGCGCGATCGCCGCAATGAACAGCGGGATCAGGGCGACGGAGACAGCCATGCGGGGCAGTTGGGCGATGACGTCCGGCGTGATGGAGGCACCGACGGCAACGCCGAGAATCGTGCGGGCCGCCACGGAGACCTGCCCGAACCCCTTCAGGGGCAGATGCGCCAGTGCCCCAGCCAGGCAGAAGGCCATCGGGCCGAAGAGAAACGGCAAAGGCAGGCCGCCCAGCCAGAACAGCGCCGTCCCAAGCGACGCAAGGACGAAGGTCAGCGCCCGCCGATGCATTGCGTGATTCAGAAAATGTATGCGCAAACCGGCCTCCCGAGTCTCTGGCTACGGCAATGGATACATGTGTATCCATCTGCATACAATATATGTCAGTATGAACGCTGACTACCGAAGGTGAATAGACCTCTGCAAGGCACCGTCGCTTGAAGGATCGCTTCACGCAGGCCCCGGGACGCAAGCGCTTACCCTCCATCCGGCAGTCGTTCCATCCGGCGTTGCGCAGCACTTCGATTATCAGTTCGCGACGCCTGCCCTGATCGTGGGATCGCACGGATCAGCGGATTAGGCTGGCCAAAGGACTGCCGGGCCGCGGCGGCGAGCCCCACCGGACCGATCAGTCCAGCGCGCCGAAGAGGCGGTGGCAGGCGTGCTGCAGTAACGCGTCCGTACGCGAAGTGAACGCAGGGCACGCCGTTGGCGTGCATTGTTCAGGCTCTGGTGTCTTCCCGCTCGGTCCGGATCACGGCTATCGGCGTGCCGTCGCCGCGGGTCATGAGCATCTTCTGGCCGTGGCCGAAGACATGGACGGTATCGCCCTGATTGAGGTTGCCGAGGTAGACGACGTCGCGTTTCCGGACTGGACCAGTGCCCCCTGCCCGCGCATGGGCGGCTGTCGTGGCGATGCGCGAGAAGGCCGGGAAATACAACAGCCCCACGGCATTGAAATCCAGCGCGGGCACCGGGCGTTCAACATGGATCTCGGTTGCCCGCGCCACGACGGTTCCCCGCAGGCTTCGGGCCGTTTCCCGCGCCTGACGATCCAGCGCCAGCAGGGCCGGGTCGGCCGGGGGCAGGTGCATCTGGCCCAGGACAGAGTTGCGATAGATCCGCGTGTTGCAGCCCTGCGTGTCATGGCTGACAAAGGTCGAGATCATGGACAATTCGGCAATCACCGCGCCGTCGACCAGCAGCCGGTGCCGCGACCCGGTGCGCGTCTCGGTCACTGCGAACAGCACGGATGCCACCTTTACATCGCGCCCCAGCAACGACGCGGACGGCTGCAAACTCAGCGACGTGGCGCAGAACGCAGCGTAGACCGGCCGCCCGTCTGCCGCGTGGAACACCGCCTCGCGCTGGCCAAGCGCCTTGGCGATCAGAGCCCAATGCTGATCGCCGCAAAAGCGCAGGACCCATTGCTCGGACAGCCCGTCCGGCGACAGCTGCGCCATGCCAAGCGGCAGGTCGGCGCAGGTCTCGACCGGCGCGGGGCGGGCCGCGAAGGCGACGACCGCCATCAGGCGACCGCGCGCTTGCTGGTATCCTTCAGTTGCGCGGCGATCTGGTCGGCAAGGTAGGCGCTGTCCTCCTCGATCCCCAGGAACCGGCCCGAGCCCCAGGTGTTCAGCCAGCCCAGGCCGATAAAGTGGAAACCGTGCACATCCGTGACACCGCGGTGGAACTTCGGTTTGCCCCGCGCGTCGAATACATCGACTTCGATCCATGAGTAGTCCGGCCGGAACCCTATGGCCCAGAGGACCGACGCGATACCGGCCTCCTTGATGTCCAGTTCCGTGCGCTCGGATTCCGGCTCCCAGACCTTGACGAAAGGGGGCTCTTCGGGCGCGTCGATGCCGGTCCGGGCGATGTAGCTGTCGATCTGGTCGCGGATACCGACATAGCTGCGGTCGGCGTCGTCGAGGTTCTTGGCGAGGTCGGGCAGGAATTCCAGCCTGCACCCGTCCATGTTGGCCAGCGAGCCATACAGCTCGACTCCGTGATCCACATGCCACTTGCGCAGGTCGATCTCCTTCCCCCCGTCGCGGCCGGACATGTAGTGGTTGGTCTGCGTCATCGCCTTCACCGGGTCGGGATGGGTGTCGATGGTGATCTTGTAGTGCCCGGCGTCGTGCAGCCAGTCGGTCGCGTCGCGGCCGCGATACTTGCGCGGGCTGCGCGGCGCGGGGCCGACGGCAAGGTGCACGCCCCGCCCTGCCCTTACGAAATCCTCCATGATCTGCACGCCGGACTGACCAGTGCCCACGATCAGCACGTCGCCCTCCGGGAGTTGCGCCGGGTTGCGGTAATCGACCGAATGCATCTGCACGATGGTCGGGTCCAGCGCCTCGGCATAGGCGGGCTCGATGGGCTTGTCATAGCCGCCCGTGGCGATCACCACCTGATCACAGGTCCATGTGCCGATGGTCGTCTCGACCACGTACCCGCCCTGCGGATGATGCGCGATGCGGGTCACCGTGACATGTTCGTAGAGGTTCGGCTCGAAGGTCGCGGCGAATGCGTCGAGATACGTGGTGATATCCTCGCGCAGCATGAAACCGTCAGGGTCGGTACCGCCGAATTCCTTGTCGTAGTGGAATCCGGGCAGACGGCATTGCCAGTTCGGCGTGACAAGGCAGAAGCTGTCCCACCGGTTCACACGCCAGGAATGGAATTTCTCGTGGCGTTCGAAGACGACGCTTTCGATGCCCTTCTTTTGCAGCTGACAGGCCACGGAAAGGCCGGCCTGACCGCCGCCGACAATCGCGACAGCGACATGCGGGATGTTTGCGTTTTTCATGGTCTCGGTCCTTTTCATGCGATCGACAGGCAGGTGACCTGCGCGTCGGGCTGCCCTTCGAAATCGGCGACCCGCCGTTCGATCCGGTCGAGCTGATCCATCGCGGAAGAGCAGGCGAAGCCGTATTTGCGTTCGACCCGGTTCGAGGCGCGCTCCATCGCGATCCGGGCTCGCAGCAAGAAGTCCGGCAGCGGGTAGCTTTGCCCCGGGGTGAACAATTCGGTGATGACGCTCGACGGGGAATAGCAGCGCTCTTCGCTGCCATCGGGCCAGCGCAGGGTCCAGTGCATCTCAGGCATCGGCTCGCTCCTTTCGGGACGGCGACAAGTATGGTGTCTGGGCATGGTCCCAGAACAATGCGGTCTCATGGTCGCGTTGCAGGCGAAGGTCGGAACCTTCGGTAATGCTGCCGATGGGGTCGGCCCAGATGCCGCGCCCCCGGAAGGCAAGGCAGACCTCGGCCGCGTGCTCCGGCGCGACAGAGAGCAGGAATCCGAAGCTGGGGAAGCTGTGCAGCCAGCGTAGCAACGGCACATCGGCGGGCGGCAGGATGCGGTTGAGGTCGAACACCGCACCCACACCCGAGCTTTCGCAGAGCATCAACGCCGTACCCGCGATGCCACCCTGGCTGATGTCCTTGCCGGCGCGCAGCAATCCGGCCTCAGCGAGCGAGGGCAACAGCGCCAGATCACCGCGCAGGCGGTCGTGCGGTGCATCCAGGACGGCACAGAAATTGTCGAAGTTCACGTAGCGGCCCCGGTGGTCGATGGCCGCCAGCAGCACGTCGCCGGGGCGCGCATCGAAGCTGGTCACAGGCGTTCGGGCCTTGCCCAGTACCGACACCGCGAGGTTCAGTTCGGCAGCCGCAAAGTTCGTATGGCCACCTACCAGCGGCACGCCATAGGCCGTTGCGGCATCACGCAGCCCCTTCATCAGGGGCGCGGCAACCTCGGCATTCGGGGACCAGACCTGGTCGATCAGCGCCGTGGCCCGACCGCCCATCGCGGCGATATCCGACAGGTTGACCATCACCCCGGACCAGCCCGCGAACCACGGATCGGCCTGAACGAAGGCGGGGATGAAGCCCTCCCCCGCCAAGAGGTCATAGCCCTCTGCCGTTTCGATCATTGCCGCATCGTCTCCCGGGCGGCCCGGCGCGGCGGCGGTCAGCCCCAGCATCCCGGCGGCCTGCGCGATCCCCAGCTTGGACCGGATCGCCGGGTGCGCGCGCAGCGCCTCGGCCATGTCTGCCAGCGTTTGGGTCATGCCCGCCGCCCCGGCTTCATGAACCAGCCCGCCGTCGGATCGTCGCAGGGCGGATAATGCGCCAGGTCGGCGGACATGCGTGCATGCGGCACGCCGTGCAGATCGACCTCTTCCAGCACGGTCCATTTCAACCGGCGGAACAGAGGTACGTTCTGTATCTGCACATGCGCCAGAAAGGTGTGACAGCCGCGCGCATTGGCCGTGCAGACCGCAAGGCGGATCAGTTCGGTCCCCAGCCGCCCGACCTGCCGGAAATCGCGGTCCACGGCGAGGCGCGAGCCCCACCAGAGGCCCGGGCTGTCCTCGTGGATGCGCACCGTGCCCACCACCTGGTCGGCCTCGTGGGCGTACGTGGACAGCGCCACCAGATGGGTGGCGACCAGGTCGATCTCGTCGCGGTCGTGGTCCTTGAAGATCGCCTGTTCCTCGACGAATACCTTTCGGCGC
Organism: Sagittula sp. MA-2; assembly: GCF_030126985.1. Classification (GTDB taxonomy): domain Bacteria; phylum Pseudomonadota; class Alphaproteobacteria; order Rhodobacterales; family Rhodobacteraceae; genus Sagittula. Next base: position 224,030 of record NZ_CP126148.1, on the reverse strand, counting down.
AATGCCTCGGCTCCGCGCGCCTCGAAAGGGTTCGACGCCGCGCGGATGTAGTAGCCGGGGCATTGGAACAGGTGCGGCTCAAGCTCGATCATGCCGGCACCTTCAGCTTTTCATAGGTCGAGAGGGCCGAACACGCGCCGCATTTGCCGCACCCGGCCTTGATGTCTTCGGACCGGATGCCCGCGCGGACGATCATCTCGCCTAGCGGGCGCAGGATCGAGGCCATGAATTCGGGCTTGGGCGCCGGATGGCTTTCCAGCGGCGTGCCCGAGATCGGGACGAAGGGCACGACAAAGGGATAGACCCCCATATCGCACAGCTTTTGCCCCATCTCGAGGATCGCCTCGCGCGTGTCGCCAAGACCGGCGAGGATGTAGGTGGACACCTGCGCGCGGCCAAACACCTTCACCGCTGCCTCGAAGCTGGACATGTATTTCTCCAGCGGCACCGTGGCCTTGCCCGGCATGATCCGCTCGCGCACCTCCTGCGTGACCGCCTCCAGATGCATGCCAAGCGCGTCGATCCCGGCATCCTTCATGCGCTGGTGCCAGATGTCGTCGTCGGGCGGCTCGCACTGGCCCTGCAAGGGCAGGTTGACGGCCGCCTTGATGGCGCGGGCGCTGTCTACCATGACCGCCGCACCGCGATCCTTGCCCCTCGGCGTGCCGGTGGTCAGGACCATGTGCTTCACGCCGTCCAGCTCGACGGCGGCCTTGGCCACCTCGGCCAACTGCTCCGGCGTCTTGTGGGCGATGGTGCGGCCGGCGGCCAGACTCTGACCGATGGCACAGAACTGGCAGGTCTTCTTGCGGCTTTCATAGCGGATGCAGGTCTGCAGCACGGTCGTCGCCAGAACGTCGCGCGAATGCAGCGCCGCGATCTGGCTGTAGGGGATGCCGTCCGCAGTCTTCAGGTCATAGAACCTCGGCCGCGTGGGAAAGCGCACCTTGGCGATCTCGACGCCGTCACGGGTCACACGGGCCTCCCCGCCCGCATCCGGCGGCTCCACCAGGAACGGAGACTCGAAGGCGGGCGCATTGTGCACCGGGACCATCACCGTCGTCTCGCCGATGGTGATGGCCTTGTGGTCCGAGGGCCCTGCCCCGCCCCGCCGCGCCTCATGGCCGGCGCGCGGGTCGACCAGACGCATGCCGTGGGATTGCAGGTCGTTGATCAGGTCGGCATCAGACATGGCTCGGTTCCTTTTCGTCGAGATCGGCTTGGGCGGGAGGGTGCGGCACGGCGGCGGCCTCAAACGCCACGCGAGTTTCGGCGGGCCGCATGTCATGCACGAGGTGCAGAAGCTCGGGGCGGGCATAATGGCCGACGCTGTCCATCATGCGCTTGCGCTTGGTGATCAGCTTCATGTCCAGATCGGCGATCAGGATGCCTTCGCCCTCGGTCAAAGGCTCCGCCAGGTGGCGGCCTTCAGGAGAAATGATGCAGGTCATGCAGCCGTCGCGCATGGCTTTCTGCAACTTCGGATCGGGATGCAGCGACTGGATCTGCTCTTCGGTCAGCCAGCCGGTGGCGTTGACCACGAAGCACCCGGCTTCCAACGCATGGTGGCGCATCGTGACCTCGATCTGTTCGCCAAAGATCGGACCGACCAGAGAGCCAGGGAAATGGGCCGCGTGGATTTCCTCGTGCTGGGTCATCAAGGCGTATCGGGCGAGCGGGTTGTAATGCTCCCAACAGGCCAGGGCGCCAACGCGGCCGACTTTGGTCTCAACGACCTTCAGCCCGGCCCCGTCGCCCTGCCCCCAGACCATGCGCTCATGGTAGGTCGGCGTGATCTTGCGCCGCTTCAACGCAAGGCTGCCATCGGCGTCAAAGATCAGCTGCGTGTTGTATAGCGAGCCGTGGTCGCGCTCGTTCACGCCCAGCACGACGACAACGCCGCGCTTTCGCGCCGCCTCGGCCACGGCCTGCGTTTCGGGCGAGGGCACGACCACCGCCTGATCATAGAGCTCCAGATGTGCCGCGCCCTGTTGCACTGGGGGCAGCACGAAAGAGAAATAGGGGTAATACGGCACGAAGGTTTCCGGGAAGACGATGAACTCCGCACCCTTCTCGGCGGCTTCGGCGATGGCGTTCAGCACCCGCTCGATGGTACCCGCACGGCCTGTCAGGTCCGGCGCGATCTGCACCGCGGCGGCGCGTATGATGTCGGTTCTCATGGTCCCTGGTCCTTCCTTGTCGTGGAGCAAAGGAACGGAGCCGCGCCGCTGACCGGCACGGCTCCGCATGTCTCACACCGTCCAGGTGTCGAGGATGAAGGCGTTGTCCTTGCGGTGCAGAAGGATGCAATCGAGCACGTCCTGAGGCGCAATCGGAGTGATCCCGGGCAGCAGCGAGGGTTCGCCATGACCGTAGAGCGCCTGCAGGGCAAAGCGGCAGGCGTAGATCTTGCCACCCTCGGCCATGAACTTCTTGAGATTGGCGGCAAAGTTCTGGTGCCCGGGGAAGGCTTCGTCGCCAAGTGTCGGGAAACCGCGCTGGATGCCCAGGGTGACGCCCGGGCCGTAAAGCAGGATCGAGGTCTCGAATCCTTTGCGTTGCAGACGAATTGCCTGCAGAATGTTGACCAGACCGATGGACCCTTCGAAGGCCACCGTATGGAAGGTCACAAGCGCCTTTTCCCCTTCGTCGGCCTTGACGTCTTCGAAGACCTTTTCTTCGTAGTTTACGAAGAAATCGCCGTCCTTATGAGCTTCTTTGGTAACTTCGGGCATCCCATATCTCCTGTTCACTGGATGCCTTCACACTGATCTTTCCTCGATTATTCTATCAATATAACATTCATTCACACAACAATTATGCATACAATAAAGCGAGCAAGAGTCCTGTTTTTAGGCAGCGCCGGCAGTCTCCGCTGATATCTTCCGCGTAATATCAATCCGCTTCGCACTGTGGCCTCTGCGAAACCTTCCGCAATCCGTCGCATCCATACAATGCGCTTCAATTCTCCCGAATCATTGGCTATCAACGCCTCAGAACGGAGAACGACATGACTGACTGGACACCGCGGGCCGAAACGAGCGGCAAACCACGCTACATCGCAATCGCCGACGCGATAGAGAAAGACGTCCGCGACGGGCGTCTGTCCCCAGGCACCAGGCTGCCGCCACAGCGGATGCTTGCGAAACAGTTAGGCATCGACTTCACCACCGTGTCGCGCGGCTACAGCGAGGCGCAGTCCCGCGGTCTCGTCACCAGCCACGTGGGACGCGGCACATTCATCTCCAAACCGACCGAGGCCCCCAACGGTCCCGACCCGCTGCGCCTCGCCGATGAAGACCTGTCGATGAACCTGCCGCCTGAGCCCACCGACCCCGGCCTGATCGCCAACATGCGAGCCGGACTGGATTATGTATCTGCCAATCTTCTGCAGCTGCTGCGATACCAATCCTCGACCGGCTCCGACAAGGACAAGGCGGCAGCGTCGACGTGGCTGAGCCTGCGCGGCATGATCCCGAGCAGCGCACGTCTGGTCATTTCACCGGGCGCGCACAGCACGATCTGCGCCATCCTGACGATACTCACAGAGCCCGGCGACACCATCCTGTGTGAACAGATCACCTATCCGGGCTTTCGCAACATCGCGTCGCGGCGGGGCCTGAACCTTGTCGGCATCGAGATGGACAAGGATGGCATCCTGCCCGACGCGCTCTCCGACGCGATCCGGACGCACGGGCCCAAGGCGCTGTATCTCAATCCGACGCTCCAGAACCCGACGACACTCACGATCCCCACGGACCGGAGGCTCGCCATCTCGGAGGTGCTGAACAAGCATGGGCTGCAGCTGATCGAGGACGATGCCTACGGCTTCATCCCCGCAAAGGCCCCTGCCCCGATTGCCGTGTCGGCGCCGGACCTGACCTGGCATATCGGAGGGCTGGCGAAGTGCATCGGCGCCGGGCTGCGCCTGGCCTACACGGTGGCGCCCAACGGAAAGCAGGCCTATTCGCTCGGCCAGACGCTCAAGGTGCAGGCCGTGATGCCGTCACCCATCACCACCGCGCTTGCAACGCAATGGATCGAGGACGGGACCGCCGATCAGATCCGGCGCTTCATCCGGTCAGAAACCTCGGCCCGGCAGGCCATAGCGCGCGAGGTCCTCGAAGGGTTCGATTTTCGTGGGGCAGAGAATGCGTTCAACGTCTGGCTGTCCCTGCCGGAGGGCGTCGGAAGGGCCGACGTCGTCGCCCGGATGGCTGGGCGCCCGATCGGCATCATGCCGTCAGACGCGTTCAGCGTGGGAATAACGCCGGGCGATGAAGTGCGCCTCTGCCTTGGCGGATCACTGTCGCGAGAAGCCTTGCGGGCGAACCTCTATTTCCTGGTCAACAGTCTCCAGCACAGCGCGTTTCTTGGCTGATGGCGGGACCGGAAGCGGTCCTGCCAAATCCGTGCATCCCCTTGGCCCATTGAAACGCCACGAACATGCCCTTGACCGGCGGCAGCATCAGGAGCGCGAGAGTGATTGAAGCCGCTGACAACAGGCATGCCACGAGAAGCGGATTGTCCCGAAAGCTCTCGAAGAAGACCGGCAATGCAAAACCCATGAGGTGGCCAACCACGAGGATGGTGACATAGGCGGGACCATCGTCTGCGCGCTGGGGCGTGAGGTCGAGGCCGCAAACCTCGCATTCGGACCGCACCTTGAGATAGCCGTTGAAGACGGACCCCTCGCCGCACTTCGGACACTTGCAGCGGACTCCCCGCTTCAGGGCTTCCCTGACGTCGTGGGGTGCATCTTGCGTGGTTTCAACTTTGGACATCATGATGCCTCCTTGTCTTTGACAGCGGCTTGGAGTGGCCACCTCTGCTCTGCTGAGCGTCTCAATGAGACATACAATCCAAACATTGAACCCATAATGTGTCATTTCGTCCCGCGGGCAAGAAGGCATAGAGGTTAAGCAATTTACGTTTATCATTTTAGATACAGTGTCTTATTGTCCAGTATGTGCCTGCTTGTCCCGATATTGATTGCATTCAATCAACAGGGTGTACGGAGTTGCTAGTGAGGTGGCCGAAGCGCAGGTCGACGGTCGAGCCGCGCCAAACAGCAGCATCGACAGCCCGAACTTTGGAGATCAGCCGCTGTCTCATCGCATTGAAGGAAATCTCTGTCACGTTACTTCAGTCAGACAAGGCTCGCTCAGCTCACTGGCTGCTGGCTCACGCCAATAGTGAGGACGTTCTTCCACGAGCCATGACCGCTATGCCAGAGCCATTGACCATCGAGAACGCAGTTCCTTCGGCGCTGTGGTTGGCAACAGGTCACGTGGAAGCATGGCGCCTGAGTGGAGGTCACGAACAAGTCTCATGGCATACCGTCTAGGGCTCTGTATGCTGTCCTGGCGTTCCAGAACGTAACCAAGGATCATGAACGCCAGACTTGGGCCCATGGAGTTGACGGTTTGCCAGACCTGTCCAAGACCGAGGTAGCTCGCGATCAAGTCCATCCTTTCCTTGCAGTCTGCATTGTTCCTGGCACTCCGCAGCTCGAGGCAAAGCGTAGGGAATGCAGCGGTGACCTCTCTTTCGGAGAGAGGTTTGTCCTCAAGGGTTGGAGATTCTTCACTAGGGTTCATATCTGTTTCTTTGTGCCCCTCATCCGAGGTGTCACTGCCCCGCGATTTGCCTGTTCCGGTTTCGCCAATACATGACTTTTCCATCTTCAAAGTGTCGAGGAGGGCCGTCAGTTGTTCTTCGACAGGTTTGCGGCGAAGGATGCGCGCAGCGTTCTGACAGAGTTCGTGTGCGTTAGCCTTTGCCTCGCCCAGGATGGATTTCAGGTGGGACAGGGCAAGGACGCAGCGGTCCCTGAGGAGGGTCAGTCGTTCTTTCTGGCGTGTGTAGGCTTCAGCGCGCTCAGCGAGCTCTGTGTGACGCTCAAGAAGCGGGAGGAGCGACAGACCGCTGGCAAGTACCACCCTGCCCTGCCGGTCTCGACGTGCCCACCGTTTGTTGTTCCCGGCGGCGTGACGCGTCACCAGCCCCAAACCGACAAGGCGGGCAATATGGCGTTCCACGGTCTGGACGCTCACATGCGCGCGTTCCGCCAGGGCTGCGTTCGAGGCGAAGCAGATGTGCGAATCCTCTGCGTGTGGCGAAATGAAGTCTTCGCGCATGAACGACAGCATTGCGCGCAACAGGTTCAGTGGTGTGGCCTTCAAACCCAGCGGATCGCGTGCCTGTTCCACTGCGCGTAAAAGTGTCCACTTGTCGGGTCTGGGTTTGGGTCGTTCAGGCAAAGCTCCGCCCTGCCCTGCCGCAAAGCGCGACGGGTTTGTGCCCTTGGGGGCAAAATCGTTGATTGGGGTCATGTCTGGCCAGCAGGCAAAGAAATACCGTCCGCACCGGTGCGGTTTTTTCTTGTTCACTGATTCGAGTGCTGCTAACCTTTAGGTGTCAAGCTAAGGGCGCCTAGTGCGCTACAGCCCTCGAAGCCTCCGGTTTCGGGGGTTTTTCTTTACGGTGCATCCTCCTTTCTGCTCTTCCTCAGTTTCAGTCGGCGTCGTTTACAGTTGTAAACGCGCGGTATTGTTCCTTGATGATCTCGTCGATGTTGTCGTCGAGCCACTTTCCGAATGCGGCATTGACGCCGGCCTTGGAAATCGAAACCGAAACGGCGCCACGGCCGGACTTCACGGTCACACCATCGACCGGCATCGATTCCCGGATCTGCGCCGGTCGGGCGCCGCGGCGGGCGATCTCTTTCAGCAAGCGGTCGAGCCGTTCATCTGAGTTCGATTGGGGATCGATCTTTTTCAGGATGGCCAACGCGGTGGATGCTGTGACTTTCTTTGCGATGAATGCATCGGCCAGAGCAGTCCACTTCGGACGCCCGGATTTCGGCGCAGCGCCGATGACGTCACCAACGTCGTCCGGCACGTTGTCGGTGACCTTCGTGAGGTGCGACAACCCGGAGGCGGTCAGGCCCAGGACCTGCCGGGTTGTCTTTGTGTCATGCCCGGCAACCTGGATCACTGCTGCAAAGCGCGCCTTTTCGTAGAACGAAAGGTTGCGCCTTGCCGCATTCTCAAGCCCCTTGGCCAGCAATGCCGCCGCATCGTCGAGATCTTGCACGTTGGCGCGGACCTTCAGCCCAAGGTCACGACAGGCCTGAAGGCGTCGACGACCGTAGATCACCTCGTACCGGCCTTCGACTGGCGCACGGCGGACAAGGATCGGTACCTGCTGACCTCCGTCGCGTATGCTGTCTTTCAGGGCTTCGAAACCTTCGGCATCGTCGTCGGAGTTTACAACTGTAAACGCCTCCATGCGATCCTTCGGACCCCAGTCATCGATCTGGGCGGGGTCGATTTCGCGAATGGCCGAAAGTGACCCCTGAAGCGCCCCGAGTGCGGGTGCGCTGCTGCGGGCGGGCCGGTCCTTTGCGCCAACCTGTGGGCTGGAGCGCGCGATGGTGCTTGCGATTCCTGACATGCTGCCGAGGGATTTCCGTGCCATCAGTTACGTCCCCATGCTTTCTGGATCATCGTTTCCACCTCGTGCCCCACGGCATCCATGGATTGCTTGGCGCGGTCATACGTGGCGCGAGTCATGTCGGAGCGGACGACCTCGTAAATCGACTGCTTGAGCATTGTCGCGTCGCTGATCGCCGTTGATTTCAACGCCGTCGACGACATCACCCGCTCTTGGAACAGTGCGCGCATGAAGGAGGTCAGTTGCTGAGACGGCACGTCGGTGGGTTCGTCGCGGGTTATTAGGAACCGGAAGTTGTCGTAATGCAGCTTCGCGCCGGCGTCCTCGATCACGCCCATGTAGGCGCCGACCAGTTCCATGAACTGAGCGGTGGAGGACACGTCGAGCATCGAAGGCGTCAACGGAACAATCAGAGAGGTCGCCGCTGCCATGCCCGAAATTGTGAGAAACCCGAGCTGTGGCGGGCTGTCCATGAGGACTATGTCGTAGTCGGCTTCCACCTGTTCCAGCGCGCTCCGAATTCGTGTGAAGAATGGCTGGTCCGGTGCCGAGTGCACCGCGGACTCCGTTTCGAATTCCGAGAGCAACAGGCGGGAAGGGGCCAGGGACAGGCCGGGGAAATAGGTTTCCTTGATGACATCCGCCAAAGGGACGGGATTGTCGTAACGGATGGCATCGTAGATCGTGAGACCGTCGAACTCGATCTCGGGGCTTATGCCGCACATGGATGTCAGCGAACCCTGGGGGTCCAGGTCGATGGCCAGCACCTTGTAGCCGTGAAGCGCGAGGTAGTGGGCCAGGTGAATCGTGGTGGTGCTCTTCGAAGAGCCGCCCTTGAAGTTCATCAGCTGCCAGACCTGCAGCTTGTCGCCATCGCGGCGGCCAGGCAGGTAACGGCCCTTCTTGCGGGACGTCCCTTCGAGAATGCGGCGTGCGTCCCACAGTTCCCGGACGTTATAGTAGCGGCGGCCGCCACGGACGTCGGTGGGTTCGGGCAGGGTGCCTTCGGCGTGGGCCTTGCGCATGAACTGTCCGGACACACCCAGCAGGTCCGCGGCCTCAGGGGCGGAAAAGGAGCGCAAGGATTTGGTGTTGTCGGGTGCGAACGCCGAAAGGAGATGTTCGCGTATTGCGCTGGTCAGACGCTCTGATATGTCTGTTGCCAGCTCCGACGGGCGGTCTGCGTCGAGCGGTGTCACCGGAATCATGTAGTTGCCCCAATTTCCAGAATGTGGCCTTTTTCGCGCCACTTGGGGATAAAAGGTTCGATTCAGGGCTCTAAGTCAATATTTTTTTGACAAAACAGAGACTATTTCACCCGAACCTTCAATGACTTCCGGCACGTCCCTGAAGTTTACAGCTGTAAACTTGCCGCGGTACAGGGTGCGTTCGGTCGTACTAACCGGCGAAATCACGGGACGTGCGGTCGCATCTGGGCATCATTCTGATAGCAGTTAGTTGGCTAAAGGTGCGTCTGCCCGAGACCGTTTCGCACTCAATCAATTGCACCCCGATTGGGGCGGATATCTCGACCCTTGCCGATCTCGGTCCACGAGAGGACGCGCGTGAAGCTGGATCCAGAACGGGAAGAGCCGTGGTTAAACTGAGCGCTGCGCCAGTTTCGCGTATTGGCTATCGGTGGGGTAGGGGGCTTTGCTCTGGTTGGCCACCTATTCGGGCGTGATCCCCGCGAAGGTCTGGTCGTAGATGGTGCGGGCTTCGGCGTGCGCAGGCTTCCGTAGCCGGTCGCCCTTTTCGGTCAGGCACACCTCGGTGACCCGGCCATCGGTCGGGCGCACACGGCTTGCGACCAGTTCGTCCTTGATCATCCGCTGGATCACCTCGGTCGCCGCATTCAGTTTCTGCGCCGAGAACCCGGCGAAAGATACTGATCCTCGTGAAGGCTCATCATGGCACGCTGGCGCGGGATATCTATGCCGATGTGCCGGATGTGGCGCTCGAGAATATCCGCGAAAGCGGAACTGATCTGGCTGACCCAGTAAAAGGGCCAATCCGTTTTTGGGTGCTTCGGGTCGTCGATTGTAAAGATAATGCGTCCGGTTCAACGGGTGCGCAGGAAGGATAGCGTCAGCGCGGCTGATCGACCATACATACGCCCCGCTTTGCGTCAATTGCGGTCCAATTTCGATGGGGCTTCTCCGATCCAGCCGCGCCATGCCCGCCAGAACGCAGTCAGATCGGTGTATCCGACGGTCTGGGCGACCAGTCCGACCCTCGCGCGAGGCTGCGAGAGGAGCCGGACGGCACGGATTTGGCGCACGTCCTCGAGAATGGTGCGCAGGCTTGTGCCTTCGGCGGCCAGCCGCCTTTGCAGGGTGCGCGGCCCGAGATGCAGCGCCGCAGCCACCCGGTCGAGCGTGATGGCGGAGATGCCCAGGTTGGCGTCGATCACTGCGCGGGCTGCGGATGTCGTGTCGAGGGCCGGGGTCGCTTCGCCGATGAGGTCGCGCACTTGGCGCTCGCGTGTCGCAAGCAGCCCTAGGTCCTCATGGCGGATCACGCGCAGGGCGTCCGGACGGGCGATGATCAGGCGATTGACCGGCTGATGATCGCGAACAGGCGCGCGGAACATCCGTTCGAGCGGTTGCGGATCCTCCAGGGCGGGGTGTTTGAGGTGGATTTCAAGAGGAGCAAATCGAGAGGAAAAGTTGTCCCTGATCACTTGCGTGAGCGACGAGAGGAAAAACTCCGCATCCTGACGGCGAGGCCAAGTGTTTCCGTTGACAATCCGGTAGGCGAACTTGGCCAGCATCTGTCCAAAGATGTCTTTGTGCCTCCAGGGCTTCCAACTATTGTAGAGAGTCTTGTGCAGACCATACACCTTCGATGCATCCCTCAGGCGCAACCCATTGCGATTTATGAAGATAATCCCGTTCAGGATACGCCGGTCGTCGGCACGCGACTTGCCGTGGGACTTCGGGACGTATGCTTCCAAACGCGCCGTCTGCGCATCCCTGAGCAAGAAGACATCAGACATGTCACGGCTCAGTTTTCGCGCGATGAATCAAGCCCTTCCGCTGAAATCAATGGGTCCTGAGCCTGACAACCGAAGTTGCAGACCCCAGTCTCACTGACTCCCATTGCAGCTGTACTGACCGCGGAAGCCGGCCGTGTAGTCCTCGCCCGCCGTCACGATCATGTCCGAGAGATCGTCACCCTTGCGAATTTCCGCATTCAGCGGGTCCGCGGCAAAACGGGCAGTGGCTGTGTCGTCGGACTGCAGGTCGAGCTGCACAAGATCGCCGCTGATCTTCATCACGGCCGCATCGGCACCAACCGCCAGAACGGCAGGGCTGGAGGCCGTGTAGGTGAACCGGCAGCTTTCGCCTTCGGGCAGAACCTTGGCGATATCGTCTCCGGTCAGGAATTCCGGATCGACCTTGGCGACGACCTCGGTGGACAGGGCCTGCTGCGCGTCGACCACCTCCGGAGCGGCGACAGGCTCTTTCGGGGCGGCCTCGCCATTGGCGGAAATGTCGGCGATCAGGTAACGCATCTCGGCGATTTCCTTGTCCTGTGCGTAGACGATGTCCTCGGCCAGCGTCTGCACCCGCGGATCGGTCAGCTCGGCCCGCGACGAGGTCATGATGGCGATCGAGTGGTGCGGGATCATCGCACGCATGAAGGACCGGTCCTGCACCGTGACCTGGCTGCGTACGAGCCAGAGGCTGAGAGCGAAGGCAATGATCGAACCGGTGAAGATCGCGATATTGGCCAGTCTGTTGGTGTACATGCCCAGCATGAAGGACAGCATGACAAACGCCATCACAGCCCCCATCAGAACCGCCATGTAGGCCCGCGTTTCGGAAAAGAAGACATGCCCCATCAGGTAGGTGTTCAGGTACATCAGAACGAACATCACCACAGTCGATGTGCCGATCATCAGAAAGAAACGTGTGTAATGCATGGGTGGCGCTCCGTCTGAGATAGGTTCATCGGGAAAACGAACCTCGGGTGCGGAAAGGTTCCGACGGGCGGCCTGATTTGGCCAGAAATCGTGTTTTTCCGGGAACAAATGGCGCTTGCGCGCAGCCCTCACGCAGGTGTGACTCCCCTTCCGGCCCGGGCGAAAGGTGTTGTGGTTTGGCACAGGAAAGGAGCGCCCATGACCCAATTCACTCGCCGAACTCTGCTCGTCGCCGGAGCGGCCGCCTTGGCTGCGCCCCGACTGGCGCTGGCGCATCCGGTCAAGCTGCCGGAACGGTTCAACCCGACCGCCGTCCACACCGGGCGCATGGACTGGTTGCCCGGCGAGGTCCACGTCGTACCGGACGAGTTCTACCTTTACTTGATGGGGCAGGGCGGTGCGGCGATCCGCTACGGCGTAGGGGTCGGACGCAAGGGCTTGTACGAGGCCGGTGTGTTCACCGTGGCTCGCAAGGCGAAATGGCCGTGGTGGCGGCCGACCCAGTCGATGATCCGCCGCGATCCGGGCAAATACGCGCAGTACAAGGACGGCATGAAGGGCGGGCCGAACAACCCCCTCGGTGCCCGTGCGCTCTATCTCTACGACGACGCGGGGCGCGACACCTACCTGCGCATCCACGGCACCAACGCGCCCTCGACCATTGGCAGCGCCGTGTCGAACGGCTGCGCGCGGCTGACCAACGAACACGTCAAGGACCTGTACGAGCGGGTCGAGATCGGCGCCCGCGTGGTGCTGCACCCCAAGGTGACGACTGCGTGATCCGGCCCCGTACAGGATGAACCCCGTCGCCCCCTGCCGGATTGCCCGGCCGAGGCGACCGGGGGGCGCTGCAAATCGCCTGAAGACATGTGCGGCCCTTGGTGAACGCCAGCCCGGCAACACCGGCGCTGTCGGAGCCGCGCAGCACCATCCTTGCCCACAAGCGGTCCAGACTTCCGTCGCCGGGCACCGCATGCAGATGCGGACCTTCCACACTCAGGCGTCCGGACCAGAGTCCCGCCTGCGGCAAGTAAATGCGCTTTTACAATACGGGGAACGAGGCAGCCGCGCTTGCGCTTGGTTCAGGATAAATACAGCCCACCAAACTGATGGCCCAAAGCGACGGGACTCGGCCGATCCCACGCCATGACCCGCCGCGTCGCAGCGACGTGAAATATATTTCGCACCTCAGGATTTATTGACAGGCGGGTGCCTCCTCCGCATCTTCGGGCCTGTGAAACGCCGGTGCTGACTGAGGAGTATTCGGTCCCGGCCCAGGGAGGACATCCGATGAAGACCAGATATTTCGCGGCGGCAGCCGCCTCTATTGTCATGGCCAGCGCGACTGTAACGCTTGCGCAAGATGCCGATACGCCTTGGGAAACCAGCCCGTTCCGCTGCGAGCCGGGCGAGACCTACGTGATGAACGTGATGGTTTCGGGCGTGGAATACTGGTTCCCGGTCTACGAGATGTTCAAGCAGGCCGCGCATCAGTTCGGATGCGAGGCGGATTACACCGGCACGCCGGAGTATGACGTCAACAAGCAGATCGCCACCTTCGAGCAGGCGCTGGCGAAACAGCCCGCCGGAATCCTGCTGCACCCGATGAACCCCGATCCCTTTGTCGAGCCGATCAACCGCGCCATCGAGCAGGGCACCGCCGTCGTGACCTTTGCCGCTGACAGCCCGAACTCCAATCGGGTGTCTTATGTGACCTCCGACAACGCCCGCGAAGGCCGCGTGGCCGCGCAGCAGATCGCCGAGGACATGGGTGGCAAGGGCCAGTACGCCGTGCTGGAGAACCCCGGCCAGGACAACCACGACCGCCGCGTCGCCGCCTTCATCGAAGAGATGGAGACCAACTGGCCGGATATGGAGCTGGTCGGCCGGGCGTCCACCGGGCAGGACCCGAACAAGGCTTATCAGGCGGTGCTGAGCCTCGCGCAGGCCAATCCCGATCTGGGTGCGGTCTTCATGCCGGAGGCTTCCTCGGCGATGGGCGCGGCGCAGGCGGCCAAGGAAGCGGGCGGCAGCATCCGCGTGATGTCGGTCGACGTGAACGCGTCGGTGCTCGACATGATCAAGGCGGGCGAGATGTTCGGTGCGATCAACCCCAACCAGGGCACGCAGGGCTATTACGGCTTCCTGCTCCTGTGGCTGGCCAAGCACCCGGAGCTTATCGACCCGATGAACGACCACGCCGAGGCGGGGTTCAACCCGATGGGCATTCCGGTGCTGGACAACGGTTACTCGGTCGTGACGCAGGACAACGCCGGAAGCTTCTACTGGGACAAGTACCTCAAGAAGCGCGGCACCCGCGGCATCGAGGGGTAAGCCTCCTCGGTCCAGTCCGCGTCCTCCCCCTTTGACGGCGCGGCTCCTCCCGGCGGATCGGTTTTCTCCGATCCGCCGAACATACCATCCCCGCCAATCCCGGAGGCTGCCATGCCGCCCCTACTTCAACTGAGCAACATCGCGAAGAGCTTCGGTGCGGTGAAGGCCCTGCGCGATGTCTCCTTCGAGCTGCGCGCCGGAGAGATCCACGCCCTTGCTGGCGAGAACGGCGCGGGCAAGTCCACCACGATGAAGATCGTCGACGGCATACAGCAACCGGACGCGGGCGAGATCCGTGTCGACGGCAAGCTGCGCCGCATCCGCTCGCCGCTGGAAGCGCAGGCGCTCGGCATCGGTTTCGTGCACCAGGAAATCGCGCTCTGCCCCGACGTGAGCGTGGCCGAGAACATCTTCATGAGCGCCACCGCCACGCGGAGCGGTCTGATGAACTTCGCCGCGCTGGAGCGCAAGGCAAAGACCGTTCTGGAGGAACTCTGCGACGTCGATCCCGCCGCGAAGGTGGGCGATCTGAGCATCTCGAACCAGCAGCTTGTCGAGATCGCCAAGGCGCTGACGCTGGATGCGCGGATCCTGATCCTCGACGAACCGACCTCGGCTCTGACCGAGGCGGAGACAGAGAAGCTGTTCCGCATCGTGCACCGACTGCGAGAGCGGGGTTTGGGCATCATCCACATCTCGCACCGCATGGCCGAGATCTTTGATCATTGCGACCGTGTCACGGTGTTCCGCGACGGCGAATACGTCACCTGCCTGAACATACCCCAGACGACCCCGCAGGAGGTCGTGAACAACATGGTCGGGCGCGAGATTTCCCATCTTTACCCCGCCAAGGCGATGCAGCCCGCGGGCCGGCCGCTGCTCGAGGTCGAGGGTGTGACCTGCGACGTGCTGAACAACGTTTCTCTGACCCTGCGCGAGGGCGAGATCCTGGGCATTGGCGGGCTGATCGGCGCGGGCCGGTCCGAACTGGCCAAGGCGATCTGCGGGCTGCGCCGCAGCTCCAAGACCGTCCGTCTGATGGGAGAACCGGTCGATATCCCCGATTTTTCCGCCGCGCTGGAGCGCGGTCTGGTCTACGTTTCCGAGGACCGCAAGGGCGAGGGGCTGTTCCTCGACCTGCCGATCTCGATGAACGTCTCTTCGCTGCGCCTGAGCCAGGTGACGAGGGCGGGCCTTGTCGACCGCGCCGCGGAAACCGCACAGGCCGAGACGCTGGGCCGCCGCCTGCGGCTCAAGGCCGGCAAGCCCGAGGACCCGCCGAGCACCCTGTCGGGCGGCAACCAGCAGAAGGTCGCGCTGGCGCGGATGCTGTCGGTGAACCCGAAGGTGGTTTTCCTGGACGAGCCGACGCGCGGCGTCGACGTCGGCGCCAAATCCGAGATCCACGCCATCCTGCGCGAGCTTTGCGCGCAGGGCGTCGGCGTCGTGGTGATCTCATCCGAACTGCCCGAGCTGATCGGGCTCAGCGACCGCATCGTCGTCCTGCACGAGGGCGAGGTGTCAGGTGAACTGGGCCCCGACGAGATGACCGAAGAGGCGATCATCCACCTTGCCTCGGGCCTGCACATTCAAGGAGACGCAGCATGACCGAGACCAGCCTTTCAGGCGGCATGACCCGCACCCGCCCCCCCGGCGCCCTGCGCAGGCTCGCGGGCATGCGCGAGATGGGGCTGCTGTGCATCATTCTTGCGCTTTGTATCGTGATGAGCTTCGCCAGCCCCTATTTCCTGACCTGGTCGAACTTCCGGACCATCTTCCTCAGCTTTTCCATCGAAGGGATCGTGGTCATCGGCATGACGGTGCTGCTGATCGTCGGCGGGCTCGACCTGTCGGTTGGATCGGTGGTCTGCCTTGCGATGGTGGTCGCGGGCAAGCTGTTCCTGATGGGGCTGGACCCCTGGCTTGCCTCTGCGGCGGGGGTCGCGGCGGCGGCGGGGGTCGGCGCGGCCATGGGCCTCTTCGTGGTGCGTGTCGGGCTGTCGCATTTCATCGCGTCATTGGCTGCGATGGTGATCGTGCGGGGCCTGTGCCTTCTGATCACCAAGGGCACGCCGCTGTCGCTGTTCAGCCTGCCGCCCGAGTTCAAGTTCGTGGGGCAGGGCAGTCTTGGTGGCCTGCCGGTGGTGGTTCTGATCTTCATCGTGCTGGCGGTGGTCTTCGACTTCCTGCTGCGCCGTTCCGCGAAGTTCCGGACGATCTTCTATACCGGGTCGAACGAGAAGGCCGCCGAGTATTCCGGTATCCGTACCAAGCGCGTGATCTTCTGGGTGACGGTGCTGTGTTCCACCCTGACGGGCCTCGCGGGCGTGATCTTCATGGCGCGCTTCGGCTCGGCCACGCCGCAGTTCGGCGTCGGCATGGAGCTGAACGTGATCGCCGCGGCGGTGATCGGGGGCGCCTCGCTCAAGGGGGGACAGGGGTCGATCTTCGGCGCGGTGCTGGGGGTGGCGCTCTTGTCGCTGGTGACCTCTTCGCTGATCCTGCTCGATGTCAGCGTCTACATGCAGGACATGATCAAGGGCTTCATCCTGCTTGCGGCGGTCAGCTTCGACCACCTGATGAACAAGCGCGGCAAGCGGAGCTGATCATGGACCAGCTTCAGGACATCGCGCAGGTGCGCCGGATCTACACCGCGCTGACGCTGCATTACGTGGACGGGCTGACGCAGGCCCAGGTGGCGGAACGGATGGGGCAGAGCCACTCCACCGTGAACCGGATGATCAAGGCCGGGCACGAGATGGGCATGGTGGAAATCACGATCCGCTCGCCCTTCCAGGACCATCTGGCACTCGAACGCGAACTGGCCGAGATCTCGGGCCTGCGCGAGGTGGTGATCGAACCCACCGCCTCCGACAACCCCGAGGCGGTGCTGGCCCGGGTCGGCAGCACCGCCGCTGAGCTCTTGGTGTCGAAGCTGAAACCCGGCATGACCGTCTGCCTGACGGGCGGCAAGGGCGTGAGCGCCTGCGTCGCCGCGTTGCGCCAGGTGGTGCCGCTGCGCGGCATGACGGCGGTGCCTGCGACCGGCCTCGTGCAGGGCAAACACTATACGGATGTGAACCACGCGGCCGCCACGCTGGCCCGGGCCTTCGGCGGCGAGGCGGTGCAAATGCTCTCGCCCATGTTCGCCGAGACCGAGGAGCAGCATGCCATGATTACCGGCATGAAGACGGTCAGCCGCGTGATGGAGGCCGCCCGCGCCGCCGACGTGGCTCTGGTCGGGATCGGCGGCCTGCGCGAGAAGGCGACATCCTATTTCGACCTGCACCGTGACGTGCCCGCCGAGGAAGAGGCGCTTTATGCCTCGGGTGCGGTGGCGGAACTGATGGCGCATGTGCTCGACGCGCGCGGCGAAGTCACTGACTACGTGCGCAACCGGCTGGTGGTGGCGATCTCTCCGGCGGATCTGGCCAAGGTGCCGCTCAGCATCGGTGTCGCCGCCGGGCAGGAAAAGGCCGAGGCCATCTGCGCCGTGGTCCGCGGCGGCTACATCAACACGCTTGTGACCGACGAGGTCACCGCCCGCTCCGTGCTGGCGCGCCTGAAGGAGGCCGGATGACCCTTTCCATCGTTCCCCCCATGACCCGCGCCGCGCGGCTGGACGCCATGGACGGCGCCGCGCCGAAAGTGCTGGTGATCGGCGGTGGTATCAACGGCGCTTCCGTCTACCGCGAGCTGGCGCTGAACGGCGTGCCTGTGATGCTGGCAGAGAAGTCGGATTTCTGCGCGGGGGCGTCCTCGGCGCTCAGCCGCATGGTCCATGGCGGGTTGCGTTACCTCGAGAACGGCGAGTTCGATCTGGTGCGCGAGGCGCTCGACGAGCGTAACCGCCTGCTCAGGAACGCGCCGCATCTCGTCGGACCGCTGCGCACCATCGTGCCGATCGACTCTTGGGTCTCGGGCGCGATGAACGCACCGCTCAGGTTCCTCGGCCTCAGCAAGGCACCGTCGCGGCGCGGCGCGCTGCCTGTCAAGCTGGGCTTGTCGTTCTACGATCTTTACACGCGCGGCAAGGGCGGTCTGCCGAAGCATGAGTTCTGGTCCTCGGGAAAGGCGAAGGCACGCTTCCCCTTCCGCCCAGAGGTGCGCTGCGCGGCCACCTACTTCGACGGCCAGGTGAGCCATCCCGAACGCGTGGTCACCGAGATCTTCGAGGACGTGGCGCGGGCCGGCTGCGACGCGGTGGCGCTGAACCATCTCGAAGTCACCTCCATCGGCACCGAGGTCGCGCTGACCGACCGTATCGGCGGACGGAAGATCACCCTGCGCCCCGAGATCGTCGTCAACGCCACCGGAGCCTGGATCGACCGTACCAACGCGCGTGCCGGGGCGACGGAAGACATGGTGCAGGGCACCAAGGGCGCGCATCTCGTGCTCGACCATCCGGAGCTGCGCGAGATGCTCGGCGACGACATGGTGTATTATGAAAACACCGACGGGCGGATCTGCATCATGTTCTGCCTGCACGGGATGGTTCTGGTCGGGTCGACAGACATCAAGGTGCCCGACCCCGACGCCGTGCGCTGCGAGGCGGATGAGCAGGCCTATATCCTCGATGGCTTGTCCTGGGTCTTTCCGGGCGTGACCGTGAAGCCGGATCAGGTGCTGCACGTCTTCGCGGGCGTGCGTCCGCTGCCGGTCAGCGGGGCAGGGACCACCGGACAGATCCCGCGCGGACATTTCAACCGCTGGACCGAAAGCGACGTGCCGGTGCTCAGCATGATCGGCGGCAAGTGGACCACCTTCCGTGCGTTCGGCGAACTGGCGGCGGATCAGGTGATGACCCGCCTGGGCATTGCGCGCCGCACCGGAACCGAGGAGATGCCCGTCGGCGGTGGCGCAGACTACCCCGCCGACCGCGCCCTCTGGTGCGCGCAGGTGGCCGAACAATCCGGGCTTTCGCCTGACCGTGTCGCGACGCTGCTGGAACGGTACGGCACGCTGGCCGGGGCGCTGGCACATACTTTTGCCTCCGAACGGATGTTGTCGGGCCTGCCGGGCTACAGCGATGCCGAGATCGACTACGTCATCGCCCATGAGCAGGTCGAACGGCTTGCCGATCTGGCACTGCGACGCACGACACTGGCGCTGGCGGGTGCTCTGGACGCTGCTGCGCTCGACGTGCTCGCCGACCGCCTCGCACAGGCAAAGGGCTGGAGCCCGGCACAGCGCGCGCAGGAACTCCGCAACTTCCGCGTCACGCTCGCAGAGACACACGGGGCCGACCCGAAACGGATCGGCCTGCATCGCAAAGGGGAGGTTGCGGCGCAATGACGGGGTATCTGGTCGGCGTGGACGCCGGAAACACCATGGTGAAGGCGGCGCTCTTCGACCGCGCCGGGACGACGCTCGCCGTCGCCTCGCGCAGCTCGGAAACGCTGCAGCCTGCGCCCGGCTTTGTCGAACGCGCTCCCGAAGGGCTGTGGCAGGCGGCCAGTGGCGCGATCCGCGACTGTCTGCACAAGGCAGGCGTCAGCGGGGCCGAGGTGCTTGCGGTGGGCGCAGCCGGTCATGGCAACGGGCTTTACCTGCTGGACGAAGAGGGCAGGGGGCTGATCGGAATCCAGTCGATGGACAACCGCGCCGAAGCTCTCGCCACGCAGATCGCCGCAGCCAATGGCGACGAGATCATGACCCGCGCCCAATCGCGGCCTTGGCCTGCGATGACCCCTGTGCTGCTGCGCTGGATGGCCGAGAACAAGCCCGATCTGATGGCGCGGGCGCATCGCGCGCTGCTGTGCAAGGACGTGATCGTGTTTGGCCTGACCGGGCGCATGGGCTCTGACGTGTCGGACCTTGCGGGTGCGGGACTTCTGGCGCTTCCCGCACTGCAATACGACGACGCGCTTCTGCGCCTCTACGGTATCGAAGCGCTGCGCCCGATCCTGCCGGAGCCCGCGCAAAGCGATGAACTCGTCGGCCACGTCACCGCCGAAGCAGCGACGGCCACCGGACTTGCAGAAGGCACCCCTGTGGTGGGTGGACTTTTCGACGTGCTGGCTTCGACACTCGGGGCGGGGACATCGCGCGCAGGCGAGGCGTCGATCGTGGCGGGAAGCTGGTCGATCAACCAGATCTTTGCGACCGCGCTGCCGGAGGAGCCCCGCGCGCTGCTCGCCAGTGTCCTGGGGCGCGACACCTGGGTCAGCTGCGAATGCTCGCCAACGTCGGCGGCCAACCTCGAATGGTTCGTGCAGACCTTCCTTTCGGCCGAGGCGAAGGCCCTCGGGGAGGACTCGTTCGACTTGTGCAATCGTCTCGCCGCAGAGTCGGACCCGGCCAGAGATCTGCCGGTCTTCCATCCCTTCCTTTACGCAGGGCCCGTGCCCGGCGCACGTGGCGGCTTCAACGCGGTGGGCGCCTGGCACAGCCGCGCGGACATGGTGCGCGCGCTTTACGAAGGCGTGGCCTTCGGCCATCGCGCCCATTTCGAGATCCTCGATCCCGAGCGGCGCTTCCGCACGGCGACCCTTTCGGGCGGCGCGGCGAAATCGCCGTTCTGGGCGCAGATCTTTGCCGATGCACTGGGGATGACCCTGCACCTGTCCGACTGCGTCGAAACCGGCGCGCGCGGAGCCGCCATCGCGGCGGCCATCGGCGCGGGGCTGTTCGACAGTTTCGACGAGGCGACGCGGACCATGGCCCGCCATGTCACCGACGTCACTCCAGACCCCGCCGCGCAGGCGCAACTGGACACGAGATACCGGCGCTGGTGCGCCTATCGCGATGCACTTGGGGCGGCTTGGGCGGCACCTCAGGTGGACGCCTGCGAGCCACACAAGACACAAGCTGAAAGGACATCACATGGCTGACCTCGACGACATCATCGACGGCAAGGATTTCGGGCTGAACACACCCGCCAGGAACGAGCCGTTCTTCCTCAAGGGCGCGGGCGCCTATGACTGGGGCATGCAGAACCGGCTGGCGCGGATCTTCCGCCCCGACACCGGGCGCACTGTCATGCTGGCCTTCGACCACGGCTATTTCCAAGGGCCGACCACCGGGCTGGAACGGGTCGACATCAACATCGCACCGCTGTTCGACCACGCCGACGTGCTGATGTGCACGCGCGGGATGTTGCGCACATCGGTGCCCGCATCCACCCGCAAGCCCATCGTCATGCGCGCCTCGGGTGGCAACTCGATCATGTCCGAACTGTCGAACGAAACCATTGCCGTCGACATGGAAGACGCGCTGCGGATGAACGTGGCGGCGATGGCGGCGCAGGTCTACATCGGCTCGGAGTTCGAGCACAAATCCATCACTAACATCATAAACCTGATCGACCGCGGCAACCGTGTGGGGATGCCGACCCTTGCCGTCACGGGCGTGGGCAAGGACATGGCCCGCGATGCTCGCTATTTTGGCCTGGCCACCCGCATTGCCGCCGAGATCGGCGCGCAATACGTCAAAAGCTACTACGTCGAGGAAGGCTTTGAAAAAGTCTGCGCCGGTTGCCCGGTGCCGATTGTCATCGCGGGCGGCAAGAAGATTCCCGAGGACGAGGCGCTGGAAGTTGCCTGGCAGGCCATCGACCAGGGCGCGGCGGGCGTCGACATGGGGCGCAACATCTTCCGCGCGGGCGATCCGGTGGCGATGATCCAGGCGGTGAGCGCCGTGGTGCACGATCTGCTGCCGTCGAAGCAGGCGTTCGAGATGTACAAGGACCTCAGCACCCGCAAGGCGGCGGCATGACGATGGACGACGCCGATACGCTGCTGGCCAGCCGTGTCGAAAGCTCCAGACAGCTCGGGGGCAACCCCGAGCTCGCGATGCATGGCGGCGGCAACACCTCGGTGAAGGTGGTGCGTGACGGGCGGCGGGTGCTGCACGTCAAGGGTTCTGGCTGGGATCTCGCCACCATGGAACCGCAGGGGATGCCCGCGCTCTGGCTCGACCCGCTGTTCGAGGTGCGGGACGGCCCCCGCCTCAGCGACACCGAGATGGTGCGCTTTCTGCGCGCCAACCTGCTGGACGAGACTGCGCCCAATCCCTCGGTCGAGACGCTGCTGCACGCCTATCTGCCTGCGCGTTTTGTCGACCACGGCCATGCGTCTGCGGTGCTGGCGCTGGCCAACCGTCCCGAAGCCGAGCAGCGTGAGACGGTGCGCACGCTTTTTGGCGGCGACATCACCTTCCTGCCGTACGTCTTTCCCGGCTTCGATCTGTCGATTGCAGGGGCCAAAGTTGCCAAAGCGGAGCCGCAAGCGACCGGCATGTGGCTGGCGCAGCACGGCCTTTTCACCTGGGGCGACAGCGCCGAGGAAAGCCTGTCACAGTTCCACGAGGTGGTCGCCGTCTGCGAACGCCACCTCGCAGCGCGCGGTGCTGCGCTGATGGCGCCGACCGGCCACGAGGGCAATACGGCCCTGAACGCGCTCCTGCCGCATCTGGCAGAGGCGCTGACGGGCGATGTCTTTGCCAGCCTTCACTGTGATGCGCGGGGGGATGACCGGCTGGTCGCGCTCTCCGGACAGGACGGGATGGCCGATGCTGTGAGTCGTGGCACGGTGACCCCTGACCACGTCATTCGCATTAAGCCTTGGCCGCTTGTTCTGGATGCCGGTGCCGGCCTTGGCGCGGTCCGCGATGCCGTCGCGAACTTCGGTTCAGCGTATGAACAGTACTTCCGCGATCATGAAACAGGCTCCGAAACCATGCTGGACGTTCTGCCGCGCGTCGTCTTCGTGCCGGGTGCGGGAGTGATTGGGCTGGGACGCACTGCCGCCGAAGCGCGGATCAACGCGGACCTCGCCGAGCAGAACCTGCGCGTCGCGGCTTCTGCCCAGGCGATGGGAGGCTATGAGCCACTGCCGCGCGCAGAGCAGTTCCGCATCGAATACTGGGAGCTGGAGCAGGCGAAACTCCGCAGCAAGAAGGTCTAAGGGACCCGGCCGCGATGATCGAACGCTCGCCGTGAACGCCCGCACCGTCTCAGGAGGGGCGGTCACGGTTGAGCGTCAACCAGCTTTATGGTCGGACGTCGAAGCGCAAAGCACGCCCGCCCGAGCCGATCGGCGATTTCTGTCAGCCTTCGTGACCGGTGGACTTGCCCGAGTCCGAGGTGAACTTCGCCTTGCCGAAACACCAGATCACGGCCGGTTTGCGGTCCCGGCCAGTGCGGACAGTGCTTCGGCATGCAGTTGGGCGCTGGCGGCCGCGATGACTTTTCCCTCGGAGGCCAAGGTCAAAGGACGACCCTCCCAATCCGTGATGACCCCGCCAGCCCCTTCGATGACAGGCACAAGCGCCATGTAATCGTAAGGATGCAGGTTCATCTCGACCAGCAGATCGACATGGCCGGAGGCGAGCAGACCGTAGGCATAGCAATCGCCGCCGAACCGCCGCATCGCCACCTTCTTCGACAACGCTTCGAATCGCTCAAGCCCCGACGGATCGAAGCTGTCGGGACTGGTTGTGTAGAGGATCGCCTCGGACAGGTGCTGCCGCCCGCTGGTCTGGCACGGGCTGCCGTTGAACAAGGTGGGTTTGCCACTTTGGCCGGTCCAGCGCTCGCCCGTAGGCGGGATAGAGATCACCCCGATGTCGGGTACACCGGCGGACAGGCAGGCGATGAGCGTGCCGAAGCTGGGCATACCCGAAAGAAAGCTCTTGGTGCCGTCGATCGGGTCGATGACCCAGACCCGGTCGGCGTCCAGCCTGGCGTCTTCGTGCTCTTCTCCCAGGATGCCATGCGCGGGGAAGGCTTCGGCAATGTGACGCCGCATCGCAGTTTCGATGGCGCGGTCAGCCTGCGTGACGGGGGAAGCGTCCGCCTTTGCCTCGATATCCAGAGGCTTGCGGAAATAGCGCATCGCCATGGCGTCGGTCGTGTCCGCCAGGGTCCCCGCGAACTCTGCCAGCCGGTCCGTCTCGGAGAGGTAGGGATGGGTCTGCATGAAAATTCCTCAGTTCCGGGGGCCGGCAGGCTGCAGGCGTCCGCTTTGAAATTTAAACGTAGACAAATGCCACAAAAACGCAAGACTACACATATTGCCCCAAGCCCGGCACCGGGCGAGATAATCAGAACGGGTCTCTGAAAAGGCCCGCGGACGACCCGGGCGCAGGTCCGGACCTGAATGTGGACCAACAAGGAGATGATCATGAAGACCTGGATTCCGACCACCGCACTGTCGCTGGCAGCCCTCGGCCTCGCCGCCCCGGCGCTGGCTGACGAGCTGACTGTCTACACCGCGCTCGAAGAAGAAGAGATCGCGGCCTATGTGGAGGCCGCTCAGGCTGCCATGCCCGACACCGAAATCAACGTGCTGCGCCTGTCCACCGGCAAGCTGGGCGCACGGCTGCTGGCCGAAGCGGGCAATCCGCAGGCGGACGTGATCTGGGGCTGGGCGGTCAGCGCCATGATGGATCCCCAGATCCTCGAAATGCTGGAACCCTACGCGGCCAAGGGGGCCGACGTGCTGCCTGAAACCTTCCGCGATGCGGACGGCAAGTGGTTTGCTCCCATCGGCTACATGGGTGCATTCTGCGTGAACACCGCCCGGCTCGAGGAAAAGGGCCTGCCGATGCCGTCCAGCTGGGCGGACCTCGAGGACCCCGCGTTCAAGGGCGAGGTGCTGATGCCCGACCCGAACTCCTCCGGGACCGGCTACCTGCATGTGAACGCGGTGCTGCAGAGCATGGGCGAAGAGGCCGGCTGGGCACAGCTGGAAGCCATCGACCCGAACATGGCGCAGTACACTTCCTCCGGCTCCAAGCCCTGCAAGTCCGCCCGCGTTGGTGAATACACTGTCGGCATCTCGCTGGCCTTCACCGCGATGCAGTCTATCGAGGAAGGTTACCCGCTGGCGATGGTCTTCCCCGAAGGCGGAGTCGGATACGAGCTGGAGGCCTCTGGCCTTATGGCAAGCACCGACAATCCGGAAGGGGCGAAAGCCTTCCTTGACTGGACCATGTCGGACGAGGCCATCGGTCTCTACCAGCAGTACAAGGCGCTGATCACCGTGCCGGGCGTCGATGCCTCTGCCGCAGCCGAGGCCGCCGGGCTGCCCGCCGATATCTCGACGATCCTCGCGGATATCGACTTCGTGAAGGCCGCGACCGACCAGACGGCCGTGAAGGAAGAATGGAAAGAGAAGTTCGGCCGCTAAGGCCTGGCATCGGGGCGGCATTGGTCGCCCCGACCCCTTGCAGGCGGTCGCGGGCCGCCTGCACGCCCAAGGAAAGCAAGACCCAATGTATCTGACCGTCCGCGACGCCACCAAGACCTATGGCACGTTCACTGCGCTCGACCGCGTTTCCATCGGGATCGACAAGGGTGAATTTGTCTGCCTGCTCGGGCCATCGGGCTGTGGAAAGACCACGCTGCTGCGGCTGATCGCCGGTCTGACGGATCTGGACGGCGGAGAGATCACCCTCGAAGACGCGAACCTGTCACAGCTGCCCGCCCGCAAGCGCGGCTTCGGCATCGTGTTCCAGTCCTATTCCCTGTTCCCCAACATGACCGTGGCCGAGAACATCGGCTACGGGCTGAAGATCCGGGGCGCTGCGCGCGGCGACATCGCTGCGCGCGTTTCCGAACTGCTGGATCTCGTGAAGCTTCCGCAGGTCGCAGGCAAGATGCCCGGTCAGCTCTCGGGCGGGCAGCAGCAACGCATCGCACTGGCCCGGGCGATTGCCGTCGATCCGCGCGTTCTGTTGCTGGACGAGCCGCTTTCCGCACTCGACGCCAAGGTCCGCGCCGAGCTGCGCGACGAGATCCGGCAGGTGCAGCGCGCCCTTGGCATTCCGACCCTGATGGTGACCCACGATCAGGAAGAGGCTCTGGCCCTTGCGGACAAGATCATCTGCATGAACCACGGCATCGTCGTGCAGGCTGGCACGCCGGAGGATCTGTACCACCGGCCCGCCACTCGCTTCGTCGCGGAGTTCATGGGCATCAGCAATCTGCTCCCGCCCGACCATGTTGCGCAGCTGTTCCCGGACCTTATGCCAACCCGGCCAGCGACGGACGTGGCGCAGCTTGCCTGCATCCGTCCGGAACAGATTGACCTCGTGCCACTGGCGGACGGCGCGGCCACGGTGCGCAGCATCAGCTTTCTCGGCAACCTGCGGCGGCTTCAGGTCGATACCGCAGTTGGCTCGTTGACCGTGGAAACCCATGGCGCGAACCCCTGCCGCGCGGGCGACCGTGTCGCGCTGACCGTTGCGCCGGACGCCTGCACATGGGTGATCGACGATGCGACCCCGCGCAAGGCAGTGACGGCATGAGTGCGTCCGACACGATACGGGTGCAGGCCAGGCGCAAGCCCCTCGATGCCGACCGCCTGCTGACCGCCGCCTGCGTCGGCCTGCCGCTTCTGGGGCTGATCCTGTTCTTTGCCTACCCGATGCTGATCGTCTTCCTGCGTTCGATCACGGTCGGCAACAGCTACGGCCTCGGCAACTATGTCGAGGTGCTCGGGTCTTCCGGGTTCTGGCGCGCGACGCAACATTCGCTGGTCATGGGGGCGGCGACCACGCTGGTCAGTGTGCTTCTGGGCTTTGTCATCGCGCATGGCCTTTATCGCTGTGCCTTTCCGGGCAAATGGCTGATCCGGGCGGTCATTGTCCTGCCCTTGCTGGCACCGTCCTTGGTTCAGGCGCTCGGGCTTATCTTCCTGCTTGGCCGCAACGGTGTCGTCAGCCGCGCGCTTGGTATCGAGATCGAGATCTACGGCTTCTGGGGTCTGCTGATTGCCAACACTCTCTATGCTCTGCCGCAGGCGGTGATGATCATCGGCGCGGCGCTGGTGCTTCTGGATGCGCGCACCTACGAGGCAGCCGATGTGATGGGCGCCTCGCCCTGGCGGCAGTTTCGGGACCTGACGATCCCCTCGGCGCGCTTTGGTATCCTGAACGCAGGCTTCGTCTGCTTCACCATCACGATCACGGATTTCGGCAATGCTGCCGTGATCGGGGGCGATTATTCGGTCCTTGCGACCGAGATCTACAGCCAGGTCATCGGCCAGCGCAATTTCAACATGGGGGCCGTGGTGGGGATCATGCTTCTGCTGCCCACGGTGATTTCCTACACCATCGAACGTCAGGCGATGAAGCGGCAGCAGGCCGGGCAGACCACCGGGCAGGTGCCCTATCGCCCCGTCTTTGCGCCGCTGCGGGACCTGTCCATGGCGGCGCTGTCGCTGCTGATCTGTGCCTGTATCGTCGCGGTGATCGGCATCGTGGTCTATGCCAGCTTCGTCACGCTCTGGCCCTACAACATGGCGCTGTCGTTCAAGCATTACGACATCACGCTGGCGGGCGGGTATTCGTCGCTCTGGATGACCATCGTCATTTCGCTTGGCGCGGCGGCGGGCGGGACCGTGGCGGTGTTCCTGCTCGGGCTCGGGTTGCGACGACTGCCGCAGGCGCTGGCCCAGCCGGTCCAGATCCTGGCCGCCATGCCGGCCGCCGTTCCGGGAATGGTACTGGGTCTGGCCTATATCCTGACCTTCAACTCCACGGCGACACCGCTTTACCTGCTGTACGGCACCGCAGCGCTGATCGGCATCGTCAATTTCTACCACTACCACACACAGGGCTTCCTGACGGTGATGACCGGCTTTCGGCAGCTCCCCCCGGCGTTGGAGGAGGCCGCGGGCAGCCTTGGCGCCGGGTTGGGGCGCACCGCCCGCGATATCGTAGCCCCCTTCATCGCGCCGATGCTGATCTCGGTGTTCTTCTTCCTCTTCATGCGGTCCATGGTCACGCTGTCCGCCGTGGTGTTCCTGACGACACCACAACTGAGCGTCGCCGCCGTGACGATCATGCGGCTGGACGACGCCGGGCTGACCTCGCAGGCTGCAGCCTTCTCGACCTGCGTGATGGCGATTGTCTGCGGCGCGGTCCTGTCTATGAAAATAGTCCTGGCGCTGATGCGGCGTCGCGGAGGCTGAGGCATGTGGGCAAAAGAGCGTCACCAGAGGATCTTGCTGATGCTGGGGGCCAACCAGCAGGTCAGCGCGAACGACTTGGCCGAAATGCTCGGCGTCTCGCGCGAAACCGTGCGCCGCGATCTGCTCGACCTGGAAGAGATCGGCAAGGTGGCGCGGGTTCACGGCGGGGCCGTCCTGCCCGAGCCCCGGAGCGAAGACCCGTTTCGGCAACGCATGGCAACCCAGATCCGGGCAAAGACCGAGATCGCGAAGAAAGCGGTCGGCCTTGTTCAGCCCGGCCAGACGATCATGGTGGACGCAGGCTCGACCACCGCCGTCTTCGCCCGGGAGCTTGCCAAAGTTTCCGGCGTCTCGGTGATCACCAATTCGCTGGATGTGGCCACCACGCTTCAGGCCGGGGGTCTCGATGCCGTCTTGCTGGGCGGGCGAATTGCTGCGGATGTGCCCGCGACGGTGGGCGAACTCACCCTGTCCGAGATAAGACGCTTCGAAGTCGACATCTGTTTCTCGGCCCCGGTGGCCCTGCACCCCGCCAAAGGATCGTTCTTCTACGACCTGCAAGAAGCAGAGATATCGATCGCGATGGCTGCTCAGGCGACACAAACGGTGGTTCTCGCCCATCATACCAAGCTGGGAGCCACCAGCCGCGTCCGAGCGTGGGATGCGGACGGGATCGGAACACTGGTCACCAATCGCGCCGCTCCCGACGAGATGGTGGGCCAGTTTAGAGACGCTGGTATCGAAGTCATCTGACGTGCTTTGTCGGTCCGTCTCTGCTGTCCTCTGCGACGGCCGGGCCAGTCCCTGAACGCGCAGAATGGCGAGAGTCTGAAGCTGACGGCGGCTGGTGAGGCGTTGCGCTATCCAGGGCTTTCGCGGCGCGTTCCGGACCACACCCTACAGGATTTCCTGACACAGGATGCCCCGGACGTCTGCACATTGAGTGTTGCCTGTCCGAGTCGCTTCTCGATGGTCTGATATCCGCGCGCAGTTGCTGCCGAAGAAGGGCGGAAGTGCTCCCCTCGCCGCGCCGGCCGTTCAGCACGATCTTGATCTTCGTCTTGGCCGGGCCATGCTTGCGGGTCTTCCGTTTGAGGCTCCCGTCCAACTTGACGGCGGCAGTCTTCGATGTTCCGGATGTCTTGCTTATCTTTGTTCCATAGTGGCTTCGATGAACCGGAAATCCTCCGGTTCTCAAACTCCTAAATCTGTCTGGTGGGTACTGACGTCCGACAACGATCATACCGCTTCCGGCCGAGGTGCCCGGCGCTCCCTTGTTGGCGGTTCATGCGGTCGGTCGGGTCAGCGACCTGCGACCTCTCCTGAACTCCGGCATAGAGCTGAGGCCCGGACAGTTGGATCCGTACTGACCCGGGTCTGCCATCAACGGATTTGCCCGGAGGGCGAACACTTTCCTGATTCAGATTGAGAGACGGAGGTCCGTGTCTACCCTGATTCCAAGTTCGGAGCGAGATGGGACTGGCGTCTGGACGTCATCGCCACACGGTTTCCGGGCAACGCCGGTGATTTCCGGAGAAAAGGGAGGAAAGAATGTTCAATAATCGCAAAAGCGTGCGGAGTGCTGTCGGTCGTGGTCTGTTGGGCTGTGCGGCAGCACTGGCTTTGTCGTTCGTGACAGGACAGGCAGCTCAGGCGAAGGACTCGCTTCGCTTCACCACCAGCCTTCCGGCGCCATCTTTCATCTATGCCGATATCCTGTCGGTCTGGGCACAGCGTGTCATCGACGATTCCAATGGTTCGCTGGACATCCAGATGTTCCCCGCGGGCACATTGGGCCGAGATCCTGCCGCGCATCTGGACATGGCGCGCGACGGCATCGCCGACATATCGTACATCGTGCTCGGCTACACGCCCGGCGCGGTGAACGAGGCCACGATCATCGAACTGCCCGGGTCAACGCCCAGTGCGACGGCCGGATCGCTTGCTGCGACGAAGATGGTCGAAGAGGGTCTTTGGCCCGGGCAGGGCATGGAAAACGTCAAGGTTCTCGGCGCATTCTCCACCGCTCCGGCGATCCTGACGACCGTCGACAAGGTCGACACGCTTGCGGCGGTCTCGGGCAAGAAACTGCGGGGTGCAGGCCCGACGCTGCTGGCAACCATCAACGCCATCGGCGCGACGCCTGTCGGTGGCATCACTTCGCCCCAGATCGCCGAAAGCCTGTCGCGCGGACTGATCGATGGCACGATCAATGAATGGGTTGCGTTGACGATCTTCGGTGTGGCCGAAACGGCAAAGAACCATCTGGACATCAACCTCGGCGCGTCGCCGATCATGGTGGTCATGAACAAGGACAAGTACGACAGCCTGCCCGAAGACGCCCGCGCGGCGATTGACAAGAATTCGGGTGAACCGTTCGCGCGCCTATGGGGCGAACAGTTCGACGCTTCCATCGAAAAGTTCAGATCGGCTGCGATGAAAGACGACACGCGCAGCTTCTCGACTCTCTCGGACGAAGAACAGGCCCTTTGGGACGCAAAGCTCCAGACGGTTATCGACGCGTGGATCGCTGAAACGCCGAACGGCCAGGTCGTTTACGACGCGTTTACCGCGGCTGTGAGCGAGGCCGCCGAATAGCCGGGTCCTCCCGTCGGTGGCATGGTCCGTAAGCGGCACGCCATGACCACCGGACCCCGGGGCGGCAGAGCACATCTGCCGCCCCTTTTTCATGAAGTTCTGCCCGGCGACCGTACCAGATTGAACAGCGTGCTGCCGGATGTCAGAATGGACCGCGACCACGCATCACCCCAGAGCAGAGCCTTGAAAGCCAGCGAGATTTACGACCAACCCGGTTACCTGCTGCGCAGAACCCATCAGGTGGCGACGGCAGCGTTCAGTCAGGCGAATGCCGACGTCGATCTGACCGCCGTGCAGTTTGCAGCGCTTCTTCACATCCGGGATACACCCGGCATAGATGCCACGCGCCTTGCCGAGGCGATATGCTTCGACCGAACCACGATCGGCCGGTTGGAGGCCAAGGGCCTGATCATCCGAAGAGAAGGCTCTCTGGACAAGCGCACCAAACAGTTGCGTATCACGGCCAGGGGTTCAGACCTTCTGACCAAGGTAGAGCAGCGGGTGCCGGCGATTTCGGACACGATCCTGGCGCCCCTGAACGCCGCGGAACGGCAAGAGTTGCTCAGACTGCTCACGGTTCTCGAACGGCATTTCCCGGGGCAGGGGGGCGGAGGCGCCACCAAGGACGACTCATAGGAGCCCACTGGCGCTCAGACAGGGGCCGGCGGCGATTGGGTTTCGACATCGAGAAAGTCGCGCGAGATCATCACTGCATCCTCGTCGCAATACGCCCAGTCCCCCGGCGCAATCCGCAACGCCCCGAACGCGATCTCTGTGCCGCGTTGTCCGTCTGTCGCAACCCATCCGCGCCGCGCCGTGGTGCCGAGCGCCTTCACACCGATGTCTACGGCATTGATCCCGACGCTGTCCCGGATCAGTCCATTTATGACCACGCCGACCCAGCCATTGTCAGCCGCAATCCCCGCAAGCCTGTCGCCCATGACTCCGACCCGCATCGAACCGCCGGCATCCACGACAAGGACCCGGCCATTGCCGGGGGTCGAGACCGCTTTCAGGACCGGCGTGTGATCTTCGAAGGTCGTCAGGGTCTCGACCTCTCCCCAGAAGCTCGGGCGTTGCCCGAACGACCGAAATTGCAGCGTCGAAACCTGAAGGCTTTCGGGATGTGCGTCGTAGAGGTCGGCCGTGCAGATGGGTTGTGAGCGGGGCTGGGTCATGAAAGCTCTTTCGTCTTGATCGTGGACTTTGCGGAAGGGGCCAGACGGCGGCCGCTGACGGTGGTCCAGACGTCCTCTGGGCGGTCCGGCAGGAGGTCGCCGCGCCAGCAGACGTGGCCGTCGGGTCGCACCAGCACGAAAGCGCATTCATACAGGCTACGCAGGTCTTTGTCGCGGTAATGGACCACCCGGACCGGGATTCCTAGTGCGTTGCCCGCTTGGGCGAATGCGTCGGCTCCCGTGCTGTCTTCGGTGACGACCAGTGTGAAGCCATGGCCGTAGTCGTCGAGGATCGAGCGGCCGTCTGCGAACTCGAAATGCGGGGCGCGCGATCCGGGGCGCGTGGTCGGGATATAGACCATGTGGTCATCCGGCCCTTCGAGACTGCCGTCCTCGACGATGATCGGCGATGCACGATAGCGGTGGCCAAGCTGGATGCCGGGAGTGACGAACTCACGCAGGCGCAGCGCGAACAGACGCTCGCGCATGGCGCTGCGGGCGGCGTCGCCGGCCTCGCTCTCCTCGTCGAGGATCGTATCAGGCTGCACCATATGGTCGAGCACGCGGTTGTTCGCCGCTTCGTTGGTGTTGCGGATGGCGATGGGGCGCCGTTCGGCCTCGTATGTATCGAGAAGCGCCTCGGGCGCCCAGCCCTCGCTGACGGCTGCGATCTTCCATCCGAAATCGACCGCATCGCCAAAGCCGGTGTTGGCGCCGAAGCCGCCCTTGGGCCAGCGCAGGTGTGCCGCGTCGCCCAGGATAAAGGCGCGGCCCTCGCGATAGCGTTCCGCCACGACACGGTGCCCGGACCAGGGCTGCGCCTGGATCACCTCGAAGTCGAGGTCCTCGCCGATCACCGAGCGCACCACCTCTGCCGGGTCGAGCTGTTCGACCTCTTTGGCATAGACCGACAGCCGCCATTCACCGGCACCGTCGACCGAGGTCAGGTAAGCCCGCCTTTCATCCTTGAGCGTGTGAACCTGCGCCATGCGGTGACCGAACATGGCGTCGATCCGGTCCGCCAGACCCGTGCAGCGGAAATAGGTGGCGAAGTTGTAGCCTTCGCCGAAGGTCCCGACAAAGCGGATGTCGAGCGCCTTGCGCACCGCGCTGCGACCGCCGTCACAGGCCGCCAGCCACTTGCCGCGAACGACGTAGCACTGACCGTCCGGCCCGGTGACCGTGCAATCGACGTGGCCGTCCGCCTGCGTGAAGGAGTCCAGTTTCGTTTGATAACGCAGGTCGCCGCCCCGGCGTTCGGCTGCCGCCCGCAGTGCCGGATCGAAGGCCTTCTTGGGATAGAAAAAGCCGCCCTCGGGCGAGTAGGGGTCTGCCTTCGGCGCATCAGAGTTGGATGTCCCGGTGAAAAGTGCCAGCGGTTCGCCCCCGATACTGGTGCAAAAGCCCATGTTTCGCGGCATGTCCTGGGGAAAGCCGTCGCCATAGCGCAGATCATCCGCGATACCCCATCTGCGCAGATGCTCCATCGTGCGCGAAAAGAAGTTCTCGCCCGCCGGGAACCAGAACTTCCCTTCACCCTGCTCGACAAGGATGTAGTCCACCCCGCGATAACCAAGCTCGTTGGCGAGGAAGAGGCCGACCGGCCCCGCTCCTATGATGACAACGGTTGTTTCGTCGATCCTGGTCATTCCGGCTCTCCTCATCCGCGCCGCTCGCCAACGGCTTCGCGGTAGAAGCCGAAGGCCTGAAGGATGGGGCGGTCGCTGTAGGAGAAGAGAACGGCCTCTCCGTCGATGCTCCAGTGTTCGTGCTCCATCCACGACGGTATCACGAAGGTATCGCCCTCTTGCCAGAGGATTTCCGTATCCCCGACGAGCGACCCGCCGCCGCCTTCGGCCACGTGGTAGATCGTGCTGGCGGTGTGGCGGTGCGACTTGGTGTGCTCGCCCTTGCGCAGCAGCTGGAGGTAGGCCGAGATGGTCGGGAGGGTGGGGCCACCGTTATGCGGGTTCACATACTGCAAGATGATGCCGTCATAGGGGCTGCCCTCGTCCTCGCGCAGAGCGTGCAGGTTGGCGCGGCTGTCGGTCCAGCGGTAGTTCAGGATCGGCGACTGGCGCGGTTCCTTCGGCTGTTCCCAAGCCGGTTTCATGCCGCGCCCCCATCTGTGAAGGCTGTCCTCGGTGTTGCGGAAAATCGGCTGGGTCTGCTTGTTGCCGTCCTCGTAATCCTCGAAGAAATTCGCATCGAGCAGGTTCACGAAGGGCAGATCCAGACCGTCGAGCCAGGCCATCGCACGGTCGGACTCGTTGCCGTGATCGTGCCATTTCCACGCGGGCGTGGTGACGAAATCGCCCTTCTTCATGACTGTACGTTCGCCGTCCACCGCCGTGTAGGCGCCTTCGCCCTCGATGATGAAGCGGTGCGCATTCGGCGAATGCTGGTGACTGTCCGCGATCTCTCCCGGCATCAGGAACTGGATGCCGGGAGAGATCATCCCGACGGTGCGGGCGCTCTTCTTGTCATAGCTCGGGTTGATCAACATCAGCACCCGGCGCTCGGCCTCTTGCGGGGTGATCAGATCGCCGCCACGCAGCATCATCGGCTTGATTTCGTTCCAACGCCAGATATGCGGCACGGCGGCGACGTTCGGCTCTGTCTGGGCGGCAGCACCGAGGTTGAGCCACAGCGGGATGATGCTCATCTTGTCCAGTTCGTCGTGGAAAGTGTCGCGCTGCGCCTGAAGATCGTTCGGGCGGTCGGTCATGGTCGGCATGATGTGGCTCCGTTGGTTGTTCGACTGGGTCGGAGAACACCCGTAATCCCCATGCCCCGGCCGAGGCGCTTTGGCGCCAACGGTCGACAGCCGACTACGCTCTCTCCACTTTCTGACAGCGTGCTGTCAAATAATCGAACGTCAATTTCTTCGGTCGGTCTGTTCGGAGCGCGAACAGGCTACGAGGCCATGCTGACCTCTGTCTTGTACTTGACCTGTTTGAGCGCAAAGCTGGACTTGATGTTCGCCACGCCTTCGATGGTCGAAATCTTCTGCACGATGAAGCGTTCGACCTCGGCATTGTCCCGCACGAGGATCCGCACGAGGTAATCGCTGTCTCCCGTCATCAGGTAGCACTCCATCACCTCGGGGAAGGCGTGCATCCTGGCCTCGAACGCTTCGAGCGCGCGTTCCACCTGCCGTTCGAGGGTGACCTGAATGAAGACGCTGACACCCAGCCCCACCCGGTCGGGATTGACCAGCGCGACATAGCGGTCGATCACGCCGGATTTCTCCAGGGCGCGCACACGCGCAAGACACGGGGAAGGCGACAGGCCGACCCGCTTCGCCAGCTCGACATTGCTTTGCCGGGCATCGTTCTGAAGCTCGGCCAGGATTTTTCCGTCGATCCTATCCAGCTCTTCTCGCGGCATGAATTGCTCCTCTGGTCGAATATTGCAGCACGCTATGCCGAAGAACGCAGCAAGCTCAAACGTTTTCAGCACCACCTGCGGCACGTTGATCAGTACGCTGCCAAAACGCAGGAGCAGGAGGAAGCATGTCCGAGTCGATCACCCATCAGGATGCAGATCCGGAAGAGACGCAGGAATGGCTCGACGCCTATCGGGCCGTATCCCAGGTGGGTGGCGGCGCACGGGCGAGTTTCCTGCTGGGCAAACTGGAAGAAGCTGCGCGGCGCGACGGTGTATTTGCGGGGGGCGGGCTGCCCTATTCCTCCTATCGCAACACGATCCCGCTGGCCAAACAGGGCGCCTATCCCGGTGATCTCGAGATCGAGGAGAAGCTGACCGCCATCATGCGCTGGAACGCGCTTGCGATGGTCGTGCGCGCGAACAAGGCTTACGGCGAACTGGGTGGGCACATCGCGTCATATGCTTCGGCCGCCGAGATCTTCGAGACCGGGTTCAACCACTTCTTCCGCGCGCCGTCCGACGGGTTCGGCGGCGATCTGGTCTATTATCAGCCGCATTCAGCGCCGGGGGTCTATTCCCGGGCCTTCCTCGAAGGGCGGCTGAGCGAGGGGCAACTGGCGAATTACCGGCAAGAGACCAAGGGGGGAGGGCTTTGCTCCTACCCTCATCCCTGGCTGATGCCGGATTTCTGGCAGTTTCCGACCGGCTCCATGGGGATCGGACCAATCAACGCGGTCTACCAGGCGCGGTTCATGCGATACCTCGAAGGGCGCGGGCTGGCCGAGACGGCGGGGCGTCACGTCTGGGGTGTTTTCGGCGACGGCGAGATGGACGAGCCCGAGTCGATCGCGGGCCTGACGCTGGCCGCGCGCGAGAAGCTCGACAACCTGACCTTCATCATCAACTGCAACCTCCAGCGGCTCGACGGGCCGGTGCGCGGCAATGGACAGATCATCCAGGAGCTGGAGAGCCTGTTCGTCGGCGCCGGCTGGAATGTCATCAAGGTGCTCTGGGGGTCCGAGTGGGACAATCTTTTCGGTCGGGATAGCGAACTGGCCCTTCTGCGCCGTTTTGCAGACACGGTGGACGGAGAGTACCAGGACCTGGGGTCCAAGGACGGGGATTACAATCGCAACAAGTTCTTTGACCGGGATCCGGCGACCCGCGCCCTGGTCGCCCACATGACGGACGCCGAGATCCACGCGCTCAAGCGCGGCGGGCACGACTTCCGGAAGCTCTACGCCGCTTTTGCCGCCGCCAAGGCGCACAAGGGCCGTCCGACCGTGATCCTTGCCAAGACCAAGAAGGGGTATGGCATGGGCAATGCGGGCGAAAGCCGGATGACCGCGCACCAGTCCAAGAAGCTGGACATGGAGGCGCTGGTCGCCTTCCGCGACCGTTTCAACCTGCCGCTGACCGAACGTGATCTGGAGGAGCTGCGGTTCCTCAAACCCTCCGCTGACAGCGCAGAGATGAAGTACTTGAACGAACGACGTGAGGCGCTTGGCGGGTACATGCCGCAACGCCGTCGGATGACGGACGATGCGCGCCGCATGAAGGTCCCGGCCGCCGACAGCTATGCCAAGTTCGCCCGCGCCGCGGATGGAAAGGAAATGTCCACGACCATGGCCTTCGTACGGATGCTGGGGGCGCTCCTGAAGGACAAAAGCTTCGGCCCCTCCATCGTGCCCATCGTCGCGGACGAGGCCCGGACCTTCGGCATGGACAACCTCTTCCGCCAGATCGGGATCTACGCGCCCGACGGCCAGCTTTATGAGCCCGAAGATGCCGGTTCGATGATGTACTACAAGGAGGCCAAGGACGGCCAGCTTCTCGAGGAAGGCATCACGGAGGCGGGGGCGCTGTCCTCCTGGGCTGCAGCGGGCACGGCCTATTCGGTCCACGACACGCCGTTGGTGCCCTTCTACATCTATTACTCGATGTTCGGTTTTCAGCGGGTCGGCGACCTGATCTGGGCCGCCGCCGACCAGCGGTCGCGGGGCTTCCTGATCGGGGCGACGGCGGGCAGGACCACCCTGTCGGGCGAGGGGTTGCAGCATCAGGACGGGACGTCCCATCTGTCGGCCAGCGCCATCCCCAATTGCCGCGCCTACGATCCGGCCTTTGCCGGTGAGCTTGCGGTGATCCTCGACCACGGCATGCGCCGGATGATGGAGGAGCAGCGGGACGAGTTCTATTACATCACCGTGATGAACGAGAACTACGCCCAGCCCGACCTGAAACCGGGGGCGGAGGAGGACATCATCAAGGGGATGTACCTTTTCGACCGGCGTGGCGACGCAAAGGCCGAAAACCGCATCCGTCTGGTCGGCTCCGGCACGATCCTGAATCAGGTCGTCGCCGCAGCGGACGTTCTGGCGGCGGATTACGGCATCGCCGCCGACATCTTCAGCGCCACCAGCTGGAGCGAGCTTGACCGGGACGCCCGCGCGGCGGACCGCGACCGCCGCTTCGGCACCGACGCGCGGGAAAGCCACGTGGCGAAGATGCTCAAGGGCGGCATGCCGGTGATCGCGGCCAGCGATTATGTCCGCGCGGTCCCGGGCCTGATCGCGCCATACGTCGACGCACCGATGACCATCCTCGGCACCGACGGCTTCGGCCGGTCCTCGAACCGGGTGAACCTGCGCGACTTTTTTGAGCTGGATGCCAAGAACATCGCGCTCGCGGCCATCGCAGCCATGGTCAAGGCCGGGCACATCGAGCCCAAGGTCCAGGCCGAGGCGATCCGGAAACTCAACGTGGACACGGGCGCTGCCGCCCCGTGGACCCTGTGAGGTCCGCCATGAGCAAAGTGATCGAACTGCGCGTCCCCGATATCGGCGATTTCAAGGATGTCGAGATCATCGAAATCCCGGTTGGTCCGGGCGACACCATCCAGACCGACGACACGGTGATCGTTCTTGAGAGTGACAAGGCGACACTGGATGTTCCCTCCGAGCGGGGAGGCAAGATCACCGAACTGAAAGTTTCGGTCGGGGATACGGTCAGCCAGGGCAGCGTGATCGCCCTGATCGAGGTCACGGATGATGCGGCGCCGGCCACCCGCGCGCCCGAGCCGGAGAAACCGGCGACTCCCCCGGAGGCAGCCAAAGCCGACCCGGCCCCTGCCGCGGTCCAGCCCGCTGCGCCCGCCGCGGCGGCTACGGATCGTCCGGCCCATGCCTCTCCGTCGATCCGCAAGATGGCACGAGAGCTGGGCGTCATCATCGGCGATGTTCCCGGCACGGGTCCGAAAGGGCGGATCACGCGCGAGGATCTGAACAGGTTCGTCAAACGCGCCGTGTCCGGTGCGGGCCCTGCGCCCGCTGTCGGTCCGGGTGTCGGGGGCGACCTGCCGCCCTGGCCCGAGGTGGATTTCGAGGCCTTCGGCCCGGTGGAGCGCGTGCCGCTCAGCCGCATCCGCAAGATCTCGGGCCCCAACCTGGCGCGGAACGCCATGGTCATCCCGCATGTCACCAATTTCGAAGAGGCCGATGTCACCGAAACCGAAGCCTTTCGCAAGGCGGCCAATGACGAGGACCCCGAGGCTGCCAAACTGACGATGCTGGCCTTTGTGGTCAAAGCCTGTGTGTCGGCGCTCAAGGCCTACCCCGAGTTCAATTCATCGCTCGATGGCGATCATGTGGTGGTCAAGAAATACCACCATATCGGTGTCGCGGCGGACACGCCGGGCGGGCTGGTTGTGCCGGTCATCCGGAATGCCGACACCAAGTCTCTGCGCGAGATAGCGGGCGAGATGAAGGACCTTGCCGGCAAGGCGCGGGTCGGAAAGCTGGGGCCGAAGGACATGCAGGGCGCGACCTTCACGATCTCGTCTCTGGGCGGCATTGGCGGGACCAATTTCACGCCGATCATCAACGCCCCCGAAGTGGCGATCCTCGGCCTGACCCGCGCCGCGATCCAGCCGAAATGGGATGGCGCGGCGTTTCAACCCCGTCTGGTCCAGCCGATGAGCCTCAGCTGGGATCACCGGGTCGTCGATGGCGTCGCGGCAGCCAAGTTCCTTGTCCACGTGCGCGACGTCCTGTCGGACTTCCGCCGCATCAGCCTATGAGGGGAGGACCATGGCGGTTCAGGTCAAGGTCCCCGATACGGGCAACGCAAGCGATGTCACCGTGGCCGAAATCCCGGTTTCAGTCGGCGACCTGGTGGCGGCTGCAGATGACGTAGCACTTCTGAAAAGCGACAAGGCGGTCATGGAAATCCCGGCGGGCACTGCGGGACGCATCCGCTCCATCGATGTGGCGGTTGGCGATGTGGTGCAGACGCGGCAGAGACTGATGACACTGGAGCCTTTAGGAGAAAAACCGGCACCGGAATCCACGCCGGTAACCGACCCTGCCGATGGCGTGGCGCAGTTCTTGGTCCTCGGCGGCGGTCCCGGCGGCTACACGGCCGCGTTCCGCGCCGCCGACCTTGGGCTGGACGTCACGCTGATCGACTCGCGTGCCACGCTTGGCGGGGTTTGTCTGAACGTCGGATGCATCCCCTCCAAGGCGCTCTTGCACCTGGCCAAGGTGATTGACGAGACGAGACACGTAGGCGAGGCCGGTCTGACCTTCGGCGCCCCGCAGGTCGACCTCGACGGTATCCGCGCCTTCCGGGACCGCACGACGGGGCGGCTGATCTCTGGGCTTGCCGGGCTCGCTAAGCGCCGCAAAGTGCGGGTTGTGACAGGGGAAGGGGCCTTCACCGGGCCGAACGAGATCGAGGTGCGTGGCCCCTACCTAGGGCGCCGAGACGATCCGCGTTCAGAACGCCATCATCGCCTGCGGTTCGAAACCTGTGGGCCTGCCATTTCAGCCCGACGATCCCATGGATCATAGCAAGCACCGGCGCGCTGGCGCTGGAGGACATCCCGGAGCGGCTGCTTATAATCGGCGGCGGAATCATCGGTCTGGAGATGGCGGAGGTCTACCACGCACTGGGCAGCAGGCTCACGGTTGTCGAGACTATGGGCAAGATCATCCGCAGCGCCAGTTGCTCGATAAGCGCGTGCCTCACCCCGGCCCTCTGCAGGCCGTCCCACAGATTTCCCGTCTCGCCCGGGTCCCGGGCCGGATGCTTCGGCTCGTGGTTGTCGTTGCCCACCGACAGGGTCAAGGGCCAGTCGCGCGTCACGAGCGACCGCATGACCAGAGCGTTCTTCATACCCAGGATCGGGCTTTGCGACTCTTCCTCGATCAGCAGGCCGTCCGGTTCGGATATTGCCGCGTCGAAAAGGTCCCGCCTCTGTGCGCCCGAGAAACGGTCAATACCGGCGGCCGCCAGAATGGTGTGTCCGATATCCAGCGAACTGGCCAGATCCTTGCGAAGCTTGCCCGCCTGATCACGGCAGCGCCGATCCGACCAGATGAACGGTCCCCGCGAAACCCCGACATTGTGGATCCCGAACTTGAGCATCAGCCGGTAGTCGCCAAGGTTTCCCCATGGTCGGAGTTGAAGACAACGATGGTGTTTTCGTATTCGCGCGTCGCCTTGAGGTTTTCGATCAAACGGCCGATCTGGTCGTCGAAGAAGTTTATCAAGCCAAGCGTCAAGGCGATGACGGCGCGGGCTTTCTGTTCGCTGACGGCGAAGGCAAGCTGATGCGCGCGTTTGGCGGTGCGTTGTGCCAGCTGCTTACGCAGCCTTTGTACTGGCAGCGGCAAACGGTTGGCGAAGTTGTCCGGCAGGGTGATCTTTTCGGGCCGGTACATTCTGAAATAGGGGTCGGGAACGACAAACGGATGGAGCGGATCGGGAAAGGAGACCGAGGCGAAGAACGGAGTGCCACCCGGTTCACGCCCGTCCAGCCATGTCCAGGCCCGGTCAGCGATGCAATGCGTTGACCATTGTTCGGGCTTGTGAGGCGAATACCAGGTCTGGGGGTGTCATATTCCAGCTTGGGAAATCCGTTCTCGCGCCCACGCTCCGCGTCGATGCCGTTGAGTTGGGTGCGCCCCCCCCCGCCGACGGCGTCGCCGTGGTTGGTGGCAAGAACGATACGTTCGAACCCGTAGTACGGCGTCTCGACATGGTGACCTGGGTTTGACCAACTTGTCGGCATCTCCCGCCTGTAGGCCAATCCTTCGCGCCGGGGCTGGGCGCTTTGAAGGACAGGTGGCAGGGGGACCCGGCCTTGCGGCTGGTGGGCTCGACAGGTCGGCGGGATCCCCTGCTGCACGGGCAATGGTCAGCATGGCGGCCTGTTCATCCGGGGCGCTGAAGGCCAGAAAGGCGCGCCCCGATGCCGTTCGCAGAAGAGGAAGCGGGACACCGACCATGCTGCGCGCCAGAGACATCGGGCTCAGCGTGTTCGTTGTCTCCCGGGTGAACATCCTGCCCGCTTCATAAGAGCAGACGTCGATCGGGCATGCGATCTCCGCGGCCAGTCGCCCGATGGTCGGACCCGCCACAGAGCCAAGCCGCTTTCCGGTGACGCCGCGCGCCAAGAGCCAGGCGCTGTCGGCGACGCGAAACCGCGAGTCCGTCGCACTGCCCTCCACATATTGCAGCTCTTCCAGCGTCTCGAGAATTCGATAGACGGAGCTTCTTGGCAGACCGAGTGATATCGCCAGTGCAGTTGGACGCGCCCCGTCGCTCTTGTTGAGTCCTTCCAGCAACGCAAGGCCGCGTTCTAGAGCACGAATTCCGCTTTCGGTTTTCGGCTCTTTCACGGTCCTGCGTTGCGACCCGCCGGGAGCGTAGAGCGCCAGGGGATGTCCCGTTCCCGAGCACTACCGCCTCTTCAGATGAGCTCTTCCAATCGCATCGCCCTTTGTGCCGCGGGCCGCGCCGACATGCTGTCGAAGTATGCGATCAGGTTCTCGGGCAGGTCGAGCTTCAACCGCGCAACGCCCCAGAACATGGTATAGAACAATGCGGCGTCCGCGATGGTCAAACGGTCGCCCGTGATGAAGGGATTGTCGCCCAGTTGGGTGGACAGGAAG
The DNA here is from genome assembly GCF_030126985.1 of Sagittula sp. MA-2. Lineage (GTDB taxonomy): Bacteria > Pseudomonadota > Alphaproteobacteria > Rhodobacterales > Rhodobacteraceae > Sagittula. The sequence goes on along the minus strand of NZ_CP126148.1, from coordinate 182,269 downwards.
CCGGCGGCTTTGGTGACGATGTCCCTGCCGTTGTTTTGGACCCACTCAAGGTCGGCCTCGTTGGGGGTGAATTTTTGTGGCCGCAGAATTCGGGAAAAGCCCTGCATGTGCATCGTGGCGACGATGTAGTCGAGGGTCTCCATGATGCGCAGTTCCTGTTCGAAACTGTCCGGCGCAAAGCGATCCTTGGCATAGGTCTGGCTCAACCAGTGGGCGATCACGCCGAACTCGGTCAACAAGGACCCGTCGGGGCGCAGGATGGCCGGAACCTTGGACTTTGGGTTCACCTTGACATAGGCGTCCCTGAGTTGGTCGCCGTTCTTGATGTGAATGGGAATGCCTTCGTACTCGACGCCGATTTCCTCGATCAGGAAGTGGATCCCGAGCGAACAGGCGCCGGGGGAATAATAGAACTTCACAGGTGACCTCCCTTGTTTGCGTCAGTCGTGGTCGACCTTAAGCATGATTTTTCCGATATGGGCATTCTCTTCCATCATCGCGTGGGCCTTGGCGGCCTCGCGGAGATCGAAGGTGGCGGCGATGGTCGGGCGGACCTTGTCGCCCAGCAGCGGCAGCACGTCGCGGCGGATCTGTTCGGCCACGCGGGCTTTGCGATCAACCGGCAGCGGGCGCAGAAGCGACCCGGTTATGCGCAGCCGCTTGGCCATGATGTCCCGCAGCGGCAGCGCAAGCTCCGCGCCGCCACCGCCCGAAAGATGCGCGATCTGACCGTCGGCGGCCATCATCTGAAGATCCTGTTCCAGATGTGCGCCGGCGGATACGTCGAGCAAGGCCGCAATGCCCTGACCGGCGGTCGCGTGCAACACGTGGGTGGCCAAATCTTCATCGCGGTAGGAAAACGCGTCATGCGCCCCAAAGCCTTTGGCGGCGGCGACCTTCGTTTCTGTTCCGGCGGTTGCGATGACCCGATACCCAAGGGCCGACATCGCCTGAAGCGCGATATGCCCGACGCCGCTGGTGCCGCCATGGATCAGCGCAAACGCGTCTTTCTCGAACTTCATGAGATGGAAGAAATTCCACCATGTCGTGAAAGCCGCTTCCGGGAAGCCCGCCGCCTCGATGTCGGAAAGCGTATCGGGCGCAGTCAGGACGAGTTGCTGGTCGGCCACCACGTACTGGCCATAGCCGCCCCCCTGGACCAGAGCCATGACGTGCTCTCCGATGCGGGCGTTTTCAACACCATCTCCTACGGCGGCAATTGTCCCGCAGACCTCGAGGCCAGGAATGGCCGTACCGTCGCTGTGGCGTCCACTCGACCTTTGATGAATGTCATGCCGGTTGATGCCGGCGGCGCTGACCCGGATCAGCACCTGACCCGCACCCGGAACGGGCACCTCGACCGTCCTTGGTTCCAGAACCTCGGGGCCCCCCGCGGCGGTGATGACAATTGCGGTCTGGGTTTCAGGCACGTCCATAGTCTTCGCGATCCTCGGTTTGGTCATGCGGAGGCGGTCACGTCGGACCGCGAAACTGCGTGCGCGAGAGCATCGTGGAGGTCGCGCGCATTGCCGACGCTTGGCGACCTCCAGGCGACGTGCCCATCCGGCCGGATCAGGACAGCGCCATCCGTCGAGATACCGTAAAGCTGGCACCAGGTTTCCACGTCCGCCTCTACCTCTTTGCCGATCCGGAAGGCCTTTAGCGGGAGGCCCAAAGCCACGGCGGCAGAGCTTGCCGTGTCTGACCAGCCCTCTGCGTTTGGCCCGGCCAATAGCGTGAAATGGCCGATGTCGAAGAGGTCCAGAAGGGACGTGTCCGGGTTGTCACCTAGCGTCAGATGTGGCGCACGGTGACCGGGCCGGGCCGTCGGCCGGTATTCGGTGACGGAAAACTCTGGCTCCGGCGTTCCGTCCGGAGTGATGAGGTCGGATTCGTATTGGTATCCGAACGTCTGTCCCGGATAGTCGAAATGCGCCCGCTGTTCGGGGATGCCTTCGGCCAGCTTGGCGCGGTTCGCCGCGCCTTCAGGGCCTTCAAGGTTTGCCAAGAGCGCGCTTTCGTTTGCCAGCATCCCCGAGAGGCCCTTCTTGACCATCGCCACGGCATTTCGTGCACTTTGCTCGACGTTGAACTTCGCAACGGGCCGTCGTTCGATATTGTAGGAGTCCAGCAGGCTTGCCGGCGCGACCCCGCGCAGGACGAGGTTGAGTTTCCATGTCAGGTTCTGCACGTCAGCGACCCCGGTGTTCATGCCCTGGCCCCCGGTCGGGGGAAGCGGATGCGCCGCGTCTCCTGCCAGGAACACCCGGCCAGAGGTCATGGTGTCGGCAATACGCGCCTGCATCCGCCAGGGCATCACGTTCATGATCTCGATCGGAATGGCCGGATCGCCGATGACTGCGCGCAGAATCTTCAGGCAGCGGTCCGCCGTGAAATCGTCGCGGGACTCGTTCTCGGAGTATCCGAAATTATACGTCCAGCGCGTCCGGCCATCGAGCGATATTAGAACGCCCGAGGTCGTCGCATTGTAGATCCAGTACAGCAGATACGGGCGCGTCTCGACGAGGTCCCATAGGTCGGCGTGGAAATAGATGCCGATCTGCTGACCGATGGAACGGCCCTCCATCCCGATGCCGACCCGGTCGCGTGAAAAGCTGCGCGGCCCGTCGGCGGCGATCACGTACTTCGCTTGCGTCCGTCCGGTGTCGCCCGAGGTCGTCTCCCAGCTGAGGGTCACCCCTGTCTCGTCCTGTTCAAGCTCTGTGATCCGATGGCCGAAATTGGTCTGCACGCTGTCGTAGGCTTCCGCGTGTTCGCGCAGAACGGGTTCGAGCACGTCCTGAGGGCAGGATCTCTTGAAGACCGGGCTTTGCGACCGTTCGATGCGCGCCCACTCGGGATTGCCGCGCGTTTCGATGACGCCGATCTGATCGCCGGCCAGACTGGTGACGAACCCGATACCGGCATGCCGCTCCAAAGGCAGAGAGACGGCAACCACCATCGTTGGATCGTGCGCGGCAAGGGCCGCCATATGATCGGGGCCGTTGTAGGCGACCTTCAGGAACTGGGGGCACTCGCATGGGCAGATGCTGGCCAGCAGGCGGATGATGCAATCTGTGACAAAGGCGCGGGTCTGTTCCGGGGTGACGGCGCCGGCCAGGTTGGGGTTGAGAACTTCGAGAAAGCGCCTCACCCCGGCCGTGCGCGCCTCGTGCCGGAACGCCGCGTAGCTTTCCAGCGCGCGGGCGTCGGCCTCGGCTTCATCGTTGAAGGTGAAAAGGTCATAGAGATCACCGCCACTTCTCGCAGGCCGCGGGAAGCCCACGAAGGACCCGCTAAGAGTGATAAGTGCGCGGTGCCACCGGGCAAAGTGCCGAGAGTGCCCAGATAGCCGGGCTCCGGCAGCAATCTTTGACAAAAGGATAACTCTAACGGCCGTCGCAGAGTTTTTTGCGGCCGCCGCCAGTCTTGGGCCTCTCATATGGCCTTGAGGAAAGTTACCGGTGGCCCCGTTCAGGGCATGTCTGGCAGCGCTGCGGTCTTTGGTGAAGCCGCGTAACTGCGCTGCAGTGCGTTCTCCGGCCTGCCAGATGTGAGACACACGCCGTCGCCTGAAACCTATGGCCGCGTGCATGAGCAGTGGGATATCGACCGACCTAAGCAGAAAGTTCCTGATCCAAAGACGTTTACAGGTACTTGGTCGGGACGGCCGTAGTGAACTTCATTTCTTCCATGGAGATCATGCCATTGACCATCGTGAAATCCAATTTGTCGACCATCCGTTTGTAGACCGCGTCATAGGCGGTCACGTCGGGGACCACGACCTTCAGAATATAGTCCACTGTGCCGGTCAGGCGGTAGGCCTCGATGATTTCGGGGATCTCGTCGATCAGGGTCCGGAAGCGGTCTATCCAGTCCTTTTCGTGGCGCGGCGTGCTGATGCCGATGAAGACCGTCATCGGCACTTTTGCCATGGCGTGATCGACGATGGCCACGCGCTTGGAGATCAGGCCCGCCTCCTCCATGCGCTTGATCCGCCGCCAGCACGGGGTCGGCGTCAAACCGACGGCTTCGGCAATGACACTGATCGGCACGTCGCTGTTGACCTGTATCATGTCGAGGATCTTGCGGTCGAGTGCGTCGAACGTGATCTGGTCAGACGGCTTCGCGGGAGTGCGTGTCGTCTTCGGCTGGGTCATTGTGCGACGAACTCGACAATTGTGCCTGCGGCATGGGCCGGGCCCACTGCCGTGCCTTGATCAGTCTTGATCCACGGGATTCCGGCAGCATCCAGCACCTCACGCGCCGTGTCCCCGTCGTGCACTTTCACCTGCAGGACGTCGAACGCTCCGTTGGGCAGGGCATCGAGATCCAGTCCCCGGTATTTTTCTGCCAGGACATCTGGCGTTAGGAGTGTCAGGTGGGCGGAGTTCTCGCCGGTGAGTACGACGACGCCATCGTCAGCGGTCGTCACCTGACCATTCGCCCAAAGCCGGGCAAAGCGTTCGGCATCCTCTTGCGGTGTATCGCTCTTTGCGACGACTCCGGCGAGCCCGCAGGCGGTGTTGGCGTGGTCGAGGAGTTCCGGCAGCCAAACGGTGTCCGGGGTCCGGTGCTGGCACATGAAGACGGTGCCGCGGGGCACCTCTTCGGGTGCGAAATGGAGGATTGAGAACGCCGCAACCCCCGTGCTGCCGCCGGGCAGATCGACCGGCCGTTCGAAGTCGTTGAGGCCGACCGTGGCGATGCCCATTGCGTCAAGGGCGGCCTTGGCATCCCGTGCGTCCTTGATGCGACAGGCGATGGCGTGCAGACCCTCGCCGCTTTCGCGGAGCTTTTCCTGCAGCCGCACATTGCCGGGTGTTTCACGCAGCAAGCCAAGGAGCTCATAGTAATCGTCCGGAAACATGATGGTGTAGTTGGCCGATCCCTTTTCCTCGGAATGCAGGCCGCGCGGGGACAGCGTGAAGCCAAGCGCCCGGAACGTGTCGGCGGCGGCGTCCAGATTCGAGACCAGGCTGAAGCAATGGTCGATACCGAGACTGGGATGGGACATCATGTGCACTCCTTACACCAATAGGACGTTCAACGGCCGACCCGGGCAACAGTTCTGGGTTTCCAAACCCTTGAGCCGACCAACGATTCGTTGCGTTCACGATAGCCAATAGAGGCATCCGAGCAAATGAAATCTATGAATGTTGGATTTTGAGGCATGGCTATCTAATTATGCCGGTATGTGTGGTTAAATCTTGACAGTAATGGCGCAGATTGCGCAAGCTGGATGCGGTATCGGCCGTTTGGCCGCAAGACAACTTGATCCTCGGGGAGTGGACGCATGAAGAAATTCTCAGGACTGAAGTGCACAGTGGCCTTTGGCTGCGCCTGGCTCGGCCTTGGCGCCGGCGTTGCGCTGGCGCAGGATGAGGAGCCGAAGCGCGGCGGCACGCTGGTCGTACACATGGCCAGCGAACAGCGCACGCTGAACCCGGCGCTGCGCGCCTCGACCGGGGTGTACGAAATCAGCGGCAAGATCATCGAGCCGCTGATCGACCGCAGCTATGACGGCTATGTGCCGGTGCTGGCGACGGAATGGTCCTCGACCGAGGATGGCAAGCAGATCACGGTGAAGCTGCGCGAAGGCGTCAACTGGCATGACGGCGAAGCGTTTCAATGCGATGACGTGGCCTTTACCGCGATGAACATGTGGAAGGAATTGCTGAACTATTCCTCCTCGCTTCAGGCCAACCTCGAGTCGGTCGACTGCCCCGATCCGCATACAGCGGTGTTCAACTATTCCAAACCCATGCCGCTGGAGCTGTTCGTCGCGGCGATGCCCGATCTGGGTCACCCGGTGCCCAAGCATCTTTTCGAGGGCACGGACATCCTCAAGAACGAGTTCAACACCGCGCCGGTCGGCACCGGTCCGTTCAAGTTCGTCGAATACGAGCGGGGGCAATATGTCATGGCCGAGCGGAACGACGACTACTGGCGTGGCGAGGAATATCCCTATCTCGACCGGATCGTCTGGCGGTTCATCCGTGACAAGTCTGCGGCGGGTGCGGCGCTTGAAGCCGGGGAAATCCACGAATCCGGCTTTATCGGTATCTCGATGGCCGATGTAGAGCGGCTGTCCAACGATGATCGTTTCGACGTCGGCACCAAGGGCTACGAAAACAACGTCGCCCACTCCACCATCGAGTTCAATCATCGCAACCCGATCCTGGCCGACGTGAACGTACGGCGGGCGATCTATCACGGCCTCGACATTGACTTTGCGATCGAGAACATCATGCGCGGCTTTGCCAAGCCGGGCCGGGGGCCGGTGCCGTCGACGGGCGGCGAGAATTACACCGACGACGTGCCGACCTATCCCTACGACGTGGAGAAGGCCAAGCAGATGCTGGACGAGGCCGGTTTTCCCGTGAAAGAGGATGGCTTCCGCTTCAAGCTGCGCCATCGTCCGGCGCCGTGGGGAGAATACACCCAGCTTTGGGGTGAGTACTTTGCCCAGGCGATGAAGGAGCTGGATATCGACGTCGAGCTGCTGAACAACGACGCGCCCGGCTTCCTCAACGGCGTCTACCGTGACCACGACTTCGACACGGCGAATGGCTGGCACCAGTTCCGGTCCGACCCGGCCGTCTCGACCATGGTGTGGCTGCGTTCCGGTCTGCCCGAGGGCAGCCCCTGGACCAACCAGTTCGGCTGGAAGGATGAGACTGTCGATACGCTGATCGACGACGCGGCATCGGAACTGGACCCGGAAAAGCGGGCCGAGTTGTATCACGAGATCCAGCGCCGTGCGATGGAAGAGCTGCCGGTGATCTTTGCCATCGAGCATCCGTTCATCTCGGTCACCAACAAGAAGCTGCAGAACCACCACAACACGCCGCGCTGGAATTCCAGCAGCTGGTATGACCTCTGGATCAAAGAGTAACCATCCAGACCCGGGGCAGGGCCGTCAGTGGCCCGCCCCATTTTGCCTCTGTTTCTCCGGTCATATCGAACCCGAACCGCGGCGCGAAGCGCGGCGGTGCTCAGGAAAGCTCTGCTATGTCCTTGCCAATCCCTCCGATCCTTTCTTACGCACTGAGGCGTCTGATACAGGCCGTGCCGGTGATCATCCTGATCATGATCGGCACCTTTCTGCTATTGAAGCTTGCCCCCGGAGATACGGTCGATGCGCTGGTCGGTGACATGGGCGGGGCCGATGCCGCCTTCATCGAGCGTCTGAGGGCCGAGTACGGTCTGGACCAGCCGGTCTGGGTGCAGCTCTGGCGCTACATGGCCAAGCTCGCGAGTTTCGATTTCGGATGGTCCTTCGTTTATGAACAGCCCGTCTCGACTGTCCTGATGGACCGGCTTGGCGTGACGCTGCTGCTGATGGCCACGTCCTTGGGTGTCGCCTTCATCGTGGGTATCACGCTGGGTGCGATCGCCGCGCGACGCGCCTATTCGGCGACCGACAACCTGATCTCGACGCTCGGACTGATCTTCTACGCGACCCCCAGCTTCTTCCTGTCGCTCATGATGATCCTGCTTTTCTCGGTCAAGCTTGGCTGGCTGCCGGTGGGCGGCATCAAGACGATCACCGGGTTCTACACCGGCTGGGATCATGTCGTGGACGTCGCCCGCCACCTCGTCATGCCGACCCTCGCACTGTCGCTCATCTACCTGTCCTTCTACCTGCGGCTGATGCGCGCCTCGGTGCTGGAAGTGGCCGATCTGGACTACGTGCGCACCGCAAAGGCCAAGGGCGCGGGCGAAACCCGGCTGATGGTCCACCACATCATGCGCAACGCTCTTCTTCCCGTGGTGACGCTGCTGGGCCTGCAATTCTCGACCGTTCTCGGCGGGTCGGTTGTCGTCGAGACGATCTTCTCGCTGCCGGGGCTCGGGCAACTGGCCTACCAGTCGGTGATCCAGCGCGACATGAACACGCTGATGGGGATCATCTTCCTATGTTCGATCATCGTGGTCGTGGTGAACTTTGCCACCGACCTTCTCTATGCGCGTCTCGATAGCAGGATCCAGTTGAAATGAGCCTTGGCGCAACCGAACTCCCGCCCCCCGAGCCGTCCCGCGCCGTGGTCCTCTGGCGCCGGTTCCGTCGCAACCGCGCCGCCTTGCTGGGCCTGATCCTCTTTGCGGTCGTCGTCGCCATGGCGCTGCTGGCCGGGGTGATCGAACCCGACGATCCTCTGGCCCGCGCCGGTGCGCCGCTGACCCCGCCCTTCGTGGATGCGGCGGTGCCCCTCGGCACCGACCAGCTTGGCCGCGACATCCTGGCCATGCTGTTCTACGGCGCGCGCATCTCGCTTCTGGTCGGCGTCGTGGCGACGCTGATCTCCATTGCCATCGGCATCCTGATCGGCGCCCTGTCGGGCTACTTCGGTGGCTGGGTCGATGACGTTCTGATGCGGATCACCGAGGCGTTCCAGACGGTCCCCAGCTTCGTGCTGCTGCTGACGCTGGTGGCGATCCTGGGTTCAAAGATCGAATGGATCGCGCTGGCTATCGGCATCGTGAGCTGGACCGCTCCCGCACGCATGGTCCGGGCCGAGTTCATGGCCCTGCGCGACCGGGAGTTCGTCGATGCGGCGCGCAATCTGGGCGTCTCGCACACGGCGATGATCTTCAAGGAGATCATGCCGAACGCGATCCCGCCCATCGTGGTCTACGCCTCTGTGGTCATGGCGCTGTCGATCCTCCTGGAAAGTGCCTTGGCCTTCCTCGCGCTCGGCGATCCCAACTACGCAAGCTGGGGCAACATGATCGGGCAGGGGCGGGCGGTTCTGCGCAGCGCCTGGTACTGCGCGGCCATCCCCGGCATCGCTATCATCCTGACCGTCTTGTCCTTCTCTCTGCTGGGCGAGGGGCTCAACGACGCACTGAACCCGAGGCAGAAGAAATGAAGGACTCCGTACCCGCCCTGAAGATCGAGGATCTGCGCATCGCACTGCCCAAAGGCTCCGACCGGCCCTATGCGCTCGACGGGCTGAGCCTCGAGGTGAAGCGGGGCGAGGTGGTCTGCCTCGTCGGCGAAAGCGGCTCCGGCAAGTCGCTCACCGCGGGCGCGATCATGCGCCTGCTGCCCGAACCGCATGTCCATGTCGCCGGCGGTGCGATCTCGGTTCAGGGGCAGGACATGCTGTCCAAGACCGAGGCCGAGATGCGCAAGATCCGCGGAGATCTGGTGTCGATGATCTTCCAGGAGCCCATGACGGCGCTCAATCCGCAGAAGACCGTGGGCTGGCAGATGGACGAGGTCCTGCGCCTGCACACGGACCTGTCGCGCAAGGCGCGGCGGGCGCGCGTGCTCGAACTGCTCGGGCGGGTGCATATCCCCGACCCGGAGTCGGCCTACAATGCCTATCCGCATCAGGTGTCCGGCGGCCAGCGTCAGCGCGTGATGATTGCCATGGCGCTCTCGCTTTCACCGGGCCTCATCATCGCGGACGAACCGACCACGGCGTTGGACGTGACGACGCAGTTGCAGATCCTGAAACTGATCCGCGAATTGCAGGACGAAGAGGGCGCCGGCGTCCTTTTCATCACCCACGATTTCGGTGTGGTGGCCCAGATCGCCGATCATGTGGTTGTCCTTCAACAGGGCGAGATGGTCGAGTCCGGCCCGGCAAGTCAGGTGCTGAATGCGCCGAGCCACCCCTATACCAAAGCCCTGATCGGCTCGGTCCCGGCGTTGATCCCGCCGCCGCCGAAATCCTTCGAAGGTGCGCCGGTGGTGCTCAAGGGCACGCACCTGAAAAAGACCTTTGCCGCGCGCGGCGGGTTCTTCAGCGGCAAGCGCCGCTCGGTGACGGCTGTCAACGACCTGACCTTCGAGTTGCGCAAGGGCGAAACCCTTGGCGTGGTGGGGGAAAGCGGGTCGGGCAAAACGACGGTCTCGCGCATCGTGACCCGCCTGCTCGAGGCGGACTCCGGCGCCGTCGAACTGGACGGCACGGATCTGCTGGCCTGCACCCCGCGCGAGATGCGGGCGATGCGCAAGCATGTGCAGATGGTTTTCCAGGACCCCATGGCCTCGCTCAACCCGCGCAAGCGTGTGGTCGACCTGATCGCGCAGGGTCCCATCGTGCACGGCGCCGATCCCGCCAAAGCCCGCGCCGAGGCGCGCGACCTGCTGGAACTGGTGGAGCTGTCGCCTGCCGCGGCCACGCGCTTTCCGCACGAGTTTTCCGGCGGGCAGCGGCAGCGCATCGGCATTGCCCGCGCCCTCGCGCTGCGCCCTAAGGTGATCGTCGCGGACGAGCCGGTCTCGGCGCTGGACGTCAGCGTTCAGGCGCAGGTGCTGCGCCTGCTGGCCGATCTGCGCGACCAGATGGACCTGTCGCTGCTGTTCGTCACGCACGACCTGCGGGTGGCGGCACAGCTTTGCGACCGGATCATCGTCATGCAGCGCGGCGAAATCGTCGAAGCGGGCGAGACCGCCGCCGTCTTCGCCGATCCGCAGCACGAATATACGCGCAACCTTCTGTCTTCCATTCCGGGGCGGGACTGGACGCCGCCCCGCATCGAAACAAACGCCGCCTGAGGTAACTTGTATGACTGTCGAGATCACAGACATTCGAAAATCGCTGATCGGGGAAGGCACTCCGATCCCCGGGCCCTTCGGTCCGCGGGGTCTGATCTACGCCGACTACGTCGCGTCCGGGCGTTCGCTCACCTTCATCGAGGATGCGATCCGGACCCATGTAATGCCGTTCTACGGCAACACCCACACCGAAACGTCCTTTACCGGGCGCCGCACCACCCAGCTGCGCGAGATGGCCCGCGCCGCAGTGCGCCGCGCGGTGGAGGCCGATGATGGTCACGCGGTGATCTTCACCGGGTCGGGCGCGACGGCGGCGGCGGACAAGCTGGTGCGCGCCTTGTTGCTGCGCGGACTAGACAAGCGGTCAGTCGTCTTTGTCGGCCCCTACGAGCACCATTCCAACGATCTGCCGTGGCGCGAATCCGGGGCCAGCATCGAGCGTATCCCGTTGAACACGGACGGCGCGATTTGCCTGGAAACGCTGGAAGCGCGGCTCGCGGCCCACCCGGACGCCCCCCTGAAGATCGGAGCCTTCGCCGCGGCTTCGAACGTCACCGGCGTGGTCAGCGACCTGCGCGGCATCGCGCGGCTGATGCATGCGCAGGGCGGCTGGTGCGTGGCCGATTTCGCCGCCGCCGGTCCCTACATGCAGATTTCGCTGGCCGAAAGCGCCCCCGGTGCGGCGGACCGCATCGACGCGGCCTTTGTGTCCCCGCACAAGTATGCGGGCGGGCCCGGCGCCTCGGGATTGCTGATTGCGGACCGGACCTTTCTCGACACCGGACGGCCGACAGTGACCGGCGGCGGGACCGTGTCCTACGTTACCGAAAACCACCATGAATACGTCACGAACCCCGAACGGCGCGAAGAAGGCGGGACACCCGCGATTATCGAGAACATACGCGCGGGCATGGTTCTTGCGCTCAAGCGCACGGTCGGTGAGGACAAGGTCGAGAAACGCGAACTGGCCATGACAGAGCAGATGGAATGCGCCCTGCGCGCCATCCCGGGGTTGGAACTGCTGGGGCCTGTCGGCGCTGCACGGGTGGGGATCTTCTCCTTCAACCTGCGGGTCGGCGGGCGGATGCTGCATCACAACTACGTCGTCGCCTTGCTCAACGATCTGTTCGGCATTCAGGCGCGCGGCGGGTGTTCCTGTGCGGGACCTTATGGCCACCATCTCCTGGGCATCGACCGGGAGACCACGGAACGCCACGAACGCGAAGTACAGCTTGGCTATTCCGCCTTCCGCCCCGGCTGGGCCCGGCTGGGGGTGAACTGGTTCTTCGAAGAGGCGGACGTGGATCGCATCGCGCGGGCGGTTGAATTCGTGGCGCGGCACGGGCTGGCGCTGCTGCCACTGTACAGGCTGGACCTGAAGGATGGTGTCTGGCGCGCCCGTGCCGGCGTTGCCGATACGCCGCCCGCACGGTTTTCGGACCTGTGGGACGGCGATGCGGCCCCGACCGGCGAGGCCCCCGATTTCGAGGTCGCGATGGCAGAGGCCAAGGCGCTCCTGTCAAAGGTTCCCACCGATCCGGAGCAGCTTCAGATGACAGCGGAACAAGAGGAGCTGCGCTGGTTCTGGTTGCCGCATGAGGTCGCGCGCGCGGTCGAGATGGAGCAGGCATGATGCGCGACGACGCCGCTTCGCATCGACAGCCAATGGTGCAGTTTCCGCCCTCTCTCTGGGCGCAGACGGCACCGCCTCGGGACGTCGCCCCTGCCGCCACCGGCACGATCGAGACCGACATCGCCATCATCGGTGCCGGGTTCACCGGCCTGTCGGCCGCCATCGAGGCGGCGCGGCGTGGTCACTCCGTCACCGTGCTCGAGGCACAAGCCGTGGGTTGGGGGGCCTCGGGGCGCAACAACGGGCAGGTGATCCCGGTCCTTACGGCGGCAGAACCGGACGCCTGGGTCGCGCGATATGGCGATGCCGGGAGACGCGTGGTCGATCTGATCGGCAATTCCGCCGATACCCTGTTCGATCTCGTCCGCGAGTTCGGGATCGACGCCGAAGCAGAACAGACCGGGTGGTTCCAGCCGGCGCACAGCCCGGGTCGTGTGGCGCTGTCACGCAAGCGGGTCGAGGCCTGGCAACGCTTCGGCTTTCCCGCGCAGTTGCTGTCGGCAGAAGACTCCGCCGAGATGCTGGGCAGCGATTTCTGGTATGGCGGCATGTTCAATCCCACGGGCGGACACATCAATCCGCTGGCGCTTGCGCGCGGCATGGCCCGCGCCGCCGAAGGTCTGGGCGTGACCATCCACGAAACCAGCCCGGTCGACAGTTACCAACGCGAGGGCGCGTCTTGGGTGCTGCGCACCGACCGTGCGACGGTCAAGGCGCGGGCGATGATCCTGGCCACGAATGCCTACACCGGCGAGGTGAAACCGCGCCTTGCCCCGCGTATCGCGCGCTCGCTCATTCCGGTGCTGAGCTGGCAGATGTCGACCGAGCCGTTGGGAGACAACCTGCGCGGCCGGATTCTGCCGGGACGGCAGGCCGTGTCGGACACCCGTGGCGATCTGCGGTTCTTCCGCTACGACGCGCGCAACCGGCTCATCACCGGCGGCGCGGTGATCGGACCGCACGACGTGGCGGGCCGGGTGCAGCGCAAGGCCGCGCGCAGCCTGGCCGAGGCCTTTCCCGAGCTGGGCACTCCGACAATGACCCACGTCTGGTCGGGCTACATCGGCATGAACTGGGACCGCTTCCCTCGCGTGCACCAGATCGGACCGGACGGCTGGGCCTGGGCCGCCTGCAACGGGCGGGGTGTCGCCTTCGGCACCGCCATGGGCCGAGAGCTGGCCCGCGCCGTGACCGGCACCGATCCGCGCGAACTGGCGCTCCCGGCGACCGATCCGCAACCCTTTCCGATACAGGGCGTGTTGCGTCACATCGCGCCCGCCTACCTTGCCTGGCTCAAGCGCAAGGATCTGAGCGAACCGAAATCATAGGACCAGAGGCAATGACTGACACAACCGACACAACCACCGCACCGGACAGCACCTCGGCGACGGGCGTTCACGACATTCCGATCCTCCTGCGTCGGCGGATCGAGGCGATGATCCTGAAGCACGTGCTGGACGTCATCACCGAACGCTCGGGCCGTAAGGAGGCCGAGGCGGTGATCGGAGAGACATGCTCCCGCTCCGCCATCGAGCAGGGCAAGCAACTGGCCGAGCAACTGGGCCACGCCCCCGACCTGACGGATTTCGCCGCGATCCAGCCGAACTGGACGCGCGAAGACGCGCTGCGGATCGACACGCTGGAAGCCACCGAGGAAAAGCTCGACTTCAACGTCACGCGCTGCCGCTATTCCGAGATGTACAAGGAAATGGGTCTCGGCGACATCGGCCACCTGCTGTCCTGCAACCGGGACGGCGATTTCTGCATCGGCTACAACCCGCAGATCGAACTGACCCGCACACAGACCATCATGAAGGGCGCAAGCCACTGCGATTTCCGTTTCCGCATGAAGAAAGAGGACAGCTGAACCATGGCCATCGAGAACTGGGTCGGCAAGGAACTGGAAACCCTCACCGCCTTTCGCCGTGACCTGCACCAGAACCCCGAATTGCTCTACGACACCGTCCGCACCGCCGCCACCGTCGCCGAGGCCCTGCGTGCCGCCGGTGTCGACGAGGTGGTCGAAGGCATCGGTCGTACGGGCGTGGTGGGGGTGATCCACGGCCAGAGCAACAAGAGCGGGCGCATGATCGGGTTGCGCGCCGACATGGATGCGCTGCCGATCAACGAGGCCACGGGCAAACCATGGGCTTCGAAGGTGCCCGGCAAGATGCACGCCTGCGGTCATGACGGCCATACCACGATGCTCCTCGGCGCGGCGAAGCACCTGGCCCAAAGCCGCGCCTTCGACGGCACGGTGATCGTTATCTTCCAGCCGGCCGAGGAAGGCGGGGCAGGGGCCAGGGCAATGATCGAAGACGGTCTGTTCACCCGCTGGCCCTGCAACGAGGTCTACGGGATGCACAACCGGCCCGGAATGCCGGTGGGCGAATTCACGATTGCGCCGGGCCCGATCATGGGCTCGGTCGACGAGGTCCGCATCACCATCGAAGGGCGCGGCGGCCACGCGGCCAAGCCGAACGAGACCATCGATCCGCTGCCGGTCGCGGCAACGATCATCCAGTCGGTGCAGACCATCGCTTCGCGCACAATCGACCCGATGGACAACGCCGTGGTGTCCCTGTGCACCATGCAGGCCGGAAACGCCTTCAACGTCATCCCGCAGACGGCAGAAATCACCGGCACGGTGCGCGCCTTGCGCGAGGAGGTCCGCGATCAGGTCGAGGCCCGGCTGAAGAGCTTGGTCGAGAATATCGCGTCGGGTTTCGGTGCGACCGGAAAGGTCGACTATATCCGCCACTACCCCGTGACAGTGAACCATGAGCGCGAAACGGACCTGGCCGCACAGGCAGCGCAGGAAGTGGCTGGTGTGGACCGCGTCGATCTCGAAATGGCGCCGGTGTTGGGCGGCGAGGATTTCTCCTTCATGCTGAACGAGGTTCCCGGTGCGATGATCAACATTGGCAACGGTCCCTCGGCCGGACTGCATCATCCGGAATACGATTTCGACGATGACGTGATCGGCTGGGGATGCTCGTACTGGACGACGCTGGTGCGTCAGCGTCTCCCGGCGGCTTGACGGCAGACTGGCTCGCAGGTGGGAAATCCGGTCGCAGGCTACGCATGGGAATTACGCTGCATGCGCTTGGCCACGACATGAGGCAATACGCTGCGAGCCGGTGACATAATGACCGGTGACCCGACTCTGGATTGTCGGAAGCCGGAGTTTTCCGGCAGGTTCACGATGACGCGCGGTTTATCTGCGCGGCAACGAAGCCTCGGTCGGTCCGCGTGAGGAACCTGCCGGGGCCAAATCTATCACGTTCTTAACGGACGTTCCCGGATCGCCAACTGCGATGGCCCCCAGCTCCAAGCCAGCTGCGAAGAGGGTCGCGTTCCTATGCGGCTCGAAGGCGGCAAAGCCGTCAACCGTGGGACCAATGACGCGGTCCGCGCGGTAGCGGGCCGTTCCGTTTAGGTGTTGACGGCGGAGAGGTGCAGGACCGGCGGGCTTTCCGCGGCCAGCAGCAGGGAGAGGGCGGCGCGGCTGAACGATGCGCGCTTTGGAGGGTGTTAATTTGTGCCCCCCTTAATAATCGATTATCTGAGGTTTTGCCAACTTTTGGTGTTTACATGGGTTATCCTGACCTCCTATGACTTCCGCCCAGGAGGACAGCCCATGGCCCATCCCGCAAACCAACCATATCCTGCTGCCAAGCAGACGATTGCCGCCCGGATCGAGGCGCGGGTGCGTCAGGACATCCTGCACGGTCGGCTTGCACCCGGAGAAAAGCTGAATCTCGACCGGCTGCGGGATCAGCATGGCGTCGGGCTGTCGCCGCTGCGCGAGGCAATGAACCGGCTGGTCGCCACAGGACTGGTCGAAGCAGAGGCCATGAAGGGCTACACGGTCACGCCGATCTCCGTGGCGAACCTGGACGAGGTCGCCGCGCTGAGGATCGAGCTGGAGCCGTATGCCCTTCGCCGCGCCATCGCCAATGGCGGGCTGGAATGGGAAGGCGAGGTCATGGGCGCGCTGCACCGTCTGAACCGCACGCTGCGCGTGCCGGGGGATGCGGCAAGCCTTACGGCTTGGGAAGCCGCCAACAACGCCTTTCACGAGGCGCTGATCGCCCGCTGCGACATGCCGCTGCTGATGAAGATGTATCACCAGCTTGTCGCGCTGAACGACCGTTACCGGCTGATCTACCTCAAGGCCACGGCGATCCAGCGCGAGGTCATCGACGAGCACACCGCCATCGCACAGGCCGCTGTGGAGCGCCGCGCGGATGAGGCCTGCGCGTTGCTCACCGGACATATCACCCGCTCTACCGACAACCTGCGCCGGCTGATCGTGGCCTCCTTGCCGGAGACCCCGCAATGAACGCGCTGAACGGCATCGGCCTCGGGCACTTCACATTTCTCGACCTGTCTCCGGTCGACCTGGTGCGGCTGGCGCGGCAGGCGGGTTTTGGTTTTGTAGGCCTTCGGTTCCACCCTGTTGCCACCGGGCAATTGAACTGGCTGCCCGACGCGGCCGGCCTGCGCGAGCTGGCCAGCGTCATGGAAGGCGAAGGGATCGGCCTTTACGACATCGAAACCGTGGTGATCGACGCGGGGTTCGACCCCGAGGCGCTGATCCCCGCGCTGGATGCGGCGGCGCAACTGGGTGCGCAGCGGGTCAACACCTGTGCCGATGTCTTTCCCGCACTGGCAGAACGATTTGCGCGTGTCTGCGCGCTGGCGGGGGAACGCGGCCTGTCGGTGGACATCGAGTGCATGAAGTGGCGCGGCGTGAACCGGCCCGGCGCCTGTCTCGGCCTGATCAAGGCAAGCGGGGCCACCAACGCCGGTTATCTCGTGGACACGTTGCACCATGCGCGCTGCGGCGGCACGACCGACGATCTGCGGCAGATCGCGCCCGGCCTGCTGCGCTCTGTCCAGATCTGCGACGCGCCCTTGCCCGCGCCCGAAACCACCGACGCGCTGCTGGCCGAGGCCCGTGGCGGGCGGCTTCTGCCCGGCGAGGGTGCTCTGCCTCTGGCAGAGTCCCTGCGCGCCCTGCCACACGACGCGGTGATCTCGGTCGAGCTGCCCAATGCCTCAGACGAACGCGATCCGCTGACCCGCGCCCGTGCCATCCACGCCGCCACGACGGCCCTTCTGAAAGAACTGTGAAATGCCTGACATCCTGATCCTCAACGGCCCGAACCTGAACCTGCTGGGCAAACGCCAGCCCGAGATCTACGGGCGCGAGACGCTCGATGACGTGGCGCGCCTGTGCCAAGAGGCCTGCGCCGAGGGCTTCAACACCCGGCTGGAACAGTCCAACCACGAAGGCGACATCATCGACTGGATTCACCAAGCCCGCGAGACGACCTGCGGCATCGTGATCAATCCCGGCGCCTTCACTCATACGTCGATTGCCATTCTCGACGCGCTCAACACCTATGAGCCGCCGGTGATCGAGGTCCACATCAGCCAGGTCCACAAGCGCGAGGCCTTCCGCCATCATTCCTATGTGTCGCACCGGGCCGACGGTGTGATCGCGGGCCTTGGCCTGGAAGGCTACGTCGCCGGCATCCGCCGCATCTGCCAGCTTGCAGGAACCCGCTGAGATGAACACCAAGATTGCCGTTGTCGGCGCGGGCTTGATCGGCCGACGCCATGCCGCAGCGGTGCGGGCGGCAGAAAACGTCGAGCTCGCCTGCATCGTTGATCCGGCCCCTGATGCGCAGGCCTATGCTGCCAGTCTAGGCGTGCCCTGTTTGCCCGATCTTGGGTCGCTTTTTGCCTCGGAGAGCGCGGAGGGTGTCATTCTCTCTACACCCAACACCATGCATGCGGACGGTGCGCTGGCCTGCATCTCCGCGGGCTTGCCTGTTCTTATCGAGAAGCCCCTGACCACCGACCTCGCCTCCGCCCGCGTTGTGGTAGAGACCGCTGAGAACGCCGGAGTCGCCATTGCCACTGGCCATCACCGTCGCCACAACCCCCTGATCGCGCGGGCGAAGGCGCTGGTGGACGACGGAGTGCTGGGACAGATCGCCAGCGTCCATGGCACTACCTGGTTCATGAAGCCTGAAGAGTATTTCGAGGTCGACTGGCGGCGGCGCAAGGGGGCAGGGCCGGTCTACCTCAATCTCGTCCATGACATCGACCTGCTGCAACATTTCTGCGGTCCGGTCGCTTCGGTCCATGCGGCGGAGTCGAATGTGATCCGCAGGAACGAAGTCGAGGAGACTGCCGTGATCCTGCTGCGCTTTGCCAGCGGACTTCTCGGAACAGTTAACGTATGTGACAGCGCCGTTGCGCCTTGGAGCTGGGAGCTGACCGCCCGCGAGAACCCTGCCTATCCAGCAACTGCCGAGGATTGTTACTGGATCGGCGGCACCGAAGGCTCGCTCTCGCTGCCGAACCTGACGCTCTGGCAAAACCCGGGCAAGCGCTCGTGGTGGGAGCCCATCTCCGGTTCGAAGTTGCTCTTCGACTTTTCTGACCCGTTGATCCTTCAGGCCGAGCAATTCGGCCGCGTGATCCGGGGCGAAGAAGCACCGCTCGTCTCTGGCCGCGACGGTTTCGCCGCATTGGCGGTGATCGAGGCGGTAAAGCTGTCCGCCGCAACCGGCCAAACTGTGGAGGTAGACCGATGACCATTCTTTCCGGCGTATCTGAGGTCACGCCAGCCGTGCAGGACGTCATGGCCCGGACCACCGATCCGCGCCTGCGCGAGATCATGACCTCGCTGATCACCCATCTGCACGGTTTCATCCGCGATGTGCGGCTGACCGAGGCCGAGTTCCAGCAGGCGACGAAGATCCTCAACACCATGGGGCAGCAGTCGAACGACAAGCACAACGAGTTCGTTCTGATGGCGGGGTCGCTCGGGGTGTCTTCGCTGGTCTGCCTGCTCAACAACGGCGACAATGGCACCACCGAAACGACGCAATCGCTGCTGGGGCCGTTCTGGCGGCTGAACCATCCGCTGACCGAAAACGGCGGCTCGATCCTCCGGTCGGAGACGCCGGGGCCGCGTCTGGACGGTTGCTTCCGCTTTGTCGACAAGGAGGGCCAGCCGATCGAAGGGCTTGAGGTGGACATCTGGCACGCCTCGCCCGTGGGGCTCTACGAGAACCAGGACGACAGCCAGGCAGAGTACAATCTGCGCGGCAAGTTCCTGACTGGTCCGGACGGCGTGGTGCGGTTTCGCTCGGTTCGGCCCGTGGGCTACCCGATCCCGACCACCACCACCGTGGGCCGGCTGCTGGAGGCGCAGAACCGTCACCCGTACCGTCCGGCGCATGTGCATGTGCTGGCGCATAAGCCGGGGCTGAAGACGTTGATCTCGCAGATTTACGTCGATGACACCGACTACCTGCACACGGATGTGCAGTTCGGCGTGACCCGTGCGCTGGTGGGCGAGCTGACCGCCCATGACGAACATCATCCCGTCGACGGCGACGTGGGCCAGTGGTTCAGTCTCGATCATACGCTGGTGCTGGAGCCCGGCGAATCCAAGCTTCCCATTCCTCCGATCAAGTGAGTTCCCATGCTGAGTGACACCGAACGCCAGGCCGCCGCCGATGCGATCCTGAAGGCAGAGCAGACCCGCGAGGTCTGCGTGCAGCCTTCGACACAATGGCCCGGCATGACGCTGGAGGACGCCTACGACGTGCAGCGCCGCTGGGCCGAAGCGCGGATTGCCGACGGGGCGAAGATCGTCGGTCGCAAGATCGGCCTGACCTCCCGCGCGATGCAGCAGGCGTCCAAGATGACGGAACCGGACTACGGTGTGATCCTAGATGACGCGCTCTATCGGGACGGGGCGCGGATCAGCGCGGGGACCTTCATCAAGCCGCGGCTCGAGGTCGAGCTGGCCTTTGTCATGGGTGCGGACCTGGAAGGCGCGGGGTGCCAGGTGCACGATGTGCTGCGTGCCACGGAATACGTGACCCCGGCGCTGGAGATCATCGACTACCGCACGGAGGTGCCGCGCCAGATCGTCGACACTATCGCCGACAATGCCGCCTATGGCGCGATCGTGCTGGGCGGACGCCCCGTGCGGCCCTTCGACGTCGATCTGCGCTGGCTCGGCGCGACCCTCTCGCAGAACGGCAACATCGAGGAAACCGGCCTGTCGGCGGGGGTCATGGGGCATCCGGCCGCGGGGCTGGCATGGCTGGTGAGCAAGCTCGCGCCGCTCGGCAGCGGTCTGAAGAAGGGCGACATCGTGCTGGGCGGGTCCTTCACCCGGCCCGTGGACATCCGCTCCGGCGATGTGATCTTTGCCGATTACGGGCCTCTGGGCGCGATCGGAGTGTCCTTCGAATGATGCCGGCCAACAGCTTCAAATCCCGGCTGAAAGCCGGGGAGGTGCAGATCGGCCTTTGGTCTTCTCTGGCCGATCCCACGGTGTCCGAGATCCTCGCAGGGTGCGGGTACGACTGGATGATGCTCGATCTCGAGCATTCGACGGCCAGCCCGGGGGACGCACTGGCCTGGCTGCGGACGCTGGCGGCTTACCCCGTCAGCCCCGTGGTACGCCCTGGCTGGAACAACCCGGTGGAGATCAAGAAGCTCCTCGACGCGGGCGCGCAGACCCTTCTGATCCCCTATGTCCAGAATGCCGAGGAAGCGCGGCAGGCGGTGGCTGCCATCACCTATCCGCCCGAAGGCATTCGCGGCGTGTCCGGCATCACACGAGCGACGCGGTTCGGCGCGGTACAGGGCTACGCCCAACGGGCCAACGAAGAGCTGTGCCTTCTGGTGCAGGTGGAAACCCGTACGGCGCTGGACAATCTCGAAGAGATCGCCACCACGCCCGGTGTCGACGGCGTCTTCCTCGGACCGGCAGACATCGCGGCCAGCTTTGGCCATGTAGGTCAACCCTCGCACCCGGAGGTCAAGGCCGCCATCCTCGACGCCATGGCCCGGCTCAAGGTGCTCGGTGTGCCTTCTGGTATCCTGTCGCTGGATCAGGCTTTTCTTCAGGAGGCCAGGGGCGCGGGCGCGGCCTTTGTCGCCGTGGATGTGGACAGCGGCATGCTGCGGCGCGCCGCCTGCGCCCGGCGCGCGGAATGGGCATGACCTCTCTGCGCATCGCCTTCAATCTGAACAACCGCGCCGTGGTTCAACTGCACGACGGCGTCTTTACCGGCCCTGCCGCAGAGGTGGCACATCATATCGCCGAGGCGCTTGGCGACGTGACGCTGAAGGGATACCCCGACGCGCGCAGCATCTTGCAAGACATCGGCAGCGGCTGGGACATGGCCTTCCTCGCTGCCGATCCGAAACGTGCGCATTTGATGCGCTTCAGCACACCATACCTGGAGGTCCGTGCAACCTTGCTCCTGCACGAAGACAACCCTGCAACAACCCTTGCGGAGTTCCTTGCAGCGGGGCAACCGATCCTCTCGGTAGCGGGTGCAGCCTACCACGGGCATCTCGCAGGCCTCGTTCCAGAAAGCTGCCTGATCGCCGCAGAAAGCGCCGCAGACGCGAGACAACGCTTTGCCGATGGCGACGCTCCGGCCCTCGCGGGGTTGCGCGCAACTTTTGCCGACAGAGCTTTCCCGGAAACGCGGATGCTCCAGGACGATTTCGCCATCATCTCTCAGGCGGTGGCGCTCGCCCCGGAAGCGGCCTCCCTTTTGGACACCGTTGAGATCGCCATTCACAAGGCGCGCCTGTCCTGAGACCTGCCGCAAAGGGCACTATCCCGAATGCACTTGGGACCCAACGTCACCTTGAGAAGACCGCGCCACCACGGCGTGAAAAGCTTGATCAAAACCGCGTCCTTCCCATCACACGCCGCCTAGGGTCACGAAATGCTGCGGCGGGGGACATGGGGACCTGAAAACTCGGCCGTGCGGAGCGTATTGCTGGCCGTCGGCGACTTCGATCAACATTGGTCAGCTTGCGAAAGTCCGCGGTACTAACAGACAGGGCGTTCTCCGCGCGTGTTCGAAGCGCCGCTTGATACTCGCGAGATGGACCTGAGCTCTGGCACGGTATTGCGCAAGTCGCCTTCGAAGCCGAAGGTGCGGCCATGGCAACAGAAACAGACTTCTCCTTTGCTGCGCTGACCGGTCCGGCGAGACGGCACATCCGGGTGTTTCAGGTCCACCAGTTTCTCGATCGTTTTGCCATGGGTCTGACGGTTGCCGTCGTTGCACTGGCTTTGACCGATCGGGGCATGGACCTTTTCCAGATCTCGCTGCTGTTTGGGGTCTACTCACTGACAACCATGGCGATGGAACTTCCGTTCGGCGGACTGGCCGACAACATTGGACGCAAGCCTGTCTTCCTGGCCGCAGTCGTCGCCAGTCTGGTCTCTCTGGCGCTCTTTCTCTCGACACGCGATTTCTACGTTCTCGCGCTCTCATTTGCCTTCATCGGTTTCGGGCGGGCCCTGCGGTCGGGCACGCTCGACGCATGGTTCGTTGAGACCTTCCGAGCCGCTGCGCCGAACGTGGACGTTCAGCCCGCTCTCGCAAAAGCGCAGTGGGCGAATGCCATGGGCCTGGCGGTGGGAGCTGTCTTGGGGGGCGTGCTGCCCGATCTCTTTGGGCCGGTGGCAGAGAGTCTGGGTTTCAGCGTTTACGACGTCTCTTACGCGGCGAGCTTTGCGGTGATGCTTGGAGTGTTCACCTACACCTTGCTTGTCATCGTGGAGGACCCGCGCCCATTGAACCCCCAGGCCCTGAAACAGGGGTTTGCAACTGTACCGCAGGTGATCGGGGACGCAGGTCTTCTTGCCCTCAGACATCCGGCGTTGTCGGTGCTTTTGGCGGCTCTGGCGTTTTTCCTGATGGCGACCAACCCGGTCGAAGTGATCTGGCCGACCCATGCAAAGCCGATGTTGGAGGAAGGTTATGCAAACACGGTCATTGGTGTCCTGACCGCCACCTATTTCTTTTCAATCGCATTCGGCGCGTCGTTGTCTCCGTACATCAGTCGGATCTTCAGACGGCGGCACGCGATCACCCTTGCCGCGGCTTTCGCCTGCATGGCGGGCGTTCAGGTCGAGTTGGCCCTGCAGGGCAGTATCGCGGGCTTTGCGACGGTTTTCATCCTGTATTCCGTTCTCCTTGGCGTATCCGAGACGCCCGCCAGCAGTATTCTTCACCGATGCGTAGAAGACCGCCAGCGATCCACGATGCTGTCTCTGAGGTCGCTGATACAGCAACTCGGAGCAGCTCTGGGTCTGGTCTTGGTGGGAGCGGTCGCCGAGGCCTACTCCACACCTGCGGCCTGGATCGTTGGCGCCGCGTTTCTTGTCGTTGCCGTGATCCTGCTCGGAATCCTCGCCAAACGGCTTGCCGCAGAGATTGAATAGCGGTCATTTGAGCGACATGCATCATCGGTTTTTATTTGGGCTTGAAGCGGACTCGCGGCGGTGCGGCAAGGGCAGGTGGAAGGTCACCTCGATCTCTGCATTGATCTGACCGAGGAAGTGATTAGCTCCGTTGGGCAGCACTTCGGCGATGGAGACCGCGCTGCGCCGGCAGGTGGCGGCATGTTCAGCGCGCGGGGACTGGCCGATGAGGCAATGCAGATGCCCTATCCGCTATAGGGCATGGGAGAAATGGAGGCGCGGCGATCCGTCGGGTGCCGCGTGGCGCACCGCCGCAACGCCGAAAACATCCGCCAGCAAAGCCTCGTTGAGCACCTCGTGTGGACGGCCCATTGCCACCAGTCGGCCCCGGCTGAGCACCCCGATCCGGTCACAGGCCGCGGCCTGGTTGAGATCGTGGAGCGCTATGACCCGGGTGATTGGCAGGGCCTGGACAAGAGCCATGAGCGAGAGCTGATGGCGGATGTCGAGATGGTTCGTGGGCTCGTCCAACAGCAGCAGGTCCGGAGTCTGCGCCAGTGCGCGGGCGATATGGACGCGCTGACGTTCGCCGCCCGAGAGGGTGTGCCAGAGACGTTCGGCAAAGGCGGTCATTTCCACGGCTCTCAAAGCATCATCGACGGCATCCTCATCTTCGCTCCCCCAGCCTCGCAGCGGCGAAAGATAGGGCGTGCGCCCCAGGTTCACCGCTTCCCGGACGGTCAGGCGGTCCGTCGTTTCGGCCTGCTGTTCGACGAAGGCGATGCGCCGGGCGCGCAAGCGGGCAGGCATCCGCCCGAGCTCCTCGTTTTCCGCCAGGACGCGGCCCGTTGTGGGACGCCGAAGTCCCGCGAGGCAACGCATGAGCGTGGATTTTCCAGAGCCGTTGGGGCCGATGAAACCGACGAGTTCCCCGGGCTCCACGCAAACCGAGATGTCCTCAAGCAGGGGCGTGCGGTGCACGCGGGTCGACATGCGTTGCACCTCGATCCTCATCGCCGCGCTCCCCGGATGAGGATCAGCGCAAAGGCCGGAGCGCCGACAAGCGCGGTCACAACGCCGATGGGCAGGACCTGCCCCGGGACGATGATGCGGCTGATCACGTCAGCCGCGACAAGGAACACCGCGCCCGCCAGCGCCGAGGCGGGGACCAGCCGGTCGTGGCGCGTGCCGACGAGAAAGCGCATGGCATGTGGCACGACAAGGCCAACGAAGCCGATCGCGCCCACTTTGGAAACGAGCACCCCAACCATGATGGCAGTGACGGTGATGAGGCTGCCGCGCAAGGCAGGCACGTTGATCCCGATGGACGCGGCCCCGTCCGCGCCGAACGTAAAGGCATCGAGTCCGCGCCGGTGCCAAAGACATAGCGCGACGCCCCCGAGGGAGACGGCCGTGCAGGCCCCGACATCATCCCAGCGGATGCCAGACAGATTGCCCATGAGCCAGAACATGATGCCGCGCGCCTGCTCGGCATTGGCGGAGCGGGCGATGGTGAAGGCGGTCAGAGCGTTGAACATCTGCGAGCCGGCGATCCCGGCGAGGATGATTGCGGTCGCCGCTTGGGTCCCGCGCCCGCCACCCGCGCTCCCGTTCACCGCGTGGGCCAGGGCCACGACGCATCCGAAGGCGACAAGCGCTCCGGACAATGCACCGAGCGACATCGAGATTGCCCCGCCTCCGATGCCCGCGACCGACACGAGGACCGCCCCCGTCGAGGCGCCCGCCGACAAGCCCATGAGGTAGGGATCGGCCAGAGGATTGCGCAACAGCGCCTGAAGAACGACCCCGGTCAGGGCGAGGCCAGCCCCGCAACAGGCGGCCACGATGGCCCGCGGGAGGCGGTAACTCCAGATGATGCCCGCCTCGATCCCGTCGACCGGATAGCCCGCGCCCCACAGATGGTTGGCCAGCGTCCGGCACACCACGGCAAAGGGCAGACTGGTCTCGCCAATTGCCGTACCTGCAAGGATGGTGGCCCCGAGCAGGAGAGGCGCGAGCCAGAGCCCGTGCCGAACCGTGATGCGCGCGGGTGTGGCCGCCATGGTCATTCGAAGGACATCTTCGAAAGGGCTTCGGAGAGCGTTTCCAGCCCGTAGATCGACCGCATCGTCGCGCTCATGGCGTGCGCATCCATTTGCACGATCCGGTCCTCGCGTACGGCCGTCATCTGGCTTGCGACAGGATCGGTGCGCAAGAACTCCAGCTTCTTCTCGATGTCGTCGGCGGGAAAGCGACGGCGGTCCATGTAGGCGATGACGATCACGTCCGGGTCGGCCCGGGCGATGCTCTCCCATCCCACAGTCGGCCATTCCTCGTCGGACTCAATGACATTCTCGATCCCCAACTTGGACATCATGTAACCCGGCGCGCCGAGGCGTCCGGCGACATAGGGATCCATTTCGATGTCGGCGGAGGAGAACCAGAACACGGCCGACAGGTTCTCGGGCAGGTCAAGCCCTTCCGCACGGGCAATGGCGCGTTCTTCGGTCGCCTGAAGGTCCGAGACGAGGGTTGCGCCCGCGCTGCGCACGTCGAATATCTCCGCCAGCTCCCGAATGCCCTTGTAGATCGAGGCCGTCTCAAAGGCGCCGACGCGTGTGCCATCGCCGCCGGTGGAATTGTCCTTTGTGTCGCAATCGGCGGGCAGGATGTAGGTCGGGATTCCGATGTCGTGGAACATCTCCCGTGTGCCGACGTTGCCGCTCTCGCCCACATGCCATTCGTATTGCACGGCGACCAGCCCGGGCTTCTTCGCGACCACGCTCTCGAAGCTGGGGTCGTTGTCGGCCAGCCGCTCGATCGCCTCGTTGACCTCCGCGAACTCCGGCAAGACAGGGTTGAACCAGACCGAGGTGCCCGAGACCTTCGGCGCGAGGCCGAGCGAATAGAGGATCTCTGTCGCGGACTGCCCTATCGTCACCACGGTGTCCGGTGCGGCGTCGAACGACACATCGAGCCCGCAGTTCGTCAGTGTCAGGGGGTAGTCCGTTTGCTGCGCGTTCAGCGCCGTGGCAGCGCTGGCCAACAGCGCAGCCGTCATCAAGGTCTGTCTCATCCGATCCGTCCCGTCAGATAGGACCATCAGGGGAAAGACGCGAAACGGAATGCGGCCCGGCGGCCACGTCATGTTTCCCGCCTCGGCACACCCCGTCCGGTCGTGGTTTCGTTCATGTCGGCAGGTCTCCTGACTGACGGGTCACAGCGTCTCTCGCCTTCCCGGGACGAACCCAGTGGCGCATCGAGAGGCACTCACCGCCTACAGTTGCGGGGGCAGTTCCGTTTGCCGGCCGAAGCCGGAACGGATTCCCTTTCAATTCCCGAAGGAAACCGACGCCGCAATCTCTGGCATAGTTCCCGATGCACAGCAAGTGCGCGGCGGCACGAACACAATCGCCGAAGCCTAGGTTGGCGAGTGCGTCGAAAAGGGAAAATGGGCTCGGAGCGGACCTGCGGCGGTGCGGCAAGGGCAGGCCAAAGGTCACCTCAGGTGCGCTGTCGCTGCAGGCCCATTCCGGCAGTTCACGCGATCCGCCATTGCCGCCATCGCTCTCGCCGCTGCTGCCATCTACCTCCTATGAGATGCCGTAACGGGGCCTGCGTCCGTGACCCGCCCGTTATCGTTGCAAAATCAAGGGCAAGCTGGCGCCATTCCCGTATCGGATCCACATGGAGGACTGCGGGATGAAGCTGTTTATTGGGCTGGATGTGTCGCTTGAGAAGACCGCAATTTGCGTGATCAGCGAGCATGGGAAGATCGTGAGGGAGGCGCAGGTGGCCAGCGAGCCCGAGGCGCTGTTGCGCTGGATCGGCGATCAGGACGGGGAAGCTGCGGCTATCGGGCTCGAAGCTGGCCCCCTGTCGCAATGGCTGCATCGCGGGTTGTCCGCGGCAGAACTCCCTGTCGTGCTGATGGAAACCCGGCAGGTGAAAGGCGCCTTGAAGGCCATGCCGATCAAGACGGACTGCCGGGATGCCGAAGGGATCGCACGCCTGCTGCACCTCGGCTGGTTCCGACCGGTTCACTGCAAATCAGTCTCCGCACGAGAGGTTCGCGCTGTGCTCGCCGCTCGCAAGGCGGTGCAGCAAGGGTTCATCACGCTTGAAATGTCCCTGCGCGGGCTACTGCGGAACTTTGGCCTCAAGGTTGGCACTATATCCCGTGGCCTATTCGAACAGCGTATATGCGAACTGGCGGCAGGTAATCCGATGCTGGTAGCGGCAACCGAACCCATGCTTCGCGCGCGGGCAGCGCTACGGCGAGAACTGGCAGGCCTTGAACGCCATGTCCGCCAACTTGCCCATGACGATCCGGTCTGTCTGCGCCTAATGTCGATGCCCGGGATTGGCGTTATCGTGGCAAGAAATCCGTTGTGCTGGACGTCAAGGATGCGGATGACCTCGCAACGCTGCGCGCGCTGCTGGAGACCGCGGACGTCTTTTTCGAGAATTTCCGAGACGAGACCCTGGCAAAGATTGGCCTCGCGCCGGACCAGCTGCGGCAAAGCCATCCCACGCTTGTCGTCGCCTCCTGCAAGGGCTTTCTGAAGGGTCGCTACGAACACCGCGCAGCCATGGACGAGGTGGTGCAGATGATGGCCGGGATGGCGTACATGACCGGGCCAAAGGGGCGTCCGTTGCGCATCGTGTCTTCTGCCAATGACATCATGGGCGGGCTGTTTGCCGCCTACGGCGTGCTCGGCGCGCTGATCCAGCGCGGCAAGACCGGGCAGGGGGCTGCGGTCCGTTCGGGCCTGTTCGAGAACTGCCTTCTGCTGGTGGCCCAGCACATGGTGCAGTTCGACATCGAAGGCGAGGAAAGCCCGCCGATGCCCGAGCGGGTGTTCTCCTGGCCGATCTACGACCTGTTCGAAACGGCGGACGGGCGGCAGATATTCGTGGGCGCGGCGACGGACGGGCAGTGGGAGAAACTGTGCATCGGGCTCGGGCTGGAGCACTTGCTCGCGGATGACCGTCTGAAGACCCGCCCCGACCAGATCAGAGCGCGTGACTGGACCCTGCCGCAGATTGCGGCGGTGATCGTTGCACGGCCCTTCGACGAGATGGTGCAGGTGATGGAGGCCAACGACCTGCTGTTCGCCCCGGTTTCCCGTCCTGCCGAGATGTATGACGATCCGCATGTGAACAGGCCCGGCGGGCTCTTCACCTCCGAATGCCGGGACAAGAAGGCTTTCCGCGCTCCCGCGGTGCCGGTCGAGATAGACGGGCGACCCATCGTGTCCGAAAGCGTCACTGTGCCCTCGGTCGGCGAGCACACGGCAGAGATCCTTGGCGCGTTGAAGGTGCAGGCATGACCCGCGTCCTTGCGGCCTACCCGGAGGATCGGATCGCCTTGCGCGAGGTCGGCCTGCGCGACGGTCTGCAAATGCCGAAAACCTGGCCCACGACGACACAGAAGCTGGAGTGGGTCACGCGGGGCGCGGCCGCAGGTGTGCGCTATTTCGAGACGGGGAGTTTTCTGTCCGCCGACAAGGTGCCGCGCTTTGCCGATGTGCGCGAGGTCATCGGCGCCGTGGCGGCGCAGGGGGGCCATGGCGTTGCGTTGGCGATGAACAAGCGGGGCGCAGTGGATGCGCTGGCAAGCGATGTGCCGGAAATCACCGTGGTGATTTCCGCAAGCGCCGCGCACAACGAGGCCAACGTGCGCCTTACGCAGGAACAGAGCCTGTCGGCCATCGCCGACGTGGTGCGGCTGCGTGACGAGACGGGCAAGGACACGATCATCAACGCCGGGATCGCCACGGCCTTTGGCTGTTCGATTGCGGGTGATGTGTCGGGCGATGACGCGATGCGGATGGTGGACCGTCGTCGCGGTCTTCATGCGCTACGTCCTGACAGCCCGCTTCTGTGGTCCGACGAGGTGACCGGCTGGGCGTTGGTGGCGATGATTTCCTGCGGGGTGGCGGAAGCCTACCGGCGGGGCGATCACATCGCCATCGACCTGCTGACCGACCGCCTGCGCGGCCCGTCCCGCGCGGTACAACGGGTGTTTGCCGGCCTCGCCTTTCTGGTGCTGGCCGTCGTCCTGTTCCTGTCCACGTGGGAAGCGGTGGAATTCTCCCGCATGGTCGGCAGCTACACCACCGGACACCTCGAAATCCCGGGCTGGATCCCCCAGGCGCCGCTGATGCTTGCGGCGGCGATGCTGGTCCTCGTCGCGCTCACGCGCATCCTCGACACCCTCGCTGGGCGGAGCCAATGACCATCCTTTTAGTCTTCGGCGGGCTGATCCTGCTGCTCCTGACCGGAATGCCGATCTTTGCCGCGCTGGGGCTGACGGCCACGGCGATCCTGCTGATCTTCGAGGGCCATATCGGCCCGATCTCCGACACCGTCATGGCGCACCTGTCCAAACCTGTGCTGATGACCATCCCGCTCTTCGCCTTCATGGCGCAGATCATGATCAAACCGAAGGTCATCGACGATCTCTACGTCATGGCAAACACGGTGATCGGCCACATCCGGGGCGGCCTCGGGGTGGCGACGGTGGTGTCCTGCACGATCTTCGCCGCGATTTCCGGATCGTCAGTGGCCACGGCCCTGTCGATCGGTTCCAGCGCCATCCCGCAAATGAAGCGCTATGGCTATCCGGAACGCGAGGCGCGGGGGGGGTGATCGCCGCGGGTGTAACCCTGGGCATTCTCATTCCCCCTTCGGCCCCGATGATCCTCTATGCCATCGTCTCGGACGCTTCCATCGGCGCGCTGTTCCTCGCCGGTATCCTGCCCGGCCTGATGCTGGCGATCATGTTCTCTATCTACTGCATGTGGAACGGCGGCACACGCGAACATACATCCTGGTCGGGATGGGGCGCCGTGATGCTGGCGCTGCGCAAGTCGATCTGGGCCGTGCTGACCCCGCCGATCATCATGGGCGGCATATACGCGGGTGTCTTCACCGCTTCCGAAGCCGCCGCCGCCGGGTGCCTCTACGCACTACTCGTTGCGGCGCTGGCCTATCGCACCCTCACACCCCTCATGATCCGCGACTGCGCTTATGCCACGATGCGGACCTCGATGATGGTCTTCATGATCATCGCGGGGGCGGCGATGTTCGGCCATGCCATCACCATCATCCGCCTCCCGGTCGGCGTGATGGAGACTGTTGCCGCGCTCGGCCTGTCTCCGCAAGCCTTCATCCTCGTGGTCATGGCGCTAATCTTCGTCTTGGGCATGTTCTTTGAATCCATCGCGATCATTCTGATCACCACGCCAATTCTTCTGCCGACCATGCACGCGCTGGACATCGACCTCGTCTGGTACGGTGTGCTTCTGATGATCAACCTCGAACTGGCGATGATCACGCCTCCCGTCGGTTTGAACCTGTTCGTCATCAAGGGGATCACCGACGCGCCCCGGGTGCCACAGCCGCCGACCGGGCTCATGACGGATCTGCGGGCCTGCCGGACAGCTCTGGCGAAGCCGCCACGCGTCACCGGTTGGCTGGGCTGATTGGGCGGGCGGGCAGATGCCGGAGAGCAACATGCGGCCGTCGAGCGCCATGGCGAAAGAGGTTGCGCGCCCATCCCCGCATCGGAAACGGACGTTACACGCTCAGGAAAAGGCGCGTCCGCAAGGGTTTACTGGTCGAACTCCAGGTGAATCTTCTCCGAGACTTCGGAGCCCTCGGTAAAGCGGTCGATGCCGTAGCCCGAGATGTCGACAGGTGAGGCCTCGCCCCGCACGAGCGCGGCGAGGCATTCGCCGACAGCCGGAGCAATCTGAAACCCGCCGCCGCTGCCTCCGAATGCGTGGAACAGGCCCGGAGTGGTGGTGCTGGCGCCAATCACCGGGAGCATGTCGGGCAGATAACCCTCGACCCCGGACCATACGCGGATGATCTCTGCCCGCGCCAGCATGGGGATGCACTCGACCAGCGCACGCATCCCTCGCAGTGTCTTGGCTGGCGGCACGTAGGTGAACTCGCCCGAAGGCAGGGAACGGGTGCGCGGGTAGCCCGAGAAGATGATGTTGCCGCGCGGGATCTGACGCACGATGACATCGCCCTCCACCATATGCACCGACGGGTGCAGTCGGTGCGGCAGGGGCTCGGTGACGAATTGCGGCGGGCCGGCGCTGAACATCGGCACGGGTTCTCCGGCCTGCTGGGCGAGCTTGCCGGCCCAGGCCCCCGCGGCGTTGACGACCCTTGGCGCTTCGAAACACCTGCCATCCGCGCTGGTGACCGCGAACCCCGTAGCGGTGCTGTCAAAGCCCGCAACCTCGCAGCCCTCGATCACGGTGCCGCCCGCCCGGGCCAGCGCCCGGGTCACGGGCGGCGTGCTGAGACGGGGATTGGCCACAGCGCTGCGCGGACTGAACGCGGCAAGGCGGGTGTCGCGCGACAGGAAGCCGAACCGCGCGTGAAGGGCATCTTTCTCAAGCAATTGCGACTCGACGCCGAAGCGCGTTGCGGTCTCTACGTCCTTGCGCAGCTGGATCTCGCCGCGTTCGCCGTGGGCGAAATAGAGATGCCCGGTGCGCTCGATCTCGCAACCCTCGCCGGTGAGGGCGCCGTAGGCCTCCCAAAGCTCCTGCGCGCGGATCGAGAGCGGGTACTGGCGTGCGGATCGTCCGTGCAGCCGCAGGTTCCCGAAATTTGTGGCGGAGGCCTGCGCCCCGATCTGACCCTTCTCGAGCAGCGTGACACTCAGTCCCGCGCGCGCGAGGAAGAGCCCGGTGAAGGCGCCGAAGAGACCGCCGCCAATCACGATGACGTCGCTTTTCAGGCGCCGGCTCATGTGTCTTGCCCCCGCGGGCTGGGATCGAAAACCAGCGGGATGGGGCGGACCGGAGCCTGCGCGCGCAGCCGTCCGGGCGGACTTTTGGTGGCGGCTGCAACAATCTCGCCAAGGGCCCGTCCGCAGAACCGGCCCTGGCAGCGCCCCATCCCGCAGCGAGTCACGGATTTCACCCGGTTCACCTCGGTCGGGCCGGAGGGCTCGTTCAGGACGGCTCGGATCTCGCCGGCGGTGACTCGTTCACAGCGGCAGACCAGGACGTCATCGGCAAGCGCGGCGGCTTGCTCGGCAGGCCAGCGGAAAGCGCCTGTCATGGCGCGCTGGAATGCCTGCTGCGCGGCCAGGCGGCGCCTGTCGCGCCTCATCACGACGCTCCGGACCGGATGGCCGAGACTTTCCAGAAGGCTCTGCGCTGCAAGGCTTCCGGCGGCGTCCGCAGCGTCGGCGCCACCGGTACGGGCGCTGTCCCCCGCCAGCCAGAGCCGCTCGCCCGCGCGGCCCGCCGCGTCGGTGCGGGGGAACCATTGCCGGAAGTCCGGATCGAACGCGAAGGTTGCGCCGGCCAACTCGGCGAGTTGGGTCTCTGCGCGCAATCCGTGGCCCAAGGCCACTGCGTCCGTCTCGGCAATTATGGCCCGGCCGCGGGCGGTCGTGTAGCGCAGCCGCGTGACGCGGGTGTCGCCCTCGATCGCTTCCAGCCGCACGCCCGAACGCATGCTGACACCGCCGCGCCACAGCTCGGCGATCAGGGAAAGTCCTCGCAGCGCATTGCGCGGCGCGTGGCGCAGCATGGCGGGGAAAGCCCGGGCCTTCCCCGAGAAGGGCGTCGTGTCGAGCACGGTCAGATCGCGGTGCCCCAGCCGAAGGTACTGCGCTGCCGCAAGGTAGAGCAGCGGCGACGAGCCTGCGAAGATCACCTTCCGCCCGATGAAGCTGGCATGCCGTTTCAGTGCCACCTGCGCCCCACCGAGGGTGAAGACACCCGGCAGGGTCCAGCCGGGCAGGGGCATCAGCCGGTCAGTTGCGCCAACCGCGATGACGAGGTGGCTATAGGTAATACTGTCGAAACCGTCCGGGCCAAGCAGCTCCAGCCGGTGGCCATGGCAGGCCCAAGCCAAGGTTCCGGTTCGGAAATCGCAATGCTGCAGCACAGCATCCTCGGCCTTTTCACGGCGCGCG
The DNA here is from genome assembly GCF_030126985.1 of Sagittula sp. MA-2. GTDB lineage: Bacteria > Pseudomonadota > Alphaproteobacteria > Rhodobacterales > Rhodobacteraceae > Sagittula. Next base: position 148,884 of record NZ_CP126148.1, on the reverse strand, counting down.
ATGGTCTCGGCCGACTTTCCGAAGAGCGCGGCGCGATGGCGCGAGGTCAGGGGCGACAGGCGGCGGGTGCCCTGCCCGCCGGGGTGGGCGCTTTCCTCCAGAACGATGGGCCTCAGACCGGCCTCGACGAGCCGCCGCGCTGCCGCGAGCCCTGCCGGCCCGGCGCCGACGATAACGATCTTCGTCTCCGCCTGCATGTCAGTCGGCCTCGTGGTATGGGCGCGAGCGCAGGCGCAGGCCATCGCGGGCGGGGATCATGCAGCCGCGCAGGCGCCGGCCTTGATCGTCCCACATGGTGCATTCCTGGCAGCTGCCCATCAGGCAAAACCCGGCGCGGGCGCCCCCGTCGAATTCGTTGACGCCGCACTGCGGCTGCGCAGCCAGCACCGCAGCCAGCACGGTGTCGTCAGGCCGCGCGGTGATCTCGGCACCGTCGAATTCGAAACGCAGCGGACGCGGCGCGTCGGCGTCGATGGGATGAAGGAGCGAGTTCGCCATGAATATTACCATGCAATATGCGCTATGGCATTATGAGAGGCCACAACTGGTCCTGCGTCAAGCCTCAACGTTTCCGGCCCTGTGCATAGGGCGGATTCTTCAAAACGACTGGCTCGCCGGAGGATTGCTTGATGTCTCCGGGGCCCGGATCGTCAGGAGAAGGAGATCGACCTCCCGGCCGCGAGGATCATCGCGGCGAAGGACGCTTCGAGCTGTTCCGGCGTGTAACGAAGGGTCGAGACCGCAAGCGAGACCGAGCCGATCACCTGCCCCTGGGCGCCGAGGATCGGTGCCGCGATCGAGGCATCGGCGTGGTAGACCTCTTCGAACGCGCAGGCATAGCCCTTCATACGCGTCTCTTCGATGATCTCCTTGAGCCTGTCGACGTCCGTCACGGTGTTCCGGGTGTGAGCGCGTATGTCCGAGGCATCCAGAATCGCCGCCACCTTTTCGGGCGGCAGCCGTGAGAGCATCGCGCGCCCCGGTGCCATGCAATACGCGGGCAGACGGGTGCCGATGGTCACATCCGTGTGAAGCACGTGACGGCTGAGAAAGCGCGAGATGAAGACGATCTCGGTCCCGTCCAGAACGGTGAGGTTCACCGTCTCCTCGGTTTCCTTGCTGAGGTACTGCAGGACCGGCATCGCCCGGTCCACGAGACGTGACGTGCGGGTGAAATGATGGGCCAGATCCAGCGTCTTGACCGAAAGCTGAAACTGCCGCGTGCGCGTGTCCTTCTCGAGATACCCCAGCGATTCCAGAGTGTGCGCAAAGCGTTGCGCCCCGCTCAGGTCAAGGCCGGTCTGTTCGGCAATGTCGGAGAGCGTCATCTGCGGATGCTGGCCGTCAAAGGCTTCGAGCACGCGAAAGGCCTTGGCAACTGACTGCACCATGAGGGGGTCTGCCCGCTTTGCCGGCTTCTTGTTTTGTTCTGACACCATCTTGTCCTTCGATCCCGCCTTGGTCGCATGCAGACACCCTGAGAATGCACCGCACTGTCTTCGGTAACACAGACAGGAATTTCAACCGAGAGCCACAAGACGATTGACAAGCATGCCTGCTGTCATTTTTATCCAATAGTAACTATCACAATGCAATGGATGCTATGGACAACTTCATTCTTACCGAAAAAATCGCCAACGTTCTGACAATCACGTTGAACCGTCCCGAGAAGATGAATGCGTGGAACACGTCCATGCGTGACATGCTCATCGACGCCTTCGTGGCCGCAGAGGCGGATGACGAGGTGCGTGCCATCATCCTGACAGGGGCTGGCGACCGGGCGTTCGGCGCGGGGCAGGATCTGGGCGAGAGCAAGACCTTCGACGCGGACCGGGCCGAAAGCTGGATGGGCGAATGGAAGAAGCTCTATGCCTGCCTGCGCGACAGCTCCAAGCCCATCGTCGCGGCGCTCAATGGCGTGGCGGCGGGCTCGGCCTTCCAGGTGGCGCTGCTGTGTGACCTTCGTGTCGCCCACCCCGGCGTGCGCATGGGCCAGCCAGAGATCCTGTCCGGCATCCCGACCGTCACCGGCAACTGGGTCATGCGGGACATGATCGGCATTGCCCGCACCATCGACCTGACCTTCACCGGCCGCATGCTCGACGCCAAGGAAGCCTATGACTGGGGCCTGATCAGCCGCCTTGTGGACCAGGACCAGGTGATGGCCGCGTCGATGGAGCTGGCAAAGGATCTTGCATCCAAGCCTCCCGTGGCGATGCGTCTGAACCGTCAGCGGGTCAAGGAAGTGACCCAAGCGGGCTACGAGGACGCCATGCAGGCCGGTATCCGCATCCAGCTGGAGGCTTACTCCACCGGCGAGCCTCAGCGGATGATGGAAGAATTCTTCGCCAAGCGCGCAAAGGCCTGACCGGCCTCACGAGGAATTCTCCCGAAGACGACGGTCTCCGCCCTGCGGGCGGGCGCCGCCACACAAACAATAAAGCAAAAACCAAACCAACATCCCAACAGAGGTACACACCATGACCAAGAACGACAGATCGCGCCTGAGCCGTCGCAGCATGCTGGCCATCGGCACTGCCGCGCTGGCAGCCCCGATGCTGGGCCGCCGTGCCAATGCGCAGACCGCGTCGCTGACCGTGGCCGATCCGGGCGGTCCGTTCAGTGCGGGCTTCGCCAAGGCCTTCTACGAGCCCTTTACCGCCGAGACCGGCATCGAGATCGTTTCCGTGGCGCGAGACGCGGAACCCACGGCGCAGTTCAAGTCCATCGTGGAGACCGGCAGCTACATCTGGGACGTTTGTACCCTGACCCTGTCGGCCCGGCTGATCCTTGAACAGGAAGACCTGCTCGACGACATCCAGCTCGATCCGGCGCTGGCCGAAACCATGATGCCGGGATCGGTGCATTCGAACTTCCTCGGCACCGATGTCTACGCGACGATCTCGGCGTTCAACACCGACAGGATGGAAGCCGGTCCGTCCAACTGGGCCGAGTTCTGGGATACGGAAACCTTCGCCGGGCGCCGCGCGCTGCGCCGCAATCCCATCGACACTCTGGAGCAGGCGCTGATGGCCGACGGTGTCGCGCCCGAGGATCTTTACCCGCTCGACGTGGACCGCGCCTTTGCCAAGCTTGACGAGATCAAGGACCACATCGACGTATGGTGGACCGGCGGTGCGCAATCCTCGCAACTGCTGCAGAGTGGCGAGGTCGACATGGTGGCCGGCTGGAACGCCCGCCTGCAATCGGCCATCGACGCCGGGGCGCCCGCTGAACTGGTCTGGAACCAGGGTCTTTACTCGATCGAAGGCTGGGGCCTTCCCAAGGGCGGCCCGAACGTCGATGCCGCACGGCAGTTCCTGGCCTTCTGCGCCCGGCCCGAACAGCAGGCGCTGTTCACCGATGATCTCTCCTATGGCCCGACCAACCTCGCGGCTTACGACCACATCTCGGAAGAGCGCGCGCCCGTGCTGACCACTGCACCGGCCAACCTGGACAAGATGGTGCTGGCGGATGAAAGCTGGTGGGAAGAGAACCGTGCCGAGATGACCGAACGGTTCAATCTCTGGCTCCTGATGTAACCATCCTTATGCCAGCTGCGCCCTGTGAGGGGGCGGCTGGCAGGCTCTCTCTGCCCCCCGCGATCACTCTAGAGACGGCCGTTGCGCGCGGTCGCCGGGCGAAGCCCGTCGCCGCCACACGACCGGTGCCCGGCCCACTCCGACAGAGGCATTTCCTTCATGAACATCTCCACCCCTCCTGCGGCCAAGATCAGGATCGACGGCCTGTCAAAGAAGTATGGCACGTTCACCGCTCTCGAACCCACGACGCTGGACGTCCAGCGCGGCGAATTCCTCACGCTGCTGGGGCCGTCGGGGTCGGGCAAGACCACGCTGTTGCAGATGGTGTCGGGGCTGACTCCGGCCACATCGGGGCGGCTTTCGATTGACGGCGAGAACTGGACCAACCGCCCGGTGCACGAGCGCGGCATGGGTCTGGTGTTCCAGCACTACGCGCTTTTCCCGCACATGACTGTCGAGGAGAACGTCGCCTTCCCGCTCAAGATGCGCAACCTGCCTGCCGCCCAGATCCGGACGTCCGTGGCCGAGACGCTGGAAAAGGTGCAGCTCGACAAGTTCGCGCACCGTTTCCCGCGCGAGCTTTCGGGCGGGCAGCAACAGCGGGTGGCCCTTGCGCGCTGCTTTGTCTTCCGCCCCGAGATCATCCTGATGGACGAGCCGCTCGGCGCACTCGACAAGGCCCTGCGCGAGACCATGCAACTGGAGATCCGGCGCTTGCACAGGGAATTCGGCACCACGCTGATCTACGTCACCCATGACCAGGAAGAGGCGCTGGTGATGTCCGACCGCATCTGCGTGATGAACCATGCCAAGGTCGAGCAGCTGGGTACCCCCAGCGAGATCTACTCGGATCCTGAGACCATCTTCGCCGCCACATTCATCGGTCATTCGAACCTGCTGGAAGGCACGCTCGCGGGCACCGACGCGCAGGGCAACACGCTGATCAAGACTGCTGCGGGCACCTTTGCGGGTCGCATGGGCGCCCGCGATGTCAATGCAGCAACACATGCTCTGATCGTACGGCCCGAGCGGGTATCGCTTGGCGCGGCCACCGGCCCCGGCATGAACGAGCTGCGCGCCACGTTGCGCGACGTGGTCTACATCGGTTCGGACAACCGGCTGATGCTGGTGTTGCCGGACGGCACGGAATTCACGCTGCGGCGCGACCCCGGCGTCGCCATAGGCGCCGAAGTCGGCCAGGAGATCACCGTACATTGGCCCATCGAGGCCGGCCGGGTGGTGTCATGAGCAGTCTGGCCTCTGACCTCTTCACCCGTGGCAGCGCCCTGTCGCGTCTGAAGGTCGGCCCGATGTGGCTTGCCGCGCCCGCGCTGGCTTTCGTGGCCGTCTTCCTTCTGCTGCCCATGCTGCGCCTCATCGGCCTGAGCTTCACAGGCGGTGAGACCCGCGGCGCGACGCTGGAACACTACCAGCATCTCGCCGACACCCCGGTCTACATGCGCATTCTGTGGATCACTTTCCGGATCTCGATGCTCACGGCCTTCTTCTCGGTGCTGCTGGGCTACCCGGTCGCCGCGTGGCTGGCCCGGCTTCCAGACAAGAGCCGCAACAAGTGGCTGTTCCTGGTGCTGCTTCCGTTCTGGACCTCGTACCTGGTCAAGACATTCGCATGGATGATCATGCTGGGTGACCGCGGCCTCTTCAATTCCATCCTGACCGGATCGGGAGTGACCGAAAGCTCGCTGGATCTCATGTACAACGAGTTCGGCGTGCTGGTGGGCATGGTCCACGCAATGATGCCGCTGGCCATCCTGACCATGGTGCCGGTGATGACCGGCATCGACCAGCGCCTGCCGCTGGCCGCAGGCAGCCTCGGCGCGAAACGTTCTCAGCGGTTCTGGCTGATCGAATTTCCGCTGGCCATGCCCGGGGTTGCCGCCGGGGGCCTCCTGACCTTCATCACGTCTCTCGGCTTCTTCATCGTGCCGGCCTATCTTGGCGGCCGGAGCCAGACGATGCTGGCGCAGATCATCATCATGCAAGTGCAGGAGTTGGTGAACTGGGCCTTTGCCGCGGTGCTGTCGGTGATGCTGGTGGCGGCCGCCCTTGTGGCGATCTGGATCTACGATCAGTTCTTCGGGCTTTCGTCGCTGACGCAGGCCAGCTCCGAGGGGACCAAGGGTTCGAAAAAGGGCGTGCGGTGGTTGCGCCGTGCGGGTCAGGGAGTGCTGAACGGGCTTGCCTGGATCTGCTCGCCGTTCAACCATCTGGGTGATCGCGGCGACGATGCTCCGAGGCCGCTCCGTGGCGTCTATCTCGGGGTGTTGTTCCTGTTCCTGCTGGCGCCCGCGATCATCGTGCTGCCGCTGGCCTTCACGGGGGAACAAACGCTGGCCTTCCCGCCGCCGTCCTATTCCACCCGCTGGTTCTCCGAGTATTTCGGTTCGCAGATCTGGATCTCGGCCACCCTGCGCAGCTTCGGCGTGGCCTTCGCCACCGCCATCCTGGCCACCCTTCTGGGCGGCATGGCCGCGCTGGCGCTGGCGCGTTCGGACAGCAAATTCGGCAAGACGGTCTTTGGCCTGATGCTCGCACCGATGATCGTGCCGCGCATCGTCATCGCGGTGGGCCTGTTCTACCTGATGGCCCAGATCGGGCTCGTGGCCTCCAACATCGGTCTGATCATCGGTCACACGCTGCTGGCGATCCCCTTCACCTTCATTGCCATCGGCGCGGTGCTCAAGGGCTACGACTGGCGGCTTGACCAGGCGGCGGCCACGCTGGGGGCTGGGCGGATCAAGGTCCTCAGACTGATCACGCTGCCGCTTCTGCGAGGCGGCATCATCTCGGCGGCGCTCTTCGCTTTCGTCACCAGCTTTGACGAGCTTACCATCGCGCTGTTCATCTCGGGCGGTCTGAAATCGACCCTGCCCAAGCAGATGTGGGACGACATGTACCTGCAGCTCAACCCGACGCTGGCCGCCGTGTCCGTCGTGGTGCTGGTCATCGTGACGCTGATCCTGCTTGTGGCTCAACGCGTCCAGAAGTCCTGAAGACACCCTGTACGCCGCGCCGCCTGAATCGTGGCGCGGCTCTCTGTTCCATTTCGAGGAAAAGCATGAACATCCAAGGCTTGGCAAAGTCCTTCATCCAACAGGCCGACAGGACCCCCGATCGCGTCTTTGCCCGTACCACCGAAGGCACCGAAATCAGCTTTCGGCAACTGTCAGATGCCGCCGACGCGATGATCGCCTGGCTTGCCGACCATGGCGTGCGCCCCGGTGACACGGTGGCCGTGATGACACGCAACAGTCCCGCCTCCCTTGCTCTCATCCATGGGCTTCTGCGCGCCGGCATGGTCTGGGTGCCGGTGAACCCGGCGCTCGTCGGCGACGGGCTGGTGCATGCCATTCGCCTGGTGGACGCCGCCATCGCGGTCTGCGATCCGGAGCTCGAGGCCACGCTAGCCGCCTGCGAGGCGCAGCCGCGCGAAGGCATTCTCGTGCTGCACAGTCGCGAACTTCCACGCACCCCCGCCGTCCGGCCCCGATATGAGGTGGCGGGGCCCATGGGCATTGCGGCGATCATGTTCACCTCCGGCACCACCGGGCCTGCCAAGGGCGTGCTCGTCACTCAGACCATGCTCGAGATCGCCGCGCGCGGTGTGGAGGAGGTGGGCAACCTGCAGGACGGCGACAATCTCTTCATGTGGGAACCGTTCTATCATGTCGGCGGCGCGCAGGTCCTGGTTCTGCCGATCCTGCGCAATGTCACCCTCACCATCGCCGAGAAATTCTCGGCCAGCCAGTTCTGGCAGCAGGTGTCTACTGCGCGCTGCACCCACATCCACCATCTCGGCGGTATCCCGCAGATCCTGCTCAAGCAGCCGCCCTCCGAGCTTGACCGCAGCCATGGCGTGCGCGTCGCATGGGGCGGCGGCTGCCCTGCCTCCGCATGGCGCGATTTCGAGGACCGTTTCGGCATCACCATCAAGGAGTGTTACGGCCAAACCGAGGCTTCGTCGATCAGCTGCGCCAATGTCGAAGGGGTCGTGGGGGCCATCGGTCGACCGCTGCCTTGGTTCGACATTCAGGTGAAGGATGACACAGGCCGCATCCTCGGACCGGGAGAGGGACGTGGCGAACTGGTCATCACCTCGACCATCGAGGGCGCAATCTTCGCAGGCTACCACAAGGCACCCGAGGCCACCGCCAAGGCGTTGCAGCCAGACGGGTTCCACACCGGTGACACCGGCTCTTGGGGCGAGGACGGTATGCTGCGGTTCCATGGCAGGGTGGGCGACAGCGTGCGCTGCATGGGCGAGAACGTCTCGGCACACGAAGTCGAAAGCGTTGCCAACCGGCACCCGCAGATCGAGGAATCCGCCATGGTCGGTGTGCCCGCCGAAATCGGCGAATATGACATCCAGCTTTTCGTGCGGCCAACCCCCGGTACCAAACCGGATGCCGAGGAGATCAGCCGCTGGTTGAGCGACAAGCTCGCCCCCTACCAGCAGCCGCGCTTCATCGCCTTCATCGACGAGTTCCCCAAGACGCCAAGCCAGCGGATCCGCAAGCATCTCTTGCCGAAGTCGCCCGAACGCTGGGAACGCAAGAACACCAGAAAGGCCCACACCGTATGACGACCGACGTTCTCATCACCGGCACCGGAATGTTCGCCGGCCGCATCGCTCTCGACATCGCGGCCACCGCAAAAGAGCCTGTCTCGGTGGTCATCGCCGGGCGCAACGTCGACCGGCTGCAATGGCTGCAGACCGCGGGCAATGCCCGGGCCGCCATGTTCGGCACGCCTGCCAGCTTCAGGGCGCACCGGATCGACCTGCTCGAGGAGGGCGCGAGCGAGGCGCTCCTGTTGGAGCTCAAGCCCCGCATCGTGGTACAGGCGACGTCGATCCAGACCTCCTCGGTGATCTCGGACAAGGGGTCGCGCTGGACAGAGCTGGTCGCCGAAGGCGGGCTCAGCGCCACCGCCGTCTTCCAGGCGCTGATGTCCGCGCGCATGGCGGCGGCGATCAGCAAGCTGTGCCCGGCGACACCGCTGATCAACTGCTCCTTCCCGGACGTGGTCAACGGCATGATCACGGCCATGGGCCATGACGTGCTGTGCGGGACCGGCAACGTCGCGATCCTGTCAAACGTCTTCCGTGGCGCCAGCGCGCGTCCGGCGGGCACGCTGAGGGTACTGGCACATTACCAGTGCCTCAAACCCTGGCGCCAGCCAGCTGCAGAGCGGACCGGCCCCGCGCCGCGCATTTTCGCCGATGACCGCGAGATCATCGACCCCTTCGCGACCTTCTCCGAGTGCAAGCTGACGCCGGAGCCCGCCATCGAGATCTCGGGGGCCAGCGGCGTCACGCTGATCCTGGCCCTTGCAGCCCGAACCGCCTGGACCGGGCACGTACCGGGGCCGAATGGCCTGCCGGGTGGCTATCCCGTGAAACTGTCACAGACCGGGGTGCTGAGCCTTGATCTGCCCGGCAGCGTCACCGAGGCCGAAGCCATCGCCTGGAACGACGCGTTCGAACATACGGGCGGGCTTACTGTCTCGGGCGGTCGGGCGCGCTTTAACGGACGGCTCGCCGAGTTGCTGCACGCCGAAGGGTTTGCTTATGCGGACGGCTTCGACGTCGCGGACCTCGAAGATGTCTGCACGGAAATGCTCGCGCTGCGGGACAGGCTGATGGCCGAACCGGCCTGAGGCCGCGCCTCCGAAGTTAGACCATGGGCGACGCATGCCTGCGCCCATGGTCCATTGAAAGCGCTTAAGTGGGTCGCACCGCAATTGACCAGCCGGGTTCGGGGCCGCTCACGATGGCGCTGGCGCCTGTGGCCGGGATACGCGCCCGGTCAGCGGGGCAGCAGGGTGCCGAGACCTTTTTCGGTGGCCTCCGTCATCGCAAGCCGTGCGACCGCCAGGTCGGCCAGCGGCATGCCGGGGAACAGGAACATCAGGCGCTGCGCATCGTCCACGCGGCCGGGATGCGTTCCGGTCAGGAGTGCGGCGAGGTCGCCATCGTAGCGGCCTTGATGCGCCAGAGCCGGATTGCCGCCGTTGCGTTCGAGCGCGGCAATATCGTCGGTGAAAAATCCGTCCAGATGGTCCGTGAGGCCATCGCGATGCCATGCCCGGCCAAGGTCGACCCCGATTGCCAGCGCTCCGGGGCGCAACACCTGCGGGCGCACGATGGGCGGGATGCTGTCGATGCTGGGCAGGCAGCTCACCACCACGTCGCTTGCCGCGGCGAGCGCCTCGGGGTCTTGAATGACCTCGGCTTCGAACCCCATTCCGCGCGCCCGCTGGGCAAGCGCTTCTGCCGAGTCGGTGCTGCGTGAAAACGCATGGACCCTGCGCAGACAGGGCAGCACGTCCGCCAGCGCCGCAAGGTTGCTGTGCGCCTGCACGCCGCAACCCAACACCCCGAGGCTGGACGCGCCCGGCCTGGCCAGCGCCTCGGCCGCGAGGGCCGACAGGGCAGCGGTGCGGTGTGTCGTGATCCAGCTGCCATCCATGATCGCCACGGCGCGGCCAGTGACGGCATCGTTCACGATGATCTGCGCACTGATGGCAGGAAGGTCGCGCCGCGCGTTGTCGGCCGAGTATCCGATCCACTTGGTCACGCCCAGACCAAGCCCGTCATCCGCATCGGACATCGACATGAAGAAGCGGCCCTCGTCCAACTGCACCCGCGTCTTCATGCCGCCGCCACGGGCGGGTGCGGACCGCTGCCGGATCGCTGCAGCAATGGCGCGGCGCAGTGCCGTGGGAGAGAGGTTCAGGCTCTCGATGTCGGCCGAGGACAGGTAAAGCAGACCGTCCCCGCGCGCCTGCGCGGACCAAGGCGATGTGGTCCCTGAGGTTCCACTGTCAGGCATTGGCGGTCTCCATCCCGATCGCGGCGCGGGCACGCCGCCAGCCGATCCGTTTCACACGAACCTCCAGCGCCAGTCGTTGTGACGAAGATCCGGCAGCGGCTCAAGTGTCCCGACTGTCTGCGCAAGGTGTCATTGCCCGGCCCTTGCAGGAGAAGACGCCGGCTTCCCGGCGTCCCGGATGTTTATTCAGGCCGGATCCGACAGGGTTGCACAGGCAGCCGCGATGCGGGCCATTGCGGTCTTCAGCGTTTCGGTGTCGGTGGCGTAGGACACGCGGAAATGCCCCGGCAGGCCGAAGGCGGTTCCCGGCACGACAGCAACATCCGCCGTTTCCATCAGCCAGGCGCAGAACGCGCGGTCGGTGTCCAGCCGCGTTCCGTCCGGCGTCTGGCGCCCCATCACACCACCGCATTCGGCGAAGGCATAAAAGGCGCCTTCGGGACTGCGACAGGCAAGGCCGGGGATGGCATTCAGCGCGTCGACCACAAGATCGCGGCGGGCGCGGAAGGCTTCGGCCCTTTCCGCCAGGAAATCCTGCGGCCCCTCCAGCGCGGCGATGGTCGCCGCCTGGCTGATCGTGTTCGCGGCCGAGGTCGACTGGCTCTGGATCACCGTCATGGCCTTGATCAGCGGCACGGGACCACCGGCATAGCCAAGGCGCCAGCCGGTCATCGCATAGGCCTTGGAGACGCCGTTTATGGTCAGTGTACGCTCTTTCAGCCTAGGCTCGATGGCCACGGGGGTGACATGGCGAAAACCGTCGTAGACGATGTGCTCGTACATATCGTCGACCATCAGCCAGACATGCGGTTCCTCCAGCAGCACATCGAGGAGCGGGCGCAGGTGTTCGGCCGCATAGGCCGCACCCGACGGGTTGGAGGGCGAGTTCAGCATCAGCCAGCGGGTGCGCGGCGTGATCGCCTCGCGCAGCTGCGTGGCGCTCAGTCGGAATCCCTGCTCGGCGGCACAGGGCACCAGCACCGGAATGCCACCGCAAAGCTCGACGATATCGGAATAGGTGACCCAGTAGGGGGTTGGGATGATGACCTCATCGCCGGGATTCAGCGACGCCATCATGGCGTTGTAGATCACCTGCTTGGCGCCGGTGCAGGCGATGATCTCGGACGCTGAATAGCTCAGTCCGTTCTCGCGGGCGAACTTGCCGGCAATCGCGGTCCTGAGCGCGGCGGTGCCGGTCAGCGCGGTGTACTTGGTCTCCCCGCGCTGCATGGCGTCCCAGGCGGCCTGCTTGATGTGGTCGGGCGTGTCGAAATCAGGCTCGCCCGCCCCGAGACTGATGATGTCGCGACCCGAGGCGCGCAGCTCTGCAGCACGCGCCCCGATCGCAAGGATTTCGGACACGCCGAGCGACTCGATGCGCTCGGCGGGCCGGAAGTCTGATGCGACTGCGGTGTTCATGGTCAGTCGATATTGAAGACCACGCCCTGTGCCAGCGGCAACTCGCGCGAGTAGTTGATCGTGTTGGTGGCACGGCGCATGTAGGCGCGCCATGCGTCCGAACCGCTTTCGCGCCCGCCGCCGGTCTCCTTCTCGCCGCCGAAGGCACCGCCGATCTCGGCGCCCGAGGTGCCGATGTTGACGTTGGCAATCCCGCAGTCAGATCCGCGTGCCGAAAGGAAGGTTTCCATCTCGCGCAGGTCCGTGGTGAAGATCGAAGAGGACAGCCCGCCGCCGACATCGTTGTGCAGCTCTAGCACCTCGTCGAAGTCGCTGTACTTCATCACGTATAGGATCGGGGCGAAGGTCTCCCGCAGCATCGGGCCTTCCTGCTTCGGCATCTCGACCAGCGCGGGCTTGACGTAATAGGCCGTCTCCGGACCGACCTCCTGGCGCTCGCCGCCGTGGACAGTGCCGCCCAGCTCGGCCGCTTCCTTCAGCGCCTCACCCATGGAGTCGAAGGCCGTCTTGTCGATCAGCGGGCCGACCAGCGCTTCGGTCTCCAGCGGATTGCCCACCGAAACGGAGGTGTAGGCCTTCTTCAGCGCGGGCACGATCTGGTCGTAGACGCTGTCATGCACGAAGAGCCGGCGCATTGTGGTGCAGCGCTGGCCCGCCGTACCCATCGCGCCGAAGGCGATGGCGCGCAGCGCCATGTCCAGATCGGCAGAGGGGCAGACGATACCGGCGTTGTTGCCGCCGAGTTCGAGGATGCACTTGCCGAAGCGTGCCGCTACCTTGGGGCCGACGATCCGGCCCATGCGGGTGGACCCGGTGGCCGAGATCAGAGCGACCTTCGGGCTGTCCACCAGAGCCTCGCCCACGGCGGGGCCGCCGACCAGCACCTGGCTGAGGCCGTCGGGCGCGTCGTCACCGAAACGCGCCAGCGCGCGGTCGAACACCGCCTGGCAGGCCAGCGCGGTCAGCGGGGTCTTTTCGGACGGCTTCCAGATCACCGGATCGCCGCAGACCAGAGCGAGGGCCGCGTTCCAGCACCACGGCGCGCAGGGGAAGTTGAAGGCGGTGATGATGCCGACCACGCCAAGCGGATGCCAGGTTTCCATCATGCGGTGGCCGGGGCGTTCGGTGGCGATGGTCAGGCCGTAGAGCTGGCGCGAGAGGCCAACCGCGAAGTCGCAGATGTCGATCATCTCCTGCACTTCGCCAAGGCCTTCGGACGGGGATTTGCCCGCCTCGATGGAAACCATGCGGCCCAGGTCTTCCTTGGCCTTGCGCAGCTCTTCGGCGAAGAGGCGCACCAGCTCACCGCGGCGAGGGGCAGGGACAAGCCGCCAGGTGCGGAAGGCGTCGTTGGCCTTGGCGATGGCGGCCTCGGTGTCGGCGACGGAATGCTCGGCAAGGCTGGCGACGGGCTCGCCGGTCACGGGAGAGATGACGGACATGCCGCCCGCGACGGCAAGATCGGCGGCCGCGCCGCAGGCTGACATCGTGTCGGCGGTGGTCTGCTTGAGAGGGGTGCTCATGAGAGGGTTCCTTGATTGGTCGGTCGTCTTTTCGGTGTGCGGGGTGTGGGCCTTCGGGCGGTCGTGCCGCCGCCCGGTTCAGGCCGTCTGGTGGCTCCGGCTCAGCTCGATACGGGCCTCGGCGAGCGATCGTGCCTCGGTCTCGGCATAGCGGAAGAACAGGTCATGCACGGGCGCGCCGAGGTCTTCCTCGAAGCGCGCACGGTTGGGGTTGGCGACGAAGGCCTGAGCGGCGCCGTCGCCGAGATTGGACTGGAAGATCCCGGCGGCCGAAACCGGCAGGAAATCCTCGTAGACAATGGGGTCGGCACGCAGGCAGCCTTGCGCGATCAGCGCATCCAAACCGCAGGACGGATCCTTGCAGGGCTGGCCCGTTGCCGAGTAGCGGAAGTACCCCAGCCCGTCCTTGCGCAGCGTTTCCAGATCGTCCGGGAATGCCGAGAACACTTCGGCCAGCGTGGCACGGTAAGCGTCGGCGTTCGAGCCGTCAGCGGCCGGGGTGATGAGGCTGCGCGTCTCGGCCAGCAGGCGGTCATAGAGGGCCTGGCCGCTCGGGGTCAGTGCTATGCCGCGCTGCTCGATCTCGCCGAAGCGGGCGGTGTGGCGGCCAGTCGTGGTACCGGCTTCGCCGCTATCATCTGCGGGGAAGTTCACCGGCTCTTCGAGCGCCTTGAACGAGGTCTGGCGCAGAAGGATCGGCACGGTGCGGGTCGGCGGGCCCTCCACAACGGCCTTCGGCGAGATGTCCCGATCCGGCATCATCTCCTGCACGCGGTCGATGTCGAGCGTGCGCGGAGTGAGGTGATTGATGTGCGGACCCTTGAAGGCCACCACGTCCGCCACCAGCCGGTGCGCATCGTGCAGGCGGCGGTAAAGCGCGTGGGGAACGTTCGCCTCGGCATGCCAGCGGAAGGTCTCGACCGCCTCGGCCACGAAACGCTCGGCGTCGGCCTCGGAAAGACCGCCATCGGCTTCGGCCTTGTGGATCAGTTCGAGACAGCCCGGCGTGAAGATTTCGCGGCGGTCCAGTACCTCGGCGGCGGCGTCGCGCAGGTCGGCGTCGTCCAGCAGGTCGAGCCGGAGCAGCGAGGTGAAAACGCGGAACGGGTTGCGGCGCAGCGCAGCCTCGTCGAGCGGGCGGAATGCGGTGGAATGCACCGGCACGCCGGCCACGGACAGGTCATAGTAACCCACCGGGTGCATGCCCATGACCGCAAAGAGACGGCGGATGGTGAACAGCTCGCGCGGGGTGCCGAGGCGGATCGCGCCATGGCGTTCCTCGTCGATACGCTCGAGCTCGCCCAGGCCATCGAGGCGCTCCCGTTCGGCCGGGCAGGCCGAGAGCACTTCGGCGTTCACGTCATGCACCAGCTCCATGAGCGTGCCGTAGGCCGGCACCTCTTCGCGGTACATCACGGACATGGCGCGGGAGAAGAGGGCGCGGATTTTATCGGGGTTTGCATGTTCGGCTGCCATAGGGGCCGCTCCGTTCGTATTCATGATCTATGGGCATTGTAGACCAAGGGATGTCGCGGTTCCGAATGACCATTCCAGATAACCTCATTCCGAAAACACATGGCGTCCCAGTCTTGCCTCCAAATAGGAGCATGGTGACGCCAAAGACGTGATCTTCGGGTGCAGCCAAGAGCGGAGCAGTCGAACGATCCGGCAACGCTGATACCGGCCTGACATGCGGATGCTGCTGTCCTTCGAACGCGCTGCCCTGAACGCCATTTCACGCGTTCAGGCGAAGAGCTTGACCTGCCGCAGAGCGCTATTATCCAAAAGTACTTCGATCTCGAGACGCAGAACGACAAACCTCTGGCTGGACGCGCGCGCACGTGTGATCACCAGACAGTCCGAGCCCCGTTTCCTCGCAGAAGTGGAGGCATCGCTGGACATGGCGACCTGCACCAAGGGTCACGTCATCTCAGGGAGCCAAGGCGAGCGCCTCCTCGCGATCATCGCTCCGCTGGCCTTTGCCGCAAGCCATCCGGAGTGGTCCGGCGTGCCCCGCCTCCGCCAGCGCCGCGATGCAGGTCGACTGTGTGTCCTGCAACGTTTGCCAGATCAGCGAGTGAACTGTCGTTCCCTGCTCCGACCGACGGGCCGAACAATGCCATACGCGGCCTTTGCATCCGGCTGGACTGTGATAGAGACTTCGGGTCCGTCACCCAGAAGGCTCTGCTGTCCCATGAACACGCGCAACGCTCCACCGCAGGACGAGGTCGACACACGGCTCTACGTGGCGTTGGTCGAACGCACGATGCGAGTCATGGCGGCCTTCGACGGCGGGCTCGGCTCAAGGACCATCGCAGACATTGCCAAGCAGATCGACCTGGGGCGCAGCGCCGTGCAGCGGATCGTCTACACACTTGAGCAGCTCGGATACCTCGAAAGGGAGGAAGACCAGCGCCACTACCGGCTGACGCTCAAGATCCTCGACCTGTCCGGCGGGCTGACCAGACCCGGAAACCTGATGCGGCTGGTCCAGCCCGTCCTTCAGGATCTGGCCGACGAGACAGGCGAAACCGCAAGCTGGGTCAAACTCGAAGGCGACGAGATCGTCATCCAGCAGACCGTGCGCAGCAGGCACCTCGGCCATGTGAGCTTTGCCCCCGGGCAGCGGTTCGCCGCCTTGCCCTCTTCATCGGGACAGGCGATCCTTGCACAGGGCGACCCGAAGTTCGCGGAGAGCCTGCTGGCTGCGGCCAGTCCTGCGCTGCGCAAGCGGATCGCCTTTGCCGACGCGGCAGAAATGGCTGCGCGCTTCGCGGAAATCCGGTCGCAGGGCTTTGCCACCACCTCCAAGGAAGAAGACCTGTTCAGCGTCTCGATCTCGGCGCCGGTTCTGTCGTCATCCGGGGTGGTTCTGGGGGCGCTCAACGTCTCTGCGCTGGAGAGCAGGATTCCTCATACAGCCATCTCGGAACGTCTGGGGGCGCCGATCCGCGCGGCGGTGGTGCGGGTCGCAAGGATCCTCGAACACCAGGCAGAGACGGGGCTCAACGGCCTCTGAAAAGGTCCGCGTCGAGCGTCTGAACCAGCTCGTTCAAAGCCGGGACGATCTCTGACAGCAGCTTTTCCGGCCCGGTGCGCGCGCGCAGGACCGAAACGTTGATGGCGGCCACGACCTGGTTCTGCAGATCGCGCACCGGAACCGAGAGCGACATGGAACCGATGTCCATGTCTTTCTCGGTCAGCGCGTAACCTCGGGCGGCTTCGCTGCGGACAAGGTCGACATAGCTGTCGGCCTCGAGGTCTCCGAGCCGTGCCCGCACCGCGGGGCCGGCGTCCTCGAACATGCCGACCACGATCTCGCGTCGCATGTCCGCCAGGAACAGGTGTCCCGACGAGGAGGTCAGCGCATCGAAGCGGGCACCGATGGGCAGCACCACGGCCGCGCGGTGCGGGCTGGGTGCCGAACTCAGCACGACGACCTGCCCGGCGTCGTATTCCAGCCAGGACACGGTTTCACCAAAGGTCTCTGCAAGCTTGACCATGGACGGAAACGCCCGTTCGATGGCCGCGTGAGACGTCAGGATACTGCGGGCAAAGAGCAATGCACGGTTCGAGAGCCGGTATTCAAGCGTCCGTGCATCCCGCCGCAGGTAGCCCAGCGTCTCCAACGTGTAGACGAAGCGCTGCGCGGCGCTGCGCCCAAGCCCAGTCTTGGCCGCGATCCGGGTCATAGACATCGCGGGCTCGGTTTCGTCGAAGGCTTCCATCACGGCCATCGCCTTGCGCACGGAACCGACGAAGAGGCGCGTGTCGACCGTGCTGGGCTCTTCCTTGGTCTCCGGCTGCTCCATTTCGGTCTCCCTCCGGTGGTGAGCTTTTCACGGGCGGACAGCCCACGCGGTGGCGTGTGTGCCGGGAAAAACCGTT
Source organism: Sagittula sp. MA-2 (assembly GCF_030126985.1). Taxonomy (GTDB): domain Bacteria; phylum Pseudomonadota; class Alphaproteobacteria; order Rhodobacterales; family Rhodobacteraceae; genus Sagittula. Next base: position 131,658 of record NZ_CP126148.1, on the reverse strand, counting down.
CGCGACAAGGGACCCGGTGCTCTACCGCCCCTTAAAGACCGGTGCGCGCTTGGCAGCAAAGGCGGCGACGCCCTCGACATAGTCGTCGCTGGCCTCCGCCTCGCGGGTGAGGGCGGCGATCTCGTCTGCCAGCCCCTCGGGCAACTGTGTGGCAAGGCGATTGAAGACCGTGCGCGCCGCCGCCACGGTCAGCGGCGACTTGTCCGCTATCCTGGCCGCAAGCGACAGCGCCGCCGCCAGCGGATCGTCCGCGACATCCCCCCAGGCAAGACCAGTCGCCACCGCCTCCGCCACGTCGAGCGATGCGGCGGTATAGATCATGTAGCGTGCGGCCTGTGGTCCCACGAGGGCCGCCAGACGCGCAGTGCTGTCGGCCGGATAGACCAGCCCCAGCCGCGCCGGCGGAACCGAGAAAACGGCGCGCCGCCCCACCAGCCGGAAATCGGCGCGCAATGCCAACGTCATGCCGCCACCCACGCAGGGTCCGTCGATGGCGGCGATGATCGGCACCGGCACATCGGACAGCGTGGCGTAGCAGCGCATGATCGTGTTCCAGTAACGGTCCCGCGTCACCGGATCCTTGCTGGCCTCGGCGAAGGCACCGATGTCGTCACCGGCGCAGAAAGCGCCGGGAACACCGGTCAGCACGATCGTCCGCACCTCCCGGTCCTCGCCGAGCTCGCTCAAGCCACGCGCCAGCGCATCCCAGGCAGCCTCGTTTAGCGCGTTGCGCTTTTCGGGGCGATTGATGGTGATCACCCCGATGCCGGGTGCGGGGCGCGAGACGGTGATGATCTGGCTCATGGGAGCGTCCTTTCGCGGCGGCTCAGGCGGATTTGCGGCCCGGTTTGTAGCCGGTCGCGTCAAGATCCCAGGCGCCGTCGGTGCCGCGCGACAGTTCCTTCTTGCGGATGCGCTGGGTCGGCGTCTTGGGGAACTCTTCGATCACCGCAACATATCGCGGGACCTGATAGTAGGGCATGCGCGTCTCGCAGAAGGTCACAAGCTCCATCGGATCGAACGCAGCCCCATCGACCAGTTTCACGAAGATCTTGAGCTCGTCTTCGCCGAGCTCGCTGGGCACGCCGACCAGGGCGCTTTCGGCAACCGCGGCGTGCTTGTTCACCACCTGCTCGACCTCCCAGGCCGAGATGTTGATGCCGCGGCGGCGCAGCATCTCCTTCTTCCGTCCGGCGTAGAAGATGTAGCCGTCCTCATCCATCCGCCCAAGATCGCCGGTCAGCAGCCAGCCGTCGCGCACGGTGTCCCGGGTGGTCTGCTCATTGCGGAAATAGCCGAGGAAGCCGAGCCCCTTCTGCGTGCCGCGGGCCACGATCTCGCCGGTTTCGCCGCGGGGCACTTCGTTGCCCTCATCGTCGGCGATCATCATGTCGAAAAGCGACAGCGGCCGCCCGCACGAGCCGACGCGTCCGTCCTTGTTCAGCGTCACGAAAGTGATCAGCTCGGAAAGACCGTACCCCTCGCGCAGTTCGACGCCAAAGCGCTCCTCGACGTCCCTCCAGATCTCGGGCGGGCAGCCGCCGCCCCAGGCGATGCGCACATTGTGGTCGCGGTCGCGCTCGGAAGGTTTTTGCTTGAGGAGCAGCGGCAACACACCGCCGAGGTAATGGATGTGCGTGACGCCATGCCGGCGCACGTCGTCCCAGAAGCCCGAGGCGCTGAAGCGTTCCACCATAGCCAGGGTCACGCCGGCGATGACTGCCGAAATAATCACCGCGACGCCTGCGCCATGATGAAGCGCCTCCCACAGCAGGAAGACGTCGCCCTTCTTTGCGTCGGTGATGTTCAGCACGGCCATCGGGCCACCACGGAGGGTCCGGTCTGATTTCAACACGCCCTTCGGCGCGCCGGTGGTCCCCGAACTGGGGGTCAGGGCCAGCACGTCGTCAGGACCGAAGACGGCGTCCGGTTCCGCGTCGGAGGCGGCCGCGACCTGCGCCTCGTAGCTGTCCGGCGCCGGGGTCTCCTGGCCGCGCCAGAACATCGCAGGGCGAGGCGCGGTTTCGAAAGCGGCGTCGAGCGCCTCTGCGTAGGCTGCGTCCGCGATCAGCGCCGCCATGTCGTAGGAGGTGAAGTAATGCTCGAGAGAGTCGCCCTTGGCGTGGATATTCACCGGGACGCGCACGAGTCCCGCCTTCATCGTCGCGAAAATGGCGATGATGTGGTCGGGGTGGCTGGGCAACATCAGCCCCACGCGGTCGCCGGGTGCAAGCCCCGATGCGAGCAGCGCGTTTGCCACCTTGTTCGCGGCGCGGTTGATATCCGCGATCGTGTAGACGTCATCCTTGAACTTCAGAAAGATGCGATCCGGGTCGGTTGCGGCGCGCTGCGCCAGCAGGTCTTTGAACAGGACATCGTCGACCGGGTCCATCTCTACGCTTTGGGACATTGAAACTTTTTCCTCGGAGAAATTTTACGGGCGGTGGGCCCGGCAGGGGGCGCCCTGACCGCAGCATCGGTGCAGTCAGGGCGCGCGTCGTTTGGGGTCACCGCCCCGCAAGGGCGGTGGCCGATTGCAGATCAGTCGAAATCGACCGCGAGCACGCGCTCGGACCAGGTATCCACCTCGGCCTCGTAGATTTTGCCGGCGTCCTCGGGGGCATCCGTCGAAGGCACGATGCCGCGCTCGCCCATCTGGGTGACGAAGGCCTCGCTGCTCACCGTCTCCTGCAGCGCGGAGCGAAGCGCGGACATTGTCGCCTCGTCGATGTCCGACGGGGCCAGCAGGCCGTAGACAGAGGCCACGTTGAAGCTGTCGAGGCCCGCGTCAGTTGCGCTCGGCACGTCGGGAAGCATGTCGATGCGCTCCGGCATCGCGACGACCATCGGCTTGATAGCTCCGGCCTCGAGCTGCGGCAGAGCGGTGGAGACGGTCGCGACCATCAGGGACACCCGGCCCGCCACCAGATCGACCATCGCCGGAGCACCGCCGGTGTAGGGGATGTGCTCAAGCTCGATACCGGCGGCATCGGCGAACACAATCGCGCCCAGATGCTCGGTGGAGCCGATGCCGGAGGAGGCATAGGTCAGCGGAAGCTCTTCCGCCTTCGCGTATTCGATCAGCTCTTCGATCGTGTCGGCGGGGATGTTGTTCGCGGCCACCAGCATCAGCGGCACGCGGCCCACGGCGCCAACCGGGGCGAAATCGTCCTTGAGCACATAGCCGGCGGTGTCGGGGTTGAGCGCGCTGGTGATGGCGTTGCTTGTCACCGAGGTCATCAGCAGCGTGTAGCCGTCGGGAGCAGCGTTGGCGACGTACTGGTTGCCGATGCTGGCCGAGGCGCCGGGCCGGTTCTCGACGACAAAGTTCTCGCCCATCAACTTGCCCATCTCGGCGGCGGTGACGCGGCCGACGTAATCGACGGTTCCGCCGGCGTTGTAGGGCACGACGACGCGCACGGGCTGGGTCGGAAATTCCTGCGCCAGCGCAGGCGTGGCAAGAGCAACAGAGGCGGCGAGCACCCGAAGGACAGAATTGATCATGATGTTTCCCTGTATTGCATAGCAATTGTTGTAATTGGTTTTAAACGATGCGACCATCGTTCCATCTTGTCAAGCGCCGGTTCGCCAGCGCAGGACAAAAGCACCCAGCCACCCAAGAGCCGGGGCAGAAACCAAAAATAACAACCTAAACAGAGAGGTAGTCCAAAGATGACCGCCATTAGCCACCGCCTTGCGTCTTCGGACGTGCTCGCCGGAATCGGGATCGTTGCCCTGAGTCTGGGATTCGGAATCGGGGCGATATCCTACGACATCGGCAGTCTCGCCCGGATGCAGGCGGGTTTTTTCCCGCTCGTCCTGGGGGGGATCGGAACGCTGCTCGGCGCCGCGCTGATCATCATGGGGCTTGCCCGGCAGGGTGAGATTCCGCGCCCGCCTGCGCTCCGGCCGTTGCTGTTCATTTCAGCGGCCTTCATCGCCTTCAGCCTGACCATCGACCGGCTGGGCCTTATCCCGGCGATCGTGATCTGCGGCACTATCGCCGCAAAGGCCACCCCCTCGACCACTTGGCGCGAGGCACTGATGCTGTCGGCCGGGCTTGCCGTCGCCATCTGGATCCTCTTCATCGTGCTGTTGTCCATGCCGATCCGCGTCTGGGCAGGTTTCTGATCTATGGATATTCTCGCCAACCTGATCGGCGGTTTCGCCAGTGCGCTGTCTCCGGAAAACCTGCTTTTCTGCTTCATAGGCGTGACTGTGGGCACCTTTGTCGGTGTGCTGCCAGGCATCGGATCCATGATCGGCATCTCGATCCTGTTGCCGATGACCTTCTACCTGTCACCCGAGGCCGCGCTGGTGATGCTTGCCGGCATCTATTACGGCGGGGAATATGGCGGGTCGATCTCGTCGATCCTCATCAATCTGCCGGGCTCGGCCTCGAGCGCCGTGACCAGCATCGAGGGCTACCAGATGACGCGACAGGGCAGGGCGCCTGTGGCGCTCTTCATCACTGCCATCGCATCCTTTCTGGGCGGGACCATCGGTATCGTGCTGCTGACGGCGTTCTCGCCGATTCTCGCGGATCTGTCGTTGCGCTTCGGTCCGGCCGATTACTTTTCAATCATGGTGCTTGGCCTGCTGGCATCGACCACGATGACCCAGGGCGCGGTGCTCAAAAGCTGTGCATCGGTGGTCCTTGGGGTGATGTTCGGCACCATCGGGACCGACATCAACACCGGAGTGCAACGCTTCACCTTCGGCACGATGGAGCTGTTCGACGGCATCAGCATCATCATCATCGCGATGGGTGTGTTCGGCATCGCAGAGATCCTGGCCACGGTGATGAGCGGCGATCACATGTCGGTAAAGGCCAACGTGCGCCTGCGAGACATGCTGCCCACGCGGGATGACCGCCGGCGCAGTGCCATGCCGATACTGCGCGGAGGGTTGCTCGGTTCGCTGCTGGGCGCGCTGCCTGCCACCGGGCCGACCATCGCCTCCTTCCTGGCCTACACCCTTGAAAAGCGTGTGAGCCGACGGCCCGAGGCCTTTGGCACTGGAATCATCGAAGGTGTCACAGCGCCGGAGGCGGCCAACAGCGCCGCGGCGCAGACCGCTTTCGTCCCCACGCTGACACTGGGCATTCCGGGCAGCGCAACGATGGCGCTGATCCTCGGTGCCCTGCTGATCCACGGCATCCCCGCGGGGCCGCGGCTGATCACCGACCACGGAGACATGTTCTGGGCGTTGGTGGCGAGCTTCTGGATCGGCAACGTGCTTCTGCTGGTCCTGAACATTCCTCTGGTAGGGATCTGGATCCGGTTCCTTTCGATCCCCTATCGCTTGCTCTATCCGGGAATCATCTGCCTGATCTGCGTCGGCGTCTACAGCGTCAAGCTGACCAGTCTCGACATCCTGATCGTACTGGGCATCGGGCTTCTGGGCTACGCAATGCGCTTGGTGAACATGAGCGGAGCCCCATTGTTGATGGGCTTCATTCTGGGGCCGATGCTGGAAGAGAACATGCGCCGCGCCCTGTTGATGTCCCGGGGGGACCTGACCACCTTCGTCACCGAGCCGATCAGTGCCACCGTATTGGGCGCGACGGCGCTATTGATGCTGTGGTCGGGCGTCCGGGCGTTCCGGCAACGCCGCGTTTGAAGCATCCGGGCGAAGGGGGCGCTGCCGCTCCTCTTCGCCCGGGTACGCGATCGTTGCGGAAAGGGATTCGCGGTGATCTGGCTTTAGCCTGTCTCGTTAGCCGCATTCATCGCTTGACGGGAAAACACCCGATCAGGCTACTTCAACCGCCCGGGGCCCGAAGCGGTGGCAGCCTAACCAAGGCAGAAAACCACTTAGAAGACGACTGGAAATTGATCAGACCAACCGAGCCACCGCTACCAACCATAGCGGAACTTGGCTATCTCGATGCTGCTCGGCGACAAGGTTGGCTGGTTGTTCAGTTTTCGGTGACAACCCCAAATTTCCAGAAGCAACCCAGGCCCAACATCGACTCGAACGCGCCCTTCAGGTCACGCCAGCACGCAGCAGCACGCTCACGGCGCTGTCGAAATGTTCGGACATGGCGGCTTCGGCGCGGCTGGCATCCTGTGCCATGATCGCGGTCGCAATCCGTTCATGGCATTTGATGTTGTCGCGGCGGTTCTGGTGCGTTGCACGCGAACGCCATCCGATGGCCCAGGTCTGCCGCGTGATGATCCAGAAACTGTCGACCAGCATGGAATAGAGATGATTGCCCGAGGCCTTTGCAATCAGGGAATGAAAACGGATGTCCAGTTCCATGAGGTCCGTGTGCCCCCCCTCGAGGGCGGCAAACATGCGGGTGGTGATGTCCAGCAGCTCTGTCGCCTCGGCGTCGCTGCGACGCATCGCAGCCAGGCCAACGGTGCGCATTTCCAGCGTCCTGCGCACATCCAGCACCTGCTGAATGCTCAATCCCCGGCTATAGGTCGCGTGGTCGAGAACGAGGCTCAGGGCCGAGGCATCGGGCAAGGCCACGCGCGCCTTGCGCGAGCCGCCGATATCGAGAATCCGCAGCGTGGCAAGGCCGCGCAGCGCTTCGCGTGTCACGGGTCGGGACACGCCCAGATGTTCGGCAAGAGCGGCCTCTGACGGCAAAGCGTCGCCGGGGCGCAGGCCCTGCGCGCGGATCAGGTCACGGATGCGCTTCATGGCCATTTCGGCCAGCCCGGGCTCGCCGGATATGGGATTTGTCATGCGGTGCCTCCCTTCGGCGTTGGTTGCGGTGATTCCCGCCAGTGAAGGGCGAAATCCGGCTATTAAGTCGTTTCTGCAGTCTTATTGTCTGACAATCCATCGAAAATTGTCACGAAATATAGCCACCTGCCAACTCGACAGATAGGCATTGCCGTGACGAACGCTACCGGCATGACCGGACGCGCAGGGAGGACATCTGACGTGAAGATCACCGCCATTCGTACCTATCGTGCGGAGGAATTCGCCAATGTGCTTTGGGTCCACGTGGAAACCGATGCCGGGATTACCGGGCTTGGCGAAACCTTCTACGGGGCCGAAGCCTGCGAGGCGCACATCCACAACACGCTTGCCGTGCGACTGTTGGGGCAGAACCCTCTGAACATCGAGGCGCTGCACAAGGAAATGGTCAGCCTGCCCAACGCGCAGGCCAGCACGGGCGTCGAATATCGCGCCGCCTCGGCCATCGACATCGCGCTGTGGGACATCTTTGGCAAGGTGGCCGGCCAGCCGGTGCATGTGATGCTGGGCGGACAGTCGTGGGACAAGATCCGCGTCTACAACACCTGCGCGGGCACCCGCTATGTGCGCACCAACAAGATCAAGCCGGTCGACACATGGAACCGGGACGAGGGCCAGTACGAGGACCTCGACGCCTTCATGACCGATGCGGGTGCGCTGGCCGAGGACCTGCTGGACAAGGGCATCACCGCGATGAAGATCTGGCCCTTCGATCCGCCCGCGATCGAGAACAAGGGCATGTTCATCACCGCGGACCAGATGAAGACGGCGGTGAAGCCCTTCGAGCAGATCCGCAAGGCTGTTGGCGACCGGATGGAGATCATGGTCGAGCTGCATTGCCTGTGGAACCTGCCCGTGGCCAAGGACATCGCGCGCGTGCTGGAGGACTACCAACCGCGCTGGTACGAGGACCCAATCCGCATGAACAACGCGCAGGCGCTGGCGGAATTCGCGGCCTCGACCTCGGTCTGGACCTGCGCGTCGGAAACGCTGGGCTCGCGCTTTGCCTACAAGGAGTTCCTCGACCGGGACGCTGCGCATGTGGTCATGGCGGACCTGTGCTGGACCGGGGGCCTGACCGAGGGGCGCAAGATCGCAGCCATGGCCGACACCTACCACCGCCCCTTTGCGCCGCATGACTGCATCGGCCCCGTGGGCTTTGCTGCCGCGATCCACATGTCCTTCAGCCAGCCCAACACGCTCATCCAGGAATCGGTTCGCGCCTTCTACAACGGCTGGTATCGCGAGCTGGTGACCGAGGTGCCGCGCATCGAGGGGGGCTACGTCTACCCGATGGACGGCCCCGGCCTGGGCACCGAGCTGCGCCCGGAATTCTTTGACCGCGGCGATCTGACAACACGCATTTCGGAGGTTTCATGAGCCATCCCCTGTTTGATCTGACCGGCAAGACCGCCCTCATCACCGGCTCTTCGCGTGGTCTGGGCCGGGCCTTTGCCGAAGGCCTCGCGCAAGCCGGGGCGCGCATTGTCCTGAATGGCGTCAACCAAGAACGGCTTGAGGCCGCCGCGCAGGAGATGCGCGACGAGGGCTACGACGTGCTGACAGCGGCCTTCGACGTGGCGGACGAGGCGGCGATCGTCGCGGCCTTCGAGACGCTGGATGCGGAGGGCATCGACGTCGACATCCTCGTCAACAACGCCGGCATCCAGTTCCGCAAGCCGATGCTGGAACTCGAGACCGCCGATTGGCGCCGCGTCCTCGACATCAATCTGACCGCTGCCTTCGTCGTCGGGCGCGAGGCCGCGAAACGCATGGCCAAGCGGGGCAGGGGCAAGGTGATCAACATCGGCTCGCTCACCTCGGAACTGGCCCGCGCGAAGGTGGCGCCCTACACGGTCGCCAAGGGCGGTATCAAGATGCTGACCAAGGCGATGGCGGCCGAATGGGGCGAATTGGGCATCCAGTCCAACGCCATCGGCCCGGGCTACATGGTCACTGACATGAACGAGGCGCTGCTGTCGAACCCCGACTTCGACGCCTGGGTCAAGGGACGCACCCCGATGCGCCGCTGGGGCTTGCCCGAGGAACTGGCGGGCACCTGCATCTACCTCGCCTCGGATGCGTCGAACTACGTGTCCGGCCAGATCATCTATGCCGATGGCGGCATGATTTCGGTGCTGTGACCATGATGAAGATCGTTTTTTACGGGGCCAACGCCGCGACGTTTGAACCCGGCCTGTCCGCGCAACTAGACATGCCGCATGAGATCACCGTGATTTCCGACGCGGTCGACGGCGCGGGTGAGGCAGAGGCGCTGGCCGGGGCCGACGTGGTTGTCGGTGTGCATTACAACGGCACAGGCGTGCAGGCGGCCCGGCTGTTCCAACTGCCCGCCGCAGGTTACGACAAGGTCGACATGGACGCGCTGCCCGATGGCTGTGCCGTCTGCAACGCCTTTGGCCACGAAAACGCCATCGCGGAATACGTGATGACGGCGCTCCTGTCGCGGCATGTGCCGCTGGCCGATGCGGACACACGGCTGCGGCGCGGCGACTGGCACTATTGGGCGGGCGGCCCCGACGGGCTGCGCACCGAATTGGGCCAACAAAGCATCGGTATCGTCGGCCATGGCCATATCGGCAAGGCGGTCAAGGATCGCGCGCTGGCCTTCGGCATGGCGGTGCATGTGGCCAATCGCTCGCCCGTGGCGGACAGCCGCGTGACGGCGCATGGTCTGGATGGCCTGACGGATATGATGGGGCAGGTCGACTTCGTCCTGAACACCCTGCCGCTGACCGACACCACGGCCAGTCTGATCGGCGCGGCTGAGCTGGGCGCGATGTGGGACGGTGCGGTCGTCATGAACGTCGGGCGCGGGCCGGTGATCGACGAGGACGCGCTGTTCGCGGCCGTGAAGGACGGTCGCCTGGGCGCGATCCTCGACACCTGGTACGTCTACCCATCGGCAGAGACCCCAAACCCGATGCCGTCGAAACACCCGTTCCACACCCTGCCCAACGTCACGATCACGCCGCATATGTCCGGCTGGACCACCGGCACCATCGCGCGCCGTACCGCGACTGTTGCAGAGAACGTCAACCGGCTGGCGCGGGGCGAGGACCTGATCAACGTGATCAAGGCGCCGAAATCATGAAGGCGGTGGTCATTCATGCAGAGCGGGATCTGCGCGTCGAGACCATGGATCCCGCCCCGCAGCCCGGCCCCGGCGAGGTGCAGGTGCGCGTGGCGAACGGCGGGATCTGCGGATCCGACCTGCATTACTACCTGCATGGCGGCTTCGGCGCGATCCGCATCCGCGAACCGATGGCCCTTGGGCACGAGGTCTCGGGCGTAATCTCTGCGCTGGGGGATGGCGTCGAGGGGTTGGCTGTTGGCGACAAGGTGGCCGTGAACCCGTCTCGCCCCTGCACCCGGTGCGACTACTGCCTGCGCGGCCAGCCGAACCAGTGCCTCGACATGCGCTTCAACGGCTCGGCCATGCGAATGCCGCATGAACAGGGTCTCTTCCGCGAGGCGCTGACCCTGCCTGCGACGCTGGTGGAAAGATTCGCGCCCGACGCGGACCTGGCCTTTGCGGCCATGACCGAACCGCTGGCCGTTTGCCTGCACGCCGTGCGGCAAGCCGGGTCGCTGGTTGGCAAGACGGTGCTGGTGTCGGGCTCCGGCCCCATCGGTTGCCTGACGATGGCAGCCGCACGGCTGGCCGGGGCGACGCGGATCATCGCGACCGACATTTCCGACACGCCGCTTGGGGTGGCCCGGGGCATGGGCGCGGATGAGACGATCAACCTTGCCACCACGCCGGACGGGCTGGAGCCGTTTCAGCGGGACAAGGGCCAGATCGACGTCGGCTTTGAGTGTTCTGGCGCGCCGCAGGCGCTCGGCGGGCTTTTGACCGCGACACGCGCGGGCGGCACGGTGGTCCTGGTCGGCATGGGCGGCGAAGCCCCCCTGCCGCTGCAACTGACGGTCGCCAAGGAACTGACCCTGCGCGGCGCATTCCGCTTTCACGAGGAATTCGCCACCGCCGCCCGCGTCATATCCGAGGGACGCATCGACCTCGCCCCGCTCTTGACCGGCGTCCACGACGCCGATGACGCCGTCGCGGCCTTTGACCTGGCCGCGGACAAGTCCCGCGCCATGAAGGTGCAAATTCGTTTCTCGGGCGCCTGACGCGCCCGGATCAACCCAGAGGGAGGAGAACCCCAATGACGTTCAAGACACTTCTCACCAGTGCGCTGGCCCTTGGCCTTGCGACCGTGGCCGCCAATGCGCAGGACTACAGCTTCCGCTTCCAGTCCTCGGACCCGGCCGGCAACCCGAACTTCGAGTTTCAGCAAGGCTGGACCGAAACGCTGAAAGAGATGAGCGATGGCAACGTCGTCGTCGAGTTGCTGCCCGTGGGCTCCATCGTCGACTACAAGGAAACCCAGGACGCGGTTGGCGCCGGCATCATCGACGGCCACATCACCGACACCTCCTATTTCGCGGGCAAGGACCCGGCCTTTGGCCTGATCGCCAACCCGGTTGGCGCCTGGTCCGACCCGGCCGAGATGATCGACTTTGTCGAGAACGGCGGTGGCGCAGAGCTGATGAACGAGCTGCTGAACCCCTACGGGCTGGAATTCATCGGCGTGTCCACGCCGGGCTTGAGGCCTTCGTGTCCAAGGTGCCGCTGGACGGCGTGGCCGACCTTGAGGGGCTGAAGGTACGCAACCCCGAAGGTCTGATCGCCAACGTCTTCCGCGCTGCGGGCGCCGCCCCGGTGAACCTGCCCGCGTCGGAGGTGTACACCTCGCTCGACAAGGGCGTGATCGACGCGGCGGACTATTCCGTGTTTTCGGTCAACCAGGAAGTCGGCATGAACGACGTCGCGACGCACCCGGTCTATCCCGGTTTCCACTCCCTGCCGCTGGTCGAGGTGTCGATGAACAAGGCCAAGTGGGATGCGTTGCCCGAAGACGTGCAGGACATGTTCCGCGCGTCGATCAAGGAATCCCAGCAGACCCAGGTCAACGCCCTGAAAGAGCGTGACCTTGCCGCGATCGAGGCGGCCAAGGCCTCGGGCGATGTGACGATCCACGACTGGCCCGCCGAAGAGCGCGCCAAGTTCCGCGGCATCGCGCGCGGCGAATGGGAAAAGGTCGCAAGCCAGTCCGAGATGGCGCAGAAGGTGTATGACAGCCTGAACGCCCACCTGGAATCCAAAGGCCTGATCCAGTGAACCGGATCGGGGCGGGCGGCACTGCCCGCCCCGTGAACTCGGAGGGGGGAAAGATATGAGCGATCTGTCCAGGCGCGCGGCACCCGAAGCGGGCCGGCTCGGGCGCATCATCGACAAGGGCGGCTACCTGTTCGCAGCGGGCATCGTGCTGGCCGCGGCCATCCTGCTGCTCGAGGTCTTCCTGCGATACGTGTTCAACAGCCCGACGCTGTGGGCGCATGAGACCACGACGTTCCTTTGCGGTTTGGCCTTCCTCTATGGCGGGCTGTTCTGCGTCGCGCGCAACAGCCATATCCGCGTGGTGCTGATCTATGACGCCATCGGGCCACGCGCCAAGCGGTGGCTGAACGTCGCCATTTCCATCCTGTCCCTGATCGCCTCGGGCTTTTTCGCCTTTGCCTGCTGGATCATGGTCTCCAAGGCCTTCTGGACCCCAACCGGCGCGTTCCGCATGGAAACCTCTGGCTCTGCCTGGAACCCGCCGACACCGGCACTGGTCAAGGGGTTCCTGTTGCTCATGCTCATCGCCATGGCGGTCCAGTTCCTCATCCTTGCCTTTCACTACCTTCGCGCGCCTGTCGATGGCGCCCCGGAGACCGACGCATGAGTGCCCTTCTCGATTTCGCTTCCATCGGCATCGGGTCGCTGACCCTGTGGATGTTCGGCCTGATGGTCGCGCTGCTCCTGACGGGCATGCCGCTCGCCTTTGTCACGCTGCTTGTCGCGCTGGTCTTTGCCCTCCTGGGGTATGGCACAATGGCGGTGCCGATCATCACGTCGCGGATCTACACCTTCGTCGAGAGTTTCGTCTTTGTCTCGGTGCCCATGTTCGTGCTCATGGCCGCGCTGCTGGACCGATCCGGCATCGCGCGGGACCTGTTCGACGCGATGAAGCTGATCGGCGGCCGGTTGCGCGGCGGGGTGGCGGTTCAGACGATCTTTGTCGCAGTGGTACTGGCCGCGATGTCCGGGATCATCGGTGGCGAAATCGTCCTGCTGGGCATGATCGCGCTGCCTCAGATGCTGCGGCAGGGCTATGACCGCAAGCTCGCCATCGGCGTGGTCTGCGCGGGCGGCTCGTTGGGCACGATGGTGCCGCCGTCCATCGTGCTGATCATCTACGGTCTGACGGCCAACGTCTCGATCGGGGACCTCTTCACCGCGGCCTTCATCCCCGGCTTCATGCTGGCGATGTTCTACGTGATCTATATTCTCGTGCTGTCCTACAGCAGACCGAACATCGCGCCGCCGCCCGATCCCGTGCCGATCCCGAGTGCGGAAAAGATCAAGCTGCTCAAAGGGCTGATCCTGCCGCTGCTGGTCGTCTTCTTCGTGCTGGGTTCGATCTATGCCGGGATCGCCTCGGTGACCGAAGCCTCTGCCGTGGGCGTCGGCGGCGTGCTGCTGTCGACAGTCCTGCGGGGTGAGTTCTCGTTTGCCATGCTGCGCGACAGCGCGATGCAAACGCTGGCCACCGTCGGCATGATCGTCTGGATCGGCATCGGCGCCACGGCGCTCGTGGGGGTCTACAACCTGATGGGGGGGATCCGCTTCATCTCGGAGCTGATGACGGGTATTTCCGACAATCCGACGGTCATCGTGCTGGTGATGATGGCGATCCTCTTTGTGCTGGGGGCCTTCCTCGACTGGGTGGGGATCGCGCTTCTGACGATGCCGATCTTCGTGCCGATCATCAAGACGCTCGGCCTCGACCCGGTGTGGTTCGGCGTGCTCTTCGCCATGAACATGCAGGTCAGTTTCCTGTCGCCGCCCTTCGGCCCGGCGGCCTTCTACCTGAAGTCGGTCGCGCCGCCAGACATATCGCTGGGCGAGATCTTTCGGTCATTGCTGCCCTTCATCGCACTGCAAGTCCTGGCGGTTGGCCTACTGGTCGCCTTTCCGGGGATCACCGGACGCTGACAGATGCTTGGCCCCCTGAAACTGGAAGACAAACGGGACACAGGCCACCGTCGATGGCATGCGAAATGTATCACGCGACTGAAGGTTCGTTCGATCTGATTGTCCAGCCGCTGTTTGCCGCCCGTGCCAATGCGGCCGGGCGGCGCGACCTGTCGAAATCGAGGCGGCCCAATCCATGGTCGGACTCGACAGTGTGACGATGGATGATACCGCCGTGCGTCTCGGGCGATCCCGCATGGCTTTGACGCCAAACGGGGTTGCGCAAGGATGCGCAACAAACAGCCTGTCACGGCGCTTGCACCGCAAAGGACTGCGCGACGTAATGAACGCGGGTGAGATCTGCGCGGTGGGGCGACTGGATGGGCAAGGCTGGTCGGTGCAGATGCCTTCGGGGCGCAGCTTGGGCTTGACGATCCGTGCTGTCGCTACCTCGACGCGGTCGGCACCTTGATATCGGCACCGCTTGGTGTTGGCCACATATTCGCGCCGAATGGCAGTAGCGTGCTCAGCTCCGTTCCGATCAGCGGCATGCACGATAGTGCTGCCGTGACGGAAGCAGCGTCAACGGCTGCCGTGGCCCTGACCGAAGATCGCCTCGATCTGCTCGGTAAGGTCGGGGTCGACCACATAGGGGCCTGACATCGGCAACCGGAAGGAAACGTTCCTGCGCATACCGGCGGGCGACGCTGCTTGTAGGGCGCGCGGCGGCATGCCCCGCGGGCCTGTAAAATGCGTACCAAGTCGCCGGGAACTTGCATTTCCGCAACGTTCCGCGCCGCGCCTCCGGATAAACTCTTCTCAACGCGCAGACATACCGAGAAGGAATGAGAAAATGCTTACGAGAAGAGCCGCATTGATGGGCGCAGCCGGGGTTGCCTCGCTTCCGATCCTGGCCAAGGCTGCGCATGCAGAGACTGTGGCGGCCCCGCTTGCGGCCCCTGCGGACCTGTCGAGCCTCACCCGCATCAAGCGCAAGCTGATCGCGCCGCCCTTCGTGCACGACCACGAACAGGTTGCGCCCGGCGCACCCCGCATCGTCGAATTCGAGATGAAGATCGCCGAAAAGGAGATCGAGGTCGATGACGGGGCCTATCTGCAGGGCATGACCTTTGACGGGTCGATCCCGGGTCCGATGATGGTGGTGCACGAAGGGGACTACGTCGAGCTGACCCTGATCAACCCCGAAGACAACATGCTGCCGCACAACATCGACTTCCACGCCGCGACAGGGGCCTTGGGTGGTGGCGCGCTGACTCATGTGAACCCGGGCGAAAAGACCATTCTGCGGTTCAAGGCGACGCGTCCGGGCACCTTTGTCTATCACTGCGCACCGGGCGGCCCCATGATCCCGTGGCACGTCGCTTCGGGCATGGCGGGGACGATCATGGTGCTGCCGCGTGACGGGCTGAAAGACCACGAGGGAAACCCGGTCAGCTACGACCGCGTCTACTATATCGGCGAGAACGAGTTCTACCTTCCGAAGGACGAGAACGGCGACTACAAGCGCTTTGCCGATGTTGGCGAAAGCTATGCCGACACGCTTGAGGTGATGAACGGGCTGATCCCGACCCACGTTGTCTTCAACGGCAAGGTCGGCGCGCTGACCGGCGACAACGCGATGACCGCCAATGTCGGTGAACGGGTGCTGTTCGTCCACAGCCAGGCCAACCGCGACACCCGTCCGCACCTGATCGGCGGACATGGCGACCTGGTGTGGGAGCACGGCAAGTTCAACAACGTCCCCGACCGGGACATCGAGACCTGGTTCATCCGGGGCGGTTCGGCGGGTGCGGCGCTCTACACCTTCCTGCAACCGGGGGTCTATGCCTACGTGAACCACAACCTGATCGAGGCGGTGAACCTTGGCGCAACCGCACATGTGAAGGTCGAGGGCGACTGGAACAACGACCTGATGGAACAGGTCCTTGCCCCAAGTGATCTTAACGCGATCTGATGCAGCCACAAAGGAAAGACAGGGGGCGGTCGCAGGATGTGACCGCCTCTTTCATTTGAGCGGAGGAACCGATGAAAATCGTTGTTGTCGTGGCGGCGGTCGGCGTCGCGACCGTTTTGGGGATCGCGGCGCGACAGCCGGCAGATCGGCCCTTCGATCCGCCGGAAATGGTGCACGTGGCGACAGGTGAGATCGCGTTTCGCCCGTTGGGAAACTTCTCTCGGTCTGGAAAGACGCGTACGCCGCGGCCGGTGCCGATGACCGTGCAGGGCTTTGACATCATGAAATACCAGGTGACCGGGGCGCAATACGCCGCCTGTGTGGCAGACGAGGCATGTGACCGGGTCCGCACCGTTTCGCCTGACGCCCCGCAGACCGGGGTCAGCTGGCAGGACGCCACCGCCTTTGCCCGCTGGTATGCCAAGCGGACCGGTGCGGACTGGCGGTTGCCCTCCGACGTCGAATGGCAACTGGCTGCAGCGGAACGCTACGGCGACAGCGGACCGGATTACGCGGTTGCCGATCCCGGCGTGCAGATGCTGGCGAGCTATGAAAACGGCGCGACCCTGCGTCGGGATGCCGACCCGAAACTGTATGCCTCCGGTGAGTTCGGGCTGAACTCCAATGGTTTGGCGGATGTGTCAGGCAATGTCTGGGAATGGACGGATGGCTGTATGCAGAGCGGCGAATTGGCGGTGGATGGCACGGTGGCCGAGACGGAACCCTATTGCGGTGTGCGCATCGCCGGAGGCGTGCACCGCGCTGCAGTGATCGATTTTGTCCGCGATGCCAGTGTCGGCGGCTGCGCCGTGGGGCTGCCGCCGGATCACCTTGGTGTCAGGCTGGTGCGGGGGAAATGACCCCCGCTCACGACGCCTGACTGTAGCGGATGCCATCGGGCACATGCGCATCAAAGGCGCTGGCGATGATCCGCGTCAGCGCACGGCCTTCGGGCGCGATGGTCAGCGCATCCTCCGTCACCTCCACCAGATCGCCGAACCGCCCGCTCAGCAGCGCGATCTCTGCATCCAGCGTTGCGGCCTGTCCGCCAAAGGCGTCCCGCAGCGCCGCGCGGTCCAGCCGGAACTCGCACATCAGCATCTCGATCGCGCGGGCGCGCAGCAGGTCGTCCGCGGTCATCATGTGGCCGCGCACACCGGCCAGCTGACCGGCCTCGATCCGCTGGACATAGGCGGCGGTGGCGGGTGCGTTCTGGACGTAGCCTGTGGGCAAACGAGAGATCGATGAAGCGCCAAGACCGATCAGCGTTGGGCAGGTATCGTCGACATAGCCTTGGAAATTGCGCCGCAGGTGCCCGGTGGCAGCGGCGCGGGCGAGCCCATCACCGGGGCGGGCGAAATGGTCGATCCCGATGGCAGTCATCCCGGCGCCGTTGAACCGTGCGGCGGCAAGCGTCGCCAGCGCGTGGCGCGCCTCTTCGGCGGGCAGGGCGTCTTCGGGGATAAGCTTCTGGCGCTTGGACACCCAGGGCACATGCGCATAGCCGAACAGTGCAACGCGGTCGGGGGCCAGCTCCAGCACCTTGGACACCGTATCATCCAGCCGTTCGGTGGTCTGGTGCGGCAGACCATAGACAAGGTCGGCGTTCAGCGAGCGAATGCCAGCCGCGCGCAGGTCGTCAACGCAGGCCTGGGTGATGTCAAAGGGTTGTTCCCGCCCAATGGCGGCCTGCACCATAGGGTCGAAGTCCTGAATGCCGATGCTGGCGCGGTTCATGCCCTCGGCAGCCAGTGCCGCGATCTTGGGTCGGTCGACCATGGTCGGGTCGATCTCGACCGAGAATTCGCAATCCTCGGAAGGGGGGATCACCGCACGGACGGCCTGCGCCAGACGGTGGATCATCTCGGGCGGCAGGATCGTCGGCGTGCCGCCACCCCAGTGCATCCGCCCCATGCGAAGGCCCCTGGGCAAGATGTCCCTGAGCAGCGCCAGTTCCTGTTCCAGCGTGCCGAGGTAGCTTTCCACCGGGGACAGGGTCTTCGTCCCCTGCGTGCGGCAGGCACAGAACCAGCACAGGCGTTCGCAGAACGGAATGTGCAGATAGACGGACACCGGCTGGGCCGGGTCCAGTGCGGCCAGCGCGCGGGTTTGGTCGGCGGAGCCTACGCCGGGCGCAAAGACCGGCGCTGTGGGATATGAGGTGTAGCGGGGCACCCGGCTGTCGAACAGGCCAAGGGATCTGAGGCGGTCTAGGTGTTTCATGCGGCCGATATGCGCCTTTTCCGGCGGCACGACTTTGCGCAGGATCAAGCTTCAGACAGGAAAGGGCGAAACGCCGATCACGAGCCCGTGCAAGTGGAGCAAGGCCACCCACACCAACAAGCCCATCGCGCTGCGGATAAGCACGCGGCGCAGGTTGGCGCGTCGCCACGCCGAGCAGGTCATGGGTTTCAGCGACAGGAGCGCCGTGTGCGCGAAGATATCCGCCCGAGCCGCGCGCCGCGCCTTTGCATCGAAGGCCAAGATGGCGGCCAGTGCCATGGCGGCGAAGCTGCCGAAGAGAATGACATGGGCGAGATCCCCGTTCGGAAACAGGTGCGCCCCGGCCCACAGCGCGAGCGCAAGGAACAGCGGATGGCGCGCGACGGCGGCAAAGCCGGGCTGCGCGGGATCGAATGTCTTGCCCCCGCCAAGGGTAAAGGGCTGCGCCGCACCGATACCGCAAGCGACAAGCACCAGAGCCACAGGCATCGCGAGGTTCGGAACCCAGTGCCTCCATGGCATTTGCGGCCAAAGCTCCACATAGGGGGCGCGCCCGGCGGCAGCGATCACCCAGACCAGCAAGGCCAGCGAGATCACGCCATAGGCAGCGAAATAGACCCGGCGCCCGACCGCGCCGATCAGCCTCTCTCGCAGGCCGCCGAGGCGCGGCACGAAATGGCTGGACGCGAAAAGCGCGAGTGCAAGGGTGTATTCGGCCCAGCCGGTCATGCCTCGTCCGCCTCCTTCATCAGCCGCATGATGTGACAGGCAAAGGCGTAGGTCGCCGGGGCACCGATCACCAGCCCTCCGGCGGCAGACTGCCACGGCGTCAGCACGGGCCAGCCCAGCCAGGACCCTATCAGCGAGGCAAAGAACAGGTTCACCCCCATCGCCCCCGCGCCGAACGGATAGAGACCGGCCAGCAGTTTCCATCCGGGTTTCATCGGCGGCTGACCAGCATCTGAACGGCGACGAGGGCCAGGATCAGGGCGACCGATCCGACGAAGAACCAGAATTCGGCCACATCTGTTTGCGGCTGCGGGATGGGCCGCTCGAAAGCGGCCAGCGCAGGGGCGGGGATCAGGGTGGCAAGGATAAAAAGACGTTTCATGTCAGCTCTCCATGGTCAGGGTCTGGTAGATGTCAGGCAGGGCGCGGGGCAGGCGCTGCGGATCGGGCAGCAGGGTGAATCCGGCGCGACCAAAGATGCGGGCGAACCAGTCCTGTCCGTCCTGATCGACGATCACGCCATGCACCGACTGCCCCAGCGCGCGGGCCTCGCGGACGGCCATGCGGCTGTCCTCGATACCGTGCGGGCCTTCGTAGTGGTCGAGGTCGTTGGGCTTGCCATCGGTCAGCACCAGCAGCAGCCGGCGGGCCGCACCCTCATCTGCCAGTTGCGCCGAGACATGCCGGATCGCGGCGCCGAGCCGGGTGTAGTGCCCGGGGCGAAAGCCGCCGATGCGGGTGGTGACAGCCTGCGACATCGGCTCGGCAAAGGTCTTGGCCCGGTGCAGGAAGACGCGGTCGCGTTTCAGCGACGAGAACCCCCAGATGCCCAACCGGTCGCCCGCCGTGTCGATGCCACAGGAAAGTGCGGCCAGCGCTTCGCGCGCGGTTTCGATCACCGATGTATCGCCGAGCGCTGCCTCGGTCGACCGCGAGCAATCCATCAGGATCGCGACGCTCAGGTCACGGGCCATCGGGCGGCCGGATTGCCAGACCCGGTCGCTGCCCTGCTGCCCGCAGGCCATGTCGGTCTGCGACGTCACCACGGCGTCGAGGTCCAGATCATCGCCGTCCAGCTGCCGGGGCAGGATCACGCGGCGGGGATGCAGGGGCGCGAACTGGCGGCGCACGCGGGCGACGAGGCGCGGATCGGGGGCGTAGTCGGCGCGCGGTTTGGCCTCGGCCTCCAGCACGCGGGTGTGGTCGGGCATGTAGGCTCCGGTGCGGTGGTTCCATTCGGGATAGGTGAACTTGCCCGCAAGCCGTTCGTGGTCCGCATCCTGCGGCGACAGGTCCAGCGACAGGCGCAGGCGGGTGGCGGCGCGTTTGATATTCTGCGACAGGGTCAGGTGATCCTGATCCTCT
Source organism: Sagittula sp. MA-2 (assembly GCF_030126985.1). Lineage (GTDB taxonomy): Bacteria > Pseudomonadota > Alphaproteobacteria > Rhodobacterales > Rhodobacteraceae > Sagittula. Next base: position 111,544 of record NZ_CP126148.1, on the reverse strand, counting down.
GCGGCCTTGGCGGCGTTGTCCTGATCGTCGTCATCGACCATGCGGTTGATGTTCAGGCTTTCGGCCCAGGACATGATCGACTCGAACCTGTGGACGATGAAGCTGTCGTTGCGGTTGGCCTGATCGCGGTCTTCTCGGCGCGCCTCCTTGCGGGTGGGCAGGACCATCGCGGGGGCGGCGGCCTCGTCGCTCGCGGCGGCGGGCTGGTCGCTGCGGGTGCGGGGCCGCAGGCGCGGCCAGATCGGCAGGGCAGCAAAGGTCCGGTAGCCGCGCGGGGCAGGGCAGTCCAGGCATTCACGCTGGAACGCGTGGCCACAGAGCTGGTCCAGCAGCATCCGCTCGATACCAGCCTCGCAATGCGGCAGGCCTGTGCGGTGCCGGTTCAGAGTGATGTGGGTGCAGAATTGCCCGTGAGGCCCGCGCAGGCCGGGGCAGGCGGCGTAGGCCCGGTCGGAGGCCTGTGCAAGCGCCTCGATCTCGGCCCGGTCGGCGGCCAGAGGGTCGGCTTGCGGTTCGGGCAGATCGACAAACGCCGCCAATGCCGTCAGCCAAAGATAGCACGCCCGGTTCAGATCGCGTGTGGGAAAGGTGTCGATCACCGGCGGCAGGCGCAGCCGGTCGCCGTCGAAATCGGCACCAAAGAGCTTTTCATGGGGCGTGCCGATGCGGCGCAGCCGGTCGGGCCGGTGGTCCGATGTGGTCAGCGGGGCCGAGGTGATCTCCACCCCCGCCGCGCCGCCAAGCGCCCGGAACAGCGCCAGCACCGAGGGCCGCATCGCGTCGAACGTCACCGCCCGGGCTTCGTCCCCCGCAACAGCCCCCCAACGTGACGCCATGTCGTGCCAGAGGTTGCCGACGGTCTCTTCGGGCTCCATCAGGTCGAGGACGTGGATCATGGCGTCACCCGTAGATCACGGCGGCCAGATCACGCAGCGCCTGCTGCACGTCCGGCTCGTCGCTGAGCGGCTCGATGATGGCGGCCTCAATGGCGCGATCAACGGCCATGCCGCGTGCAATCATCGTCGCGGCATAGATCAGCAGGCGGGTGGACACGCCTTCTTCCAGATCCAAGCCCGACAGCGCGCGGATCTTGCCCGCCAGCCGAACGAGGGCAGTCGCCCGCGCTTCGTCCAGCCCGCTTTCGCGCATGACCACGGGGGTTTCGACCTCGGGTGTCGGGAAGTCGAAGCCGATGGAGACAAACCGCTGCCGAGTGGACGGCTTCAGCTTTTTCAGCACGTTCTGGTAGCCGGGGTTATAGCTGGCCACCAGCATGAAGGGCTTGGGCGCCTGCAGCTCTTCGCCCGTGCGGTCGATGACCAGACGGCGGCGGTCGTCGGTCAGCGGGTGCAGGACCACGGTCACGTCCTTGCGCGCCTCGACCACCTCGTCGAGGTAACAGATACCGCCCTCGCGCACGGCTCGGGTCAGCGGGCCGTCGACCCAGACGGTTTCGCCGCCTTTCAGCAGGTAGCGTCCGATCAGGTCCGCCGCCGACAGGTCGTCATGGCAGGCGACGGTATGCAGCGGCAGGTCCAGCCGTGCAGCCATGTGTTCGACAAAGCGCGTCTTGCCGCAGCCGGTCGGCCCCTTCAGAAGAAGGGGCAGGCCGTTTTCATGAGCCGTCTCGAACACCGCGCATTCATCGGATTGCGCGTGGTAGAACGGCAGGTCGGTATGGATCAGGTCTTTCATGGATCACTCTCCCGGAACGGCCACGGGGCCGGGTTTCACGATCTCGCGCCGCACCACGAGCATGGAGTAGATGAAGAGCAGCGCGCCCAGCACCACGGCGATGCCCGAGCCGAAGCGCATCAGGTAGAACAGCCCGAGCTGGTCCTGCACGTTCATGTAGTAGTCGCCGACAATGCGCTGCATGTGCGTCTGGATGGTGCCGGCAAAGGTCAGCGTGAAGGTCATGAAGGCCATGCCGCCGGTCATCAGCCAGAAGCTCGCCATGTTCAGCACCTGGTTATACGGGTCCCTGTTCCGCAGGATCGGCATCGCATAAGTGAACATCGCCAGGTTCAGGGCCACATAGGCGCCGTAGAAGGCAAGGTGCCCGTGGGCGGCGGTGATCTGCGTGCCGTGGGTGTAGAAATTCACCCCGTGCAGCGTGTGCAAAAAGCCCCAGACGCCCGCGCCGAAGAAGGCGACAGTGCTTGACCCCAGCGACCACAGCAGCGCGGCCTTGTTCGGGTGGTTCTTGCGGCCCTTCCAGACCATGACGAAGGCAAAGGACATCATTGCAAAGAACGGGACAACCTCGAAGGTCGAGAAGATCGAGCCGATCCATTGCCAGTAACCGGGCGTGCCGATCCAGTAGAAATGGTGCCCGGTGCCGAGTATGCCCGAGAACAGCGCCGTGGCGACGATGATATAGAGCCATTTCTCGATCACCTCGCGGTCTACCCCGGTCAGCTTCAGCATGAGGAAGCCGAGGATCGCGGCCATGACCAGCTCCCAGGTGGCTTCGACCCAGAGGTGCACGACCATCCACCAGTACATCTTGTCGAGCGACAGGTTGTCGGGGTTGATGAAGGCGAAGACCCAGAGCAGGCACAGCAACCACAGACCCATCATCAGGATGTTGGTGATCGCCGTCTTGCGCCCGGCAAGGAAGGTCAGCGACACGTTCACGAGGAAGATCACCGCCGCCACGAGGATGCCGAACTTGACCCAGAGCGGCTGTTCAAGGAACTCGCGTCCGCCATGGATACCGACGAGGTAGGACCCCACCGCCCCAAGCGTTCCTACGACGAGGATCGCAAGCTGGATATAGGCGAGCTTGACCGAGAAGATCTCGCGCTCGCTCTCCTCGGGGACGAGGTAGTAGGCTGCGCCGAAGAAGCCCAGGAGGAGCCAGACGATCAGCGCGTTGGTGTGGATCATGCGCACGATGTTGAAGGGCAGGACCTCGGACAGAGTGTTGGGCGAAACGTAGATCCAGCCCAGCAGCAGCCCGCCCAGCACCTGGATGCCGAACAGCGCCATCGCCGCGAGGAAATAGGCGTAGGCCACCTTTTGCGATTGGTATTTCATGGTTTTGTCTCCCTCAGCCCGCGTCGTTCGGCGGCCAGTTCTGGGTGTCGGTCTGATCGGCCCAGCGGAGGAATTCGGCGAGGCCGCGCATCTCCTCTTCGGTGATCTCGAAATGCGGCATCTGGCGACGGCCGTCGATTCCGGAGGGCTGCGCCTGCATCCAGCCGTCCAGCATCTCGTAGGCCATTTCGGGGTCGTCGGCGACGCCCCAGCGGGTCATCACATTGCCGACCTCGGGGGCAAAATAGGCCCCTTCGCCGTGCAGCGTGTGGCAGTTGATGCAGGAGTTTCGCTCCCACACGTGTTTGCCGAGGACGACCTCGTCGGTCAGGGGCATCCCGGCAGTGGCTTTGTCCACGATGTGCAGGTGGCTTTGCGCCGTGAGGGCCACGAACACGACGACGAAGAATATGGATCCCCCGTAGAACACGTTCCTTGCCCGCGATTTTGTTAGGAATTCAGACATGTCGCGGTCCTGTCGAATTGTTTCGGATGACCGCTGTGTATCGGGGCCTGACGGGCCGCTTGTTGTGCAAACGCAAAGAAGCTGGCGAAAGGTGCGGGCAACATGTGGCTATGAAAGGACAGCCCATGTCGCAGCCCGATTTCGACGACCCGGAACTACCTCTCTCGGAACTGTTTTCCGCATGGCCGGACATGGCCGGGGTTTTCATGGATCGACGGATGCTGTGCCCCGGCTGCCTGATCGCGCCATTTCACGCCATTACGGATGCGTGTCTGGAATACGATCTGGACGAGGACGCGTTCCGCGCCGAATTGCAGGAACGCCTGGCCAAGCCGTAGCCGTCACGCCTCGCTCAGCACCACCAGGGCATGAGGATCCGTGACTACGATATGCTTGCGGGTCGATTCCACGATGCCCTCTTTCTGCCATGCCGACAGCAGCCGGCTGACGGTGTGCAGGGTGGTACCGGTCATGTCCGAAATGTTCTGACGGGTCACGGGAAAGGCGATCTCGATCCCCTTGTCCGTCTTGCGGCCGCTTTGATGGACCATGCGGAGCAGCGCACAGGCGACGCGCTTTTCCACCGCCTGCGTCGCCATTTCCGTCAGGGTTTCCTGAATCTGGCCAAGGCGCTGACCGAGGGTCTTGTAGCTTTCGGAGGCAAAGCCGGGATAGCGGCTGGTGAAGTCATCCCACACGCGCACCGGCCAGGACAGTGCGATCGACTCGGCCGCCGCTATTGCACTGGCGGGGTATGTGTCGCGCTGCAAGGCGGGCGCAATGCCGAACAACTGCCCCGGCGAAATGTGCAAAACGATGATCTGGTCCCCCCCGGGGGTCGTGCGGACAACCCTCAGGTAGCCGTCCAGCAGCAGGTAAAACCGGTCCGCGTCATGCCCTTCGCCGAAGATCGTCGTGCCTTCGACGTAGCGGCGCGACACTGCCTGATCGAGGATCTCGCGGATTTGCACGCGCTCCAGCAGCGAAAAGGGCGGCAGGCCGGTCAACAGGCTTTCGTCGAGTTTCGGCACGGTTTCAAATCCGGAGTTTGTGCAAGGGCAACGTTCCGACTGCCTGTCTACGGCAAATCGGGGGCAGACGAAACAAACGGAAACGCAGAAAGGATGCTCCGATGTTCAAATCCATGATGATGACCGCCGCCCTTGCCCTGACCGCCACCTTGGCCAGCGCCGAAACCCACGAGATCAAGATGCTGAACAAGGGTGAGGCTGGCGTGATGGTGTTCGAGCCCGCCTTCGTGAAGGCCGCACCGGGCGACGTGATCCACTTCCTTCCCGCCGACAAGGGCCACAACGTCGAGAGCATCGAAGGTATGCTTCCCGATGGCGTCGACGGCTTCAAGACCAAGTTCAACGAAGAGTTCGAGCTGACCGTGGACGCGCTGGGTGTCTATGGCGTCAAATGCACGCCGCATTACGCCATGGGCATGGTCGCGGTGATCCAGGTCGGCGACGCCGTCAATCTCGATACGGCCGCCGCCGTCAAACACAAGGGCAAGGCCACGAACCGCATGGCCGATCTCATCGCACAGGTCGAGTGACGTCCTGTCCCTTCGTCATTTGATCGACACGGGCGGGGCCAAAGGCGCCGCCCGATTGCCCTCTGGAGAGGAGTTCACGATGACCCACCGCGAGACATACAAGGGCCCGGCGCTCTTTTCCTATGGCTTCAGACCGTTCTTCCTATCGGCTGCGCTCTTCGCGATGCTCGCCATTCCCGTGTGGTGGCTGGTCTGGCGCGGCGATCTGGCACTTGCCAGCCGGTTAAACCCGGTGGACTGGCACATTCACGAGATGATCTTTGGCTATGGCGCTGCCGTCGTCGCGGGCTTCCTGTTTACCGCTGTGCCCAACTGGACCGGCCGCCTGCCGACACGCGGCGGACCTCTGGTGCTGCTGCTGTCGTTTTGGATTGCGGGACGCGTTGCCGTGGCAGGGCTTACGGGGCAGGGGCCATTCGTGGTGGCGCTGATCGATCAGCTTTTCCTTCTGGCGGTGACCGTGATGATCGCGCGGGAAATTGTCGCCGGCCGGAACTGGCGTAACCTCAAGGTGCTGGTCCCCGTGACGCTGCTCTGGCTGGCCAACATCCTGTTCCACGCCGAGGCCGCGATGCTGGGAACGGCGGATCACGGTCGCCGGCTGGGGATCGCGCTGCTGATCTTCCTCGTCATGTTGATCGGGGGACGCATCGTGCCGAGCTTTACCCGCAACTGGCTTGTTCAGCGCGGCGAGACCCGGTTGCCGGTGGGTTTCTCCCGCTTCGATGCGCTGTGCCTGGCGGCTGGTGCTGCAGGGCTGATTGCCTGGGTGGTCGCCCCATATACCATGATCTGTGCCGCACTCGGGACGACAGCCGCCGTGCTGCATCTCGTGCGGGTCGCACGCTGGCGGGGCGCAGGCACGTGGCGCTCGCCGCTCCTGCTGATGCTGCACGTTGCCTACCTGATGGTGCCGCTGGGATTTGCTGCCGTGGCCCTGGCCGCACTTGGCCTCGTCGCGCCGGCAAGCGGGGCGCATGTGCTGGGCATCGGTGCGGTCGGAGGCATGACCGTGGCGGTGATGATGCGTGCGACTATGGGGCATACCGGTCGGCCACTGGAGGCGGGCGGGGTCCTGTCGGGAGCCTTCGTTCTAATGATCGCGGCAGCTGCGGCGCGTGTGGCCGGCCCGGCACCGATCGTCGTGGGAGTGGACGGTATCGACCTGTCCACATTTCTATGGACCTGCGCCTTCGCACTCCTTGTGGCGCGCATTGGCCCCTGGCTTTTCCGCCCGAATGCGGGCCGCAAGGTGCCCCGGCCCGCAGCCAGAGTTACGATTCACGACCAGTAAATGACGGGCGTGGCGCGAGCGATTGCTGAGAGAAAGACCTTTGGGGAGCGGTCATAGCGGGTCGCCACCCGCCGCCGGTCCTTGAGCCTGCCAAACATGATCTGGATCGCTCCCAGGCACGGAATGGCAAAGCAAGGTCCGGAGACGGTCATTTGGTTGGGGGTCTTGCGTTGCTTGCGGCCCGGGACGCAGGCGCGTATCCCCTCGTCTTTCAACGCGTCTCGGAACCAGCCGGCGTCATGGCCACGAACGCCGTATTCAGGCTGATCGAACCGCGGTGGGTGCGGATTTCCAAGATGTACTGTTCAACGTCGCTGGGCCGCTGCGTGGCTTGCCGGACGCTGGGCTCTGAGCCCAAGTTCGGTTCGCAGGGTTTGATCGTGGCCGGGAATGCGCACAAGGCGAAAGGATTTCCTTTGCCCTGCGGTTTGCCCCTTCGCACGGTCCCACGAGGGGTTGTAAGACTGCGGCATGGAAACTTGGCGCTTCGAAACTGTTGAACGGGATGGCGACACGGTGGGCGACGTCGCCTACCGCCGCATCCGTTCCCACATCATTCACGGCAAGCTAATGCCCGGCGAGAAGCTGAAACTCGACCGGATGAAGGAGATCTACGGTGCCTCGGTGACGACGCTGCGCGAGATACTCAACCGGCTGGCGGTCGAGGAGCTGGTGACCGCCGAAGGCCAGCGTGGGTTCAGGGTGAGCGCGGTCAGCGCCGGAGAGCTGCGGGAACTGGCGGTCTTGCGCGGTTTGCTGGAAAGCCATGCGCTGCGCGCCGCCATCGCGCAGGGAGATATCGAGTGGGAGGCCTCGGTCGTGGCCGCGCACTACAAGTTGTCCGTGGCCGAGCGCGCCCTGATCGCGGGCGACCCCGCGGTGGTGGATCGCTGGGTGGCCTGTGACTGGGGCTTTCATAACGCGACCATCGCCGCCTGCGATCAACCGATCCTGCTGCGCAGCTATGCTTCTATATTTGACCGCTTCGCCCGCTATCATCAGCTGGCTCTGGACTTTCGGGGGCAGGGCGTGGTTGAGGATCACGTCCGTCTGCGCGATCTGGTGATCCGGCGCGATGCCGATGCAGCGGTTGCGCTGCTGACCCGTCACATCGACAGCGGCGTGGCGCACTTGCTGGCCTCGGGGCGTTTTACGTGACCGTCAGATTTCTGCATCGTCGGGTCGTGCGGGCTGTCGGCGGTCGGTGAAGGCCGCCTTGTTTGTGACCGCCCAGTTGTGTCGGGCCTCGCCATGACAAGCGAACCCCTGAAGGCTTCCTGGCCTTCCTGCATCGTGCCGGGCGTTCCCCGCCGCACCTGATCGCGGAGGAAAGCGGCAAATATACGACCCGGAACTTGTTACCGCCGTTCGTTGGTGTCCGCTGGGTGTCTAGGCGGATGCCTTGATAATCAGCCCAAGGCGGCAACTCACCCGCTCCCGACCTTATCCGCGCGACGAGTTGCGAAGGTTCTCTTATCAACCTCACACGACAAACCCTGCGCGCGTCGATCGGGCAGGTGTGCGGGCCTTCGGTTTCTCGGATCTTTTGCAGCCATTCACCCTGATCCGGATAATTGACATACAGTATGGCAGATGCTTCAAGTCCAACAAAGGAGCATGCACAGATGGATGAGGCAGAAGAGTTCGACCTTGTGGTGATCGGGGCGGGTGCCGCGGGTCTTGCCGCCAGCGCGACGGCTGCGCTTGCCGGGTTGCGGGTCGTGCTGCTGGAAGCGTCGGACCGGGTTGGCGGCACATGTGCGATCTCAGCCGGCTGTGCCTGGTTGCCCAACACGATGCTTTCCAGAGAGGACGATCCGGACGCCGCAAGACAATACCTGGATCACGTGGTGGGCAACGATTCGCGTGCCGAGATGCGAGAGGCCTTTCTCGCGCGCGCGCCCGAGATGGTCGCGGAACTGCAGAATGCGGGGGCGATCGATCTCGCACCCTTTGCGCACCATCCTGACTACCATACGGATCTCCCCGGCGCCGTGACCCGGGGCAGGGCGCTTGGGGCGCAGCCCTTCGACGGGCGCAAACTTGGATCCGCCTTCAGATTGGTGAAGCCGCCCTTGCCGGAGTTCACGATCATGGGCGGAATGATGGTCGACCGAACCGACATCGGGCACTTGTTGCGCGCCACGCGGAATTTGGCCAGTTTCCGCCACGCGGCGGGGCTCATGCTTCGCCACGGGCGAGACCGGCTGACCGGGCCGCGCGGGCGGCGTCTTGTCATGGGCAACGCGCTGGTCGGGCGACTGCTTGCCTTTCTCATCGACCGCGGGGTCGAGATCCGCACCGGATGCCGCGTCGACCGCATTGTGGTCTCGGACGGGCGGGCGACGGGCGTTGCCATCGGGAAACAACAGATCGCGGCGCACTGCGGCATCGTCGTCTGCACTGGCGGCTTCTCGCATCACGCCCGGCTGAGGCAGGACCTGTTTCCGGACCCGGTGGCCGAGCAATCTGTGGTGCCTGACACCAATACCGGCGGCGGCGTGGACTTGCTGCTTGGCGCCGGTGGTCAGCTTGAACGGGGTTATTCGAACGCGGCCTTCTGGGCTCCGGCGTCGGTTCGGACGCGGTCCGACGGAAGCAAGGCCGTCTTTCCTCACCTGCTGCTGGACCGGGCCAAGCCCGGCATCATCGCGGTGGATGCGTCAGGGCGGCGCTTCGTCGATGAATCGACCTCGTACCACCGGTTTGTCGAGGGCATGTACCAGGCCGGCGCGATCACTTGTCACCTGGTGTGCAACGCGGCGTTCATCCGTCAGTATGGTCTGGGCGTGATCCGCCCAATGACCCGGCGCCTCGGTCCTTGGGTGGCCGAGGGCTACCTTGCCGAGGGGCGCGACATCAAAGCCATCGCCACTGCCATCGGCGCCGATCCCGCAGTGCTGGCAGACAGCTTTGCGCGAAACGACCGCTATGCAGCAGAGGGGCGGGACCCGGAATTCAACCGCGGCTCAACGGCCTATTCCCGCAACCTCGGCGATCCGGACCACATCGGGCCGAACCCCTGTCTCGGGCCGATGGGGGAGGGTCCCTATTATGCCGTCCGCCTGCACCCAGCGGACATCGGCACCGCCATGGGCATCGTCACCGACACCGAAGCCCGGGTTCTGGATGCCGCAGGTGCCCCCATCCCGGGCCTCTACGCCGCCGGGGCCGACATGGCGTCGGTCATGGGCGGCAGTTACCCCGGTCCGGGCATCACAATCGGACCCGCACTGACATTCGGCCATGTCGCGGCGCGACATGCCGCCACTTCGAAGGAGACCTGACCATGACCCTGCCCGGAACCGCCTTTCTGGCGCTTTGGCATGACATCGACCCCGCGTCGCAAACGGAATACATGGAGTGGCACACACGCGAACACATGCCCGAGCGCCTCTCGATCCCGGGCTTTCTGGTCGGCAAGCGACTGATCGACCAGAGCCGGCAGCGGTATCGTTACGGCACCATCTACACTGCCGAGTCGGTCGAGGTCTTCCGCTCGCCCGCCTATCTGGAGCGTCTCAACAATCCGACCGAATGGTCCGGCCGGGTGCAGCCTGCGTTCCGCAACTTCCTCAGGGTCGCCTGCGACCGGCTGGCGTCGTCCGGCGTTGGCGACGGCGGCGCGATGGCCACGATCCGGCTGACCCTTGCCGAGGGCGGAAACGCCGCGCTGAAGGACGGGGCGCAGGGACTGTGCGATGACCTGCTGGCAGTTACCGGCGCCGCCTGCGTGCATGTCGGGGCCGCGCGCAACGAGGTCTCGGACATCCGCACCCGCGAAACCGAGATGCGGCCCGGCATGGCCGAGAAAGGCTTTGACGTGGTGGTTCTGATCGAAGGGAGCGGCAAGCCCGAGCTCGAGGCCTCGCTGCCCGAGTTCCACCGGGTCATTGGCAACAGCGGCCTGAGACTGAGCGACCCGCAGACCATCGTCTATCACCTCGCTTATGCGCTTTCCGCCGCAAACATGGCTGCCGCGCAATGAAAGCGGTCGTCAAGCAGGCGCCGCGCGATGGCTGCATGGCGGTTGTGGACAGGGACATCCCTGTCCGCGGTCCGGGTGAGGTGCTGATCCGCATCACCGCCGCCGGGATCTGCGGGACAGACGTCGCGATCTGGAGGTGGCACGAGGCGGTGGTGGGCCAGTACGCCCCGGACTTCCCGGTGGTCATCGGTCATGAATTCGCCGGGGTGGTCGTCGAAGCGCCCGCGGGCAGCAGTTTGGCGCCGGGCACTGTCGTCGGGGTCAACCCGCAGGTCGGCTGCGGCACCTGCCGGTATTGCGGGCTTGGCCGCCCGACCCTCTGCGACCGCCGGCGCATGATGGGCGGGCACATCGACGGCGGCTGGACCGAGATGGTCTGCGTGCCGGTCGCGCAGGTCTTTGCCCTGCCGCAGGGTGTCGACCCTGCCGTCGCCCCGCTGCTGGAGCCGCTTGCCGTCGCGGTCCACGCAGTGATGGAGCAGGTGCCGCTTCGTGCCGGTGATGCTGCCCTGATCGTCGGCGCCGGGCCCATCGGCCTGCTCTGCGGCATCCTGGCGCTGGAGGCGGGGGCCTCCAGGGCGGTGATCACCGGCGTCGCCGCCGATGCCGGTCGTCTCGAACTGGCCCGTGAACTGGGGATGGAGGCTTTCGATGTCGATGTGGATGACCCCGCCGCAGCACTTGGTCCCGAGGGCGCCGACGTGATCTACGAGACCAGCGGCAACGCGGCCGTGGCGGAAAGAATGCTGATGCTGGTGCGCAAGGCCGGGCGGATCGCTCTGATCGGCCTTTGCCATGGCCCCGCAACCTTCGTCACCACGCCCGCCGTGCTGAAAGAGGTGCAGTTGACCGGCTCGCGGGCCTACAACGATCCGACCTGGCGGCTGCTGATGAAGTTGCTTCCGAAGGTCGCGCCGAAAGTCCTTCGCCTGGTAACCCACCGCTTTCCGTTGGACCGCTTCGAGGACGGGTTGAAGGCCGTGGCCGCGCGCGAAGGAGTCAAAGTCCTGCTGGAACCCTGACAGGGCCCGTGTGAGGGCTCACCCGGGCAGGTTCCAGCCCCGCGCGGTGTCGCCATAGGCCGCGCAGCTCGTATCGGTGATGGCAACGGTGTCTTCGAGCTTGATGAACCCCAGCCGGGGGTGTTGCCATGTCGTCTCGACGGACAGCACCATCCCGGCCTCCAGCGGCCGGTCCCGGTGGAGCGCGGGGTAGGGGATCGGCCCGTCGTCCATCAGGCGGGGCGCTTCGTGGGTGATCAACCCGACACCGTGCACGACGAACGAGAAGGACCCTTCGCGCGGACGGGCCAGAAGATCGGCAACCGCGTCGAACGGCGTCCGGCCGGCCACGCCAGCCCGCAACGGCACCCGTGCGGCCTGCTGCACCGCTTCGATCGCGGCGAGGGCGTCTTCCAGTTCTGCCGACGGAGCGGAAAGGGTGCCCATGCGGCACAGGTCGCCGAGGTAGCCCTGAACATTACCGCCCGAGTCGAGCGACAGTATGTCCTGAGCTTCCAGAACCTGGGTGGACGGCGCCCGGTTGAGGCTTTGACCGGCGGTGATCAGGCAATATTCCCAGGTGAGGCCTCGTGCGATTTCTTCGCGGCGCAGTATCGCGACGGCGTCGTTCTTCGTCATGCCGGGGCGCAATTGCTCAAAGGTGGCCTGCATGGCGTCCACGACCCCCTCGGATGCGGCGCGCAGCAGGTCCAGCTCCCAAGGCTGCTTCACGGCGCGCAATTCTCCGAGGATCGTGACCGCGTCCACAGGCTTTGTCGCCGGCAGTCCTGTGCGCAGACACTCCCATGCGTCGGCAGGCAGGAATCCGGTTTCCACCGCCAATGCGCCCGGGGTCAGCCCCCGCTCCGCAAGCCCCCCGAGCGCGAGGTGCATGGCATCCACCGAGCCGCGCGATTTCGCCACGACCTCCGGCACCCAGAAACGGTTCAGTTCTTCCTCGAACCGCTCGTTGGCATTGGCGACGTAAAAGGCAAGGTCGGGCCGACCGGCGGGGTAGATCAGCAGGGGAAGGTAACGGCTGAGCCCGATGGCATCCATCACTTCGAACATGAAGAAGCGGTAGTTGCCCAGCAGATACTGGATGTTGTGTTTGGACGAGGCGATCAGGACGTCAACCCCGGCGTCCTGCAACAGCCGGTCGAGGCGGGCCGTGTCGAAGGGCGGCAGGGGGCGCTCGGTCATGGCTGGCGCCCTGCGTCGAAGTCCGCCATCGCGCGCCGCGACTCGGCGAGGCAAAGCTCTGCCCAGGCGGCATGGCCCATGTCGGCAATCCGGCGGTGGCTGGGAATCTCGACGCTCACGATCAGGTCGGCGGGCAGCGCGCCCACGATTCCCGCAAGGTCCGCGCCGCCCTCCCCGGGCAGCAGCCGCTCCTGCCGTGCGGTGAAGAGGAGGTCTTCGAGGGACTCGGCGGGCCGTGCGGGACAGTCGCAGATCTGGAGGTAGCTCATCCGCGAGGCGGGAATTCCTTGCAGATCGTCCAGCGTGGTGGCGGACCGGGCCACGTGGATGGTGTCGATCAGTACCTCGCCGTTCGGCTGGTCGGCGGCGGTCACGACCCGCAGGGCTGCGGCGGCGCTGTTCAGCGGCGCCCAAGGCGTGAATTCGAGGTTGATGGACAGGCCGAAGGGCCGCGCCGCCTCGCACAGGGCGGCGAAGGTATCGGTCAGGCGTCCCTCGTCCTTGTCGAGGCCCGCCGCGATCACGGTCCGGGCCTTCAGCCGTCCGGCGGTCTCCAGCATCGGAAGCCAGTGGTCAACGCGGGTTTCACCGTCGATGCAGGCAATCTCGATGTCGTGGATGGACACGCCCGTATCGGCGATGGCCCGCTCCGTTTCGCGCAGCATCGCCGCGTCCTTCCACATCGGAAACGCCTGCCCGCCGGGCAGCGCGGGCATCAGGCGGACTCCAGCGGACTGGTAACCAGACCTGGCTGCAAGGGTGATGGTCTCGGGCGGGGACAGTTCCAGCGTGAGGTAGGAGAGGCAGTAAGAACGGGTCACTGACGGGTCTTTCTTCTTGGATATCGACGGGTCTGCAAGACTATTGACATACTGTATGTCAGTTGCCAAGTATCGGCGACAGCCAGCTGCCATGCGCCGGTGTCACATCCGGCAGGCGCGGCAGAAAAATCAGGGAGGAGAAAACATGAACGCCTTGCTTTGCAGGATTTCCATGACCGCGGCGGCGGTGAGCATCGGCCTTGGCGCCGGTGCCGCCATGGCGCAGGACACGATCACAATGCGCATCGCCCACAACATGCCGCAGACGCACAGCTATTCGCTGTGGCTCGACAAGTTCGAAGAGGTGCTGGAGGAAGAATTCCCGGGCCGCTTCGACATCAAGGTCTTTCCCGCCGCCCAGCTTGGCACCGAGACCGAGTACCTCGAGGCGATGCAGCTGGGCACCCTGGACGGAGCTATCATGGGCCGTCACGGCCAGATCGACCCGCGGCTCGACGTTCTGAACCTGCCGATGATCTACCGCGACGACGCGCATGTCGACGCGGTGCTCCACTCGGACAGCGCAGTCGAGGCGCAGCTCAACGACATTCTCTACGAAAAGGGCTTCAAGGTGCTGGCGTGGGGCGAGCTTGGCTTCCGCTACATCACCACTAACGGCACCGAGGTTCGCTCTGCCGCCGACCTGCAAGGGCTCGACATCCGCGTTCCCAACGTCCAGCCATGGCTGACCGCCTTCAAGGCGTGGGGCGCGAACCCGACGCCGCTGCCTTTCGAAGAGGTCTATTCAGCGCTTCAGCAGGGTGTGGTGAGCGCTCAGGAGAACCCGCCGGAGAACATCTGGACGTCGAAGTTCCACGAGGTCCAGTCCACCATGAGCCTGACCGGCCATGCCAACATCCCGACGGAATTCGTGCTGTCGCGATCGTTCTGGGAAAGCCTGCCCGATGACGTGAAGGACACCGTGGTCGAGGCCGCCAAGGCCGGAAGCCTGATCCAGGTCGCCGCCGCCCGAGAGGCCAATGCCGCGCTGGTCGACAAGATCGAGGAGTCGGGTGTCACCATCATCCGCGACATTGACAAGGAGTCGTTCCGCGCCGGCGCCGAGGAATCCTACGCCGCTTCCGAAGACACCATCGGTCGCGACCTCATCGACGCCGTTCTAGAGGCCAAGTGAAGTGGCTTTGATAAACCAAGTCCTGCGCTGGTTTATCGGCATCCTCATCGTCGCGCTGGTGATCAGCGTGGCGATGGGCGTGTTCTGGCGCTACGGCCTCGGCAACTCGCTGTACTGGGCCACCGAGGTGCCGAACGTCATTCTTGTCTGGATCGTGTTCGTCGGCTCGGTCGTGGCCTACTACGAACGACGCCACATCGCATTTACCGCGCTGGTCGACGCCCTGCCCGAACGGCTGCGGTGGAGCTTCCGCATCGTGGCGGAACTGGTTGTCCTCGCCTTCCTGGGCGCGTTGACCGTGTACGGCTACCAGATCGTGTCGAGCGCGATGAACAGCCTTTCGGACGCGCTGAAGATCCCGCGCGGCTACTTCTACATCTGCATGCCGCTGTCCGCCCTGCTCATGGCGGTGTGCAGCGTGGAAAACCTCTTCCGGCTGCTGCGCAGACCGGGTGAAGGAGCACCAACATGATCCTGACGATCTTCGTCGCCTTCTTCGTGCTCCTGTTGATCGGAGTGCCCGTTGCCATGGCAATCGGCGCAGCGGCGATGGGGGCCTTCTGGCTGGACGGCACCTTTCCGATGGCACAGGTCCCGCACAAAATGGTCAACGGCGTCTATTCGTTTCCGCTGGTCGCGGTGCCACTGTTCATCCTGGCGGGCGCACTTGCGGGGGAAACCTCGATTGCCGCACGGCTGGTGCGGCTCGCCACAGCTCTGGTCGGGCACATCCGTGGCGGGCTGGGGCACGTCAACGTCGCCTCCTCGATGTTCTTCGGCGGCGTGTCTGGCTCTGCCGTGGCCGATACCGCGGCTGTGGGCAGCCTGATGATCCCGGCGATGGAGAAGCAGGGCTACAGCCGCGAGGATGCAGGCGCCATCACCATCACCTCGTCGACCATCGGCATCCTGATCCCGCCGTCGATCCCGATGGTCCTCTACGGCGTGACCGTGGGCACGTCTGTCGGCGCACTGTTTCTGGCCGGGTTGGTTCCGGGCATCCTCGTCGGCCTTTTACTCATGGTCGCGGTCTACGTCATGGCCAAGCGCAAGGGCTGGCCCCAGGCCGAACGGCGCGCACCCGCATCCGAGCTATGGGCCGCGTTCAAGGACGCAATCCTGGCGCTGCTTCTTCCGGTGTTCCTGCTGGGAGCCATCGTCACCGGACTGACCACCGCCACCGAAGCCGGCGTGATCGGGGTCGTCTACGCACTGTTCCTGGCGGGCGTCGTCTATCGCGAGTTCAGCTTTCGCCAGCTCGGCACCATTGTTGTCGAAGCGGCGGTCAACACCGCAATCCCGCTCTTCGTGGTCGCGACCACCTCGGTCGTTGCCTGGGTCGTGGCCATCGAGCAGTTCCCGGACTCGCTCGTCGGCTTCTTCAACGGTCTCGACGCCAGCCCGTGGGTGGTGCTGATCCTGATCAACCTGTTCCTGGTGGTGATCGGGATGTTCGTCGACCTTGTCCCGGCGCTGATCCTCTTTGCGCCGATCCTGCTGCCCGTGGCCGTGGCCCAGGGCGTGGACCCGGTGCAGTTTGGCGCGATCATGGTGGTGAACCTCGGCGTCGGGCTGGTGACTCCACCGGTCGGGAACTGCCTGTATGTCGGGGCTGCGGTGGCGAAGGTGCCTGTGGGCCGGCTCGTTCGCGCCTCTCTGCCCTTCCTGCTTATCAACTTCCTGACGTTGCTGCTGGTGACCTTCGTGCCGTGGATCAGCCTCTTCCTGCCGTCGCTGTTCTACTGAGGTTGTCATGAAGGCACTCGTGTACAAGGGCAAATCCCGGATGGAGTGGGAGGACGTACCGACGCCGGAGCCGGGCGGAGGCATGGTCCTTCTCAAGGTCGCAGCCTGCGGCATCTGCGGGTCGGACATGCACGGCTATCACGGACACGATCCCCGCCGCGTGCCACCGATGATCATGGGCCACGAGGCCGCGGGCGTGGTCGAAGGCGGAGCGCTCGACGGCCAGCGGGTGGCCCTGAATCCCTTCCTGAACTGCGGAACCTGCGAACGTTGCCTGTCCGGCGCCCCGCAGCTCTGTGCGGCGCAGCGCAACATCGGCTTGCCGCCGCATGCGGGCGCCTTCGCCGAGAGCGTGCTGGTGCCCGAGCGCAACGTCGTCCCGATTCCTGACGATATGCCCTTCGACGTTGCCGCCCTGGCAGAGCCTCTGGCGGTTTCGGTGCATGCGGTCCGTCTGGGGATGCGTGCACTGGCAGAACCGCTGTCCACCGCGCGGCTGGTCGTGCTGGGCGGCGGGGCAATCGGCCTGACGACGGCACTGGTGCTGATCGCCGAAGGCGCCCGGAACGTGACGCTGGTCGAAACCTCTGCCGCGCGACGGGCCACGGCCGAGGCGGCCTCCGCCCGGATCCGCGCCGTCGCGCCCGAGCAGGCGCCCGTGCCCGGTGACGCCGACGTGCTTTTCGACGCTGTGGGCGCCGCGGCAACGCGCACACTGGCCTTTTCCCTGGCACGGCGAGGCGGGGTGATCGTCCACAGTGGCCTTCTGCCCGGCAGCGAAGGGGTGGATGTCCGGGCGCTGACCCTGCGCGAACTGTCCTTCCTGGGCGCCTACTGCTACACGATGGCGGACTTCCGGCAGGCCATTGCCCTGCTGCGTGCCGGGGCTCTGGGCGATCTGACCTGGGTCGAGCGACGCCCCATGTCATGCGGCAGCCGCGCCTTCGCCGACATCGACGCGGGCACCGTGGCCGCCGCGAAAATCATCCTGACCGTGTGAAAGGAAACCACATGATCCACAAGACCGTAAAAGGCATCCGCATTCCTGCCCTGGGCCTGGGCACCTTCGAGCTGACCGGCGACACGGGCGTCGCGGCCATCCGCACCGCCATCGAACACGGCTATCGTCACATTGACACCGCGGCCCGCTACGGCAACGAGGCAGAGGTCGGCCAGGCCATTCGCGAGTCCGGCGTGCCGCGGGATGAACTGTTCGTCACCACAAAGGTCTGGTTCGACAAGCTGGCGCCCGATCAGATCAGGCAGAGCGTCGCAGATAGCCTCGATCGGCTGCAGATGGATGCGGTGGACCTGCTTCTGGTGCACTGGCCGACGCGCGAGGTGCCTCTGGCCGATACGCTCGCCACCTTTGCCGAAATGCGCGACAGCGGCAGAACCCGCAGCATCGGGGTCAGCAACTTTACTATCCCGCTGCTGGCCGAGGCGGTCGACACCTGCGGCGCCGACCTTGTGGTGAACCAGGTCGAGTATCACCCGTATCTTGCGCAGGACAAACTGCTGGCGGACGCGCGCCGCCGCGACATGCTGCTGACGGCCTACCAGCCCATCGCCCGCGGCGAAGTCTTCCAGGATCCGACGATCACCCGTATCGGCGAGGCACACGGCAAGTCTGCCGCCCAAGTGACCCTGCGCTGGCTGGTACAGCAGGACAACGTGGCGGCCATCCCGCGCTCGTCCCGGCCCGAGAACATCCGCGCGAACCTGGACATCTTCGACTTCGAGCTGAGCGATGCGGAGATGGCCGAGATCGCGGCGCTGGACCGGCAGGACCGCAAGAGCGATTTCGACTGGGCCCCGGATTGGGACAGGCCCTGAGCCTGTCCCGCTTTCGGTCGGCGCCTCAGTAGGTGCCGCGCCCGCCCGAGGCATCGTAAGCCACGCCGGTGGTGAAGGAATTCTCCGGGCTGGCGACGAAGGCGACAAGTGCGGCCAGTTCCTCGATCTGCAAAAGGCGACCCATAGGGATCTTGGCCTTGCTCGCCGTCACATGCTCGGGTGTCATCTGCTGAAGGAGATCGGTCTCGACCATCACCGGGGCCACGGCATTGACCAGGATCCCGGTGCGGATCAGTTCCTTGGCCAGCGACTTGGTCAGCCCAATGACACCGGCCTTGGCCGACGCATAGGCGGCGATCCCGGGCACGCCCTCCTTGCCAGCGATCGAGGCGATGTTGACGATCCGACCATAGCTTTGGGCCTTCATCTGCGGGATCACTGCACGGCAGCACAGGAAGACAGCGGTGAGGTCGATGTCGATCACCCGTTTCCAGTCGGCCAGGTCGTAGTGCTCGACATCGGCGACGGGACCATTGATGCCCGCGTTGTTCACGAAGACGTCGATCCGTCCGAAGCGCGACAAGACGTCGGCCGTCGCGGCCTCGACCGAGGCCGGATCGGTGACGTCCACCTTCATCTCTGCGGCCGGGGCATAGGATTGGCCCGGCGCGACATCGGCCAGGTCCCAGACGACGACTTGCGCGCCCTCTTGTGTCAGCCTGCGGGCGATGCCCAGCCCGATGCCGCGCGCCCCGCCGGTTACGATGGCGACCTGATCCTCGAAACGTCTCATGTGCGGCTCCGGTAGAATGCGATGGTGTCGGAAAGGCCCTGCTTCAGGGTCATGGGCTGCCACTCGGGGAAGAGCCGGGCCAGCGCGGGTTCCGCCTTGGGTCCGTCGATGGGCATGGGCGGGCCAGCCGCGTCGATCCGGGCCTCGGGCGCCAGTTCGTTGATTGTCCGGGCGATGGCAGTCGTGTCGGTCTCCCGGCCCAGCAGGGTTACGGCATTGGCGCCCTCCGGTGGAGACTCGACCGCGGACAGGAATATCCGCGCGACGTCGTCGGCATGGATCATGTCGATGGGACCCGTGAAAGGGATGGTATAGGCCTCGCCCCGCGCGGCGGCTTCACAGGCAAGGGTCGCCCCTGCCGAAATCCCCACGTCGCGACCGGGCCCGTAGACCACGTACGGGCGAAAGCCGGTCGAGTTGATGCCGTCTTCGGCGTGGAAGGCGCGTGCGCTGTGCTCTGCCCCCAACTTGAAGGCACCGTAAAGCGTCGTCGGACGCGGCTCGGCGCCGTCGTCCGGTCCGAAGACCCCCATGCTCGACATGTAGGCGACGTTGTGGATGCCATGGGTGCGGGCGGCGAGAAAGGCGTTCAGCGTGCCGATCAGGTTGACCTCTGCGCCTAGCACCGGATTGTCCCGGCAGGCGGGCGTCAGTACGCCCGCAAGGTGGACGAGGCCGTCGCACCCCTGCGCCGCCGCGACCACCGGCTCCGTCCGGACGATGTCGCCGACGTGCCAATCGATCCGGTCCGCCAGATCGCGTCCTGCGATTTCGGCCACTTTCCCACGGTTTTCGTGCATGTCGAACACGACCGGATCGTGCCCGGCCTCTGCCAGCCTGCGGATGATCCACGCTCCGATGAAACCGCCGCCTCCCGTTACCAGCACCCTCATGCCTGTCTCCTTACCAATCCCTCATCCTCGTATTAACTGGTATACAGTATGTCAATTGTCCATATATTGGACCTGCCCGAGCCATCGGGTACAGTCGGCGGGATCGGGTAGAAAAAGGCATCGGGGCATGGCACTGAAAGCGAACAAGAACGTCAATCCGATGAAGAAAAGCCCCATCAACCGCCCGCAATCGCTGGCGGCGACGGTGGCCGAACGCCTGAAGGAGGCGATCCTGCGCCGCGAGATCGCGCTGGGTGAGCCGCTGTCCGAGGAGAAGATCGCCGTCGCGATGGATGTCAGCCGAACGCCTGTCCGCGAGGCGCTGACCATTTTGCAGATGCAGGGGCTGATCAACATACTGCCGCGCCGGGGCAGCATCGTCTTCAAGCCCGACGCAGAGGAACTTCGCGCGCTGGTCGACTACCGCCTGCACCTGGAGCGTCTGGTCAGCCGCCTTGCGCTGGAGCGTGCTCCGGAGGCCACGCTGCAGGGACTGCGCGAGGCGATCTCGATGATGGACACCGCCCGGGCGGCCGACGACTCCCTCGCCTATGCCGAGGCCGACACCGCTTTTCACAACACCTTCTTCGAGAACGCCGGAAACTCGTTCTTCTGCGAGGCCTTCGACATCGCTTCGGGCCGTCTTGCCGCGTTACGCGTGCATCTGTCGGCACAGCTCAGCCTGCATCGGCACACGACCTACTCGGAACACCTCATGATCGCCGACGCGGTCGAGGCACGCGACCCGGATGCGCTGCAGGACCTGCTGACCCGGCATATCGCGGCGATGGAGCCGAACTATTCCGGCGCACTTCAACTGCTGGACGACGGGGTCTGATCCCGGCGACCGTCCGGCAGACCATCGAAGCAAGGCCGGCAAGGCTGGCCGGCAGGGCCTCAAACGGGGCCCTGCCGTCAGGTCTCTTCGGGTCTCAGGCGTCCTCGCCGATCATCTCGATCAGGATGCGGACGGCGTGCACGTACCCTTTGGCGCCGAGCCCTGCCAATACTGCAGTCGCGACGCCCGACACCAGCGAGTTGTGATACATCGGTTCGCGCTTGTGGATGTTCGAAATGTGGTACTCGATCAACGGTTTGCCGAACATCTTCAGCGCGTCCATGATCGCCATCGAGTAGAAGGTGAAGGCGGCCGGGTTGATGATCATCCCCGCGCTCCTGTCCGTGGCCTCGTGAATCCAGTCGATCATCGTCTCTTCGGAGTTGGTCTGCCGGAACTCGAGCGGCCGTTCCCCCACGGCCTCTCGGCAAAGCGCCTCGACCTCGGCCAGCGTAGTGTGGCCGTAGATCTCCGGCTCGCGGACGCCCAGCCGGTTCAGGTTCGGGCCGTTCAGGATATAGATCGGCTTTGACATCGCATGAGTTTCCTCGTTGGCACGAAGGACCCGGACGCCGAAAGGCGTGCCGGGTGTCTGATCCTTGGTGTGGTCGATGGGCGTGGACTCAGAGGCCGTTGATGCGGTCCAGCATCCCCTCGGGCCAGTCTGCCGAAAGGTCCGACTCGAGGTACTTCGTCTGCGCATGGCTGCGGAAAGCGTCAAGGTCGGGCTCGTAGATCTTCAGCCCCTCGCCCTCGAAGAACGCGGCCAGCTCGTCCTCACGGGCAAGGTGCTGTTCGGTGCTCCAGGCAATCGCCTCGTCCGCGGCGGACTGGAAGGCTGTGCGCTGCTCTTCAGTCATTTCGTCCCAGACGCGGCTGGAGATCACCAGCAAATCGAAGGCCACAAGATGCGACGTCAGCACGATCTGGTCCGTCACCTCGTAGAACTTCATGTTCTCGACGTTCGGGAAGGGATTGTCCTGCCCGTCGATCGCGCCGCTCTGAAGGCCGGTATATACCTCCGAATAAGCCATCGGCGTCGGATTGGCGCCAAGCGCCTCGCCTAGGAACTGCCATGCGTCACCGCCCGGCATCCGCAGTTTGACACCGGACATGTCCTCGGGCGTACGGATTTCCTTGTCGCCGCGGAGGTTCACCTGACGTGTGCCGAAGTAGGTCGGACCGAGGATGTGGATGCCCAGCTGATCCTCGGCCATCGCCACCATCTCTTCACCCGCCTCGCTGGCAAAAAAGGTGCTCAGATGCTCGGCATCGCGGAACAGGTAAGCGGCGGTCAGGATCGAGAACGCGGGGATCTGCTTGGCGATGTCCTGCGGCGCAACGTTGCTCATGTCGAGGTTGCCACGCTGAATGGCGACAAGTTCCGTGCCCTGCGCGAACAGCGTTCCGCCGTAGTACAGTTGGAGGTCGAAGCTATCCGGCACCGCGGACTTCAGTTGTTCCATCATCTCCGCGCGAATGTCGTTCTGTGTGAACACCGCCGAGAAGGTGAGTTCCCTTGCGTCCTGCGCTGTGGCGGCAAGAGGGAAAAGGGCCATGGCCGCAGCGGCGAAACCACAGACGAACCGACGATTGAGATTTAGCATTTTTCCTCCCATAATGTCCTACGAAAATAGAATCGTAGGGTGTTTTGGAAGATATATCAGGAATCACCCCCATGCAAACTCGCATCGACCCGTGTGCCGGGCGATGGGGCAGGGGCGCCGTATCCCGGCGCCGCTATATTTTGAGTCTGAGGGTCTCGTTATCCCGTGATCCGGCGCAGCCAGTCGGCCATCCGGCGGAGGCTGGCTTCTGTGTCCGGGCAATATTCCATGGCGCGAAGATAGCCGTGGATCAGCCCCTCTCCCCGGTCGACCTCGACATCGACGCCTGCCGCCGTCAGCGCATCGGCATAGGCCAGCCCGCTATCGCGCAGAGGGTCGTTCTGTGCCACAGCGATGAAGGCAGGAGGCAGGCCCGCATGACTATCGGCCGCCAGAGGCGCTGCGCGCGGATCGCCGTGCAAGGTTGCCTCGTCCGGACAGTAGAGCGCGTGGGTCGCCGCCATGCCCGCGACCTTCAAGAGGGGCCCGTCGGCATTCTCGGCGTAAGAGGGGCGGGACTGGTCGAAGTCGCAGGCCGGATAGATCAGAAGCTGGGCGCAGATCGGGACACCCTCGTCACGGCAGGCCAGCGCCGCGGCAGCGGCAAGGTTGCCGCCCGCACTGTCGCCTCCGATGGCGATGCGCGCAGGGTCGATCCCCAGGGAGTTTGCTTCCGCATGGGCCCATCGCGCCACGGACAGCACCTGCAGGTAGGCCGCCGGAAAGGGATGTTCCGGTGCCAGGGCGTAGTCGACCGAGATCACGGTCTGCCGGTTCCACGCTGCAAGCCGCGCGGTGATGTCCCAATGGGTTTCCGGGCTGCCCTGCATCCATGCCCCGCCGTGCATGTAGATCAGTGCAGGCTGCGTGCCTCCGCTGTCATGACGAAAGACCCGCACCCGCACCGGACCGCCGTCGCTGTCAATCCAGTGTTCGTCATCGGTCTCGACCTCGCGGGGTGTCGGCAGGCGCATGTCGCGCGCGATGCTTTCGAAGTGCGTACGCCGCTCGGCGGGGGTCGCCCCCGGTGCGAGCGTGGCCCATTTGCTGTCCCATACGTCGAGAAATCGGAAAATACCCGGGTTGATCGTGCGTGCCTCCTCCTTGGGTCTTGGCATGTCGAACTCGGCGGAAAGTCCGGGCTTCATCACGAGCCCCAGGATCATGTCGCCGACATGGCGGCACAGCATGCGCTGGCCACGCTCGGTAAAGAGGTCATTGCCGAAGATCCGCGAAAAGGTCGCGCGGTTGGCGATGTTGAAGATGGACAGAGCCGAGATGTGCCAGTGCAGCTCGAGCGCCGTCAGCCCGCGCCGGAACAGGCCGGCGTCGCAGCCGCGTTGGTAGATGTCCTCGAGCAGCAGGATCGCCGAACTGTTCTGCCCGGCCAGGATCTCGGACGAGTCCATATGCGCGGCGCCGTGGATGTTCTCGATCATCACCAGTCGCACGAAGTCCGGGTCCTGCCGGTGGTGCTCGAAGGTGAACTCCGCCAGCTGACGCAGGGCCGTCATGGGATGCACGGCGCGCAGGTCCAGGGCGGCCTCGTCGTCGCGCATCCGCGCATAGGCGTCCTCGAGTACGGCGCGGTAGAGCCCCTCCTTGTCGCCGAAGTAGTAGTAAATCATCCGCTTCGACGTCTTCGTGCTGGCCGAGATCTCATCGACCCGCGCGCCCGACAGGCCCTGCCGGGCAAAGACGGTGCGCGCGACCTGCAGGATGTTGCGGCGCACGGCATCGGGATCCTGTTTCCAGCCACCGCGTTGCGTTTCGCCCGGGCGCGGGTGGGAAGGTGCATCCCCCATGGTGCCGTCTCTCCTTCGATGCTTGGCCAACGCCCCCGTGTACCGCAAGGCAAGGCGCGCGGAAATGCCCGTGGATCTCGCATCGCCGCACCCACTTTTAACGATCTGGTACAAAAGGTTGACATATTTAACCGTCACGAACATTCTCACGTCAAGCGGTCAGAGAACCCGCCATGGACAGGAGGAGTTTCGTGACGTTTGCCGCTCCCTTGCAGACCGGCCCGGTTGTCGGTCGCGGGCGTTCAATCGCCCGCATGAGCCGCGGGATCGGCCCGTTTCGGTCACCGCGCGCGATCACGGCAGCGGTCGGGTTGCGGCTTGGCCACGTCCCGGTCGATGCGGACGAGAGCAACGTTCCGGCGAGTGCCTCGGACAGTCTCGGGGCAGAGGGCTTTGAATGGCTGGACGTGCCCCGTCGGTACAAGCGCACCGTCCCGCCCGTCTTCGGTATGGCGCTTTGCGAGCCCGCGCGGGTCCAAGAACATTTCAAGAGAGAGAAGCCCGACACCGACCGGATGCGGGAGGCATTCGGTTCGTTCGGTTAGGGGCGTCCTGACGTCCACGAAGCGCAACTGGGAGGAGCGTAGGATCATGAGGAACTTCAAGGTGGCAGGGCTGGCAGCCTTGATGGCTGCCGGAATCGGCGCCGGCACCGCGGTGGCGCAGGACGTGCGCGAGTTCCAGGCTGCGCTGGATGTCGACACCATCGCCCAGGAGGCGGAACTGGTGACCTTCTTCGAGGAACCGGGGCTGAACGTCTACGAACCCGACAAGGAGGTCTTCCAAAACCACGTGCTCGGGGAGTTCAGGAACTCCAAGTATTCCACGGACTGGCCCGAGGGGCTGCCCGAGAAGATCAACGGCCTCTGAGGCCAGACAACGGGGCGACGGCCGTTTCAGCCGGACCCGACACCTTTCACCACCGGGGGCAGGATGGACCGTCTGCGAAAACCAATCGGATGGCTCGGTGCGCGAGCCGAGAACTTTCTCGCGCTGATCCTGGGCGCACTCTTCGTCAGCTTCCTGGTCCAGATCGTGTTCCGCTACCTGCTGAACCTCCCGCTGGGCTGGACGGTGGAGTTCGTATCGATCGCGTGGCTGTGGGGCATCCTGTTCGGATACGCCTTTGTCGTGCGCGAATCCGAGGTGATCCGGCTGGACATCCTCTACAACCTTTTGCCGCGCGGCGGACGGCGGGCGATGGATGTCGTGACCGGGGCCATCTGCGCGGGCATCTTCATCTGGACGCTGCCTTACGTATGGGACTACGTCACCTTCATGGCGATCGAGAAGACCGCCTACATGAAGATTCCCTTCGACTGGGTCTTTGCGATCTACATTCCCTTTACGCTCTCCGTGATCCTGCGCTGTTTCATCAGCATCTGGCGCGGCATTTCCGGTTCCGGGCCGGCGTTCGACACAACCCAATCGGCCGGAACCCACGATTATGACTGATCCGTTTCTCGTCTCGATCCTGCTAATTGCTTTCCTGGCTTTCGGCGGCCTGTCGATGGGCCTGTCCATGATCTGCGGGTCCTCCGTCTACCTGATCATGAAAGGGTTCGACCCCTCCATCGCCTCAGAGACGCTCCTGCAGGGGCTGTTCAACAGCTACACGCTGCTGGCGATCCCGCTGTTCATCCTCGCGGCCGACATAATGAACATCGGCTCTCTGGCGGACCGGCTGCTGCAGTTTTCGCAGGCGCTCGTCGGGCGGTTCAAGGGCGGGCTGGGACACGTCAACGTGGTGTCCTCGCTGATCTTCTCCGGGATGTCGGGCTCTGCCGTCGCGGATGCGGTCGGCATGGGCAAGATCATCATCAACATGATGACGAAGGACGGCAAGTACACCCCGTCCTACGCCGCGGCGATCACCGCTGCCTCGGCCACGATCGGGCCGATCATCCCCCCGTCGATTCCCATGGTGCTCTACGCGCTCGTCTCCGACCAGTCTGTCGGCTACCTCTTTGCCGCCGGCATGGCGCCGGGTCTACTGATGGGCGTGGTGCTGATGGTGATGAACGCCGTCATCGCCCATCGCCGCAACTTCTCCGTAGACGAGGTGGTTTCGCTGCGCGACATGCCCGGTGTCACCTTCCGCGCCATTCCCGCTCTGCTTTTGCCGGTCATCCTTTTGGGCGGCATCTACGGCGGCGTGATGACCCCGACAGAGGCCGCCGCCGTGGCTGCCTTTTACGCGCTCACGATCTCGGTCGTGGTCTATCGCTCGGTCAGACTGGGGCAGTTCTACGAGACGCTGCTGGCTTCGGCCCGTTCGACGGCGACCGTCGGCATCCTCATCGCGGGGGCGCTGACCTTCCAGTACGTCGTCACCCGCGAGAACGTGCCGGACTCGCTCGCAGCCTTCCTCGGCCAGTACGAGCTGTCCCGCGTCGGGTTCCTGCTGGCCATCAACGCGCTGTTCCTCGTTCTGGGCTGCATCCTGGAGTCCGGGGCGATCCTGCTGATCATCGTGCCGATCTTCATCCCGACGGCGCAGTCGCTTGGGATCGACCTCGTGCACTTCGGTGTCATTTGCGTGGTCAACGCCATGCTGGGGCTGATCACGCCGCCCTACGGACTGCTGCTGTTCATCGTGTCCACGATCACCAAACAACCACTGGCCCGGATCGTCCGGGACCTGCTGCCCTTCCTCTTCGCCTTGGTCGTGGCCCTGATGATCATCACATTCGTGCCCGACTTCGTGCTCTGGTTGCCCCGGATGCTGGGCTACAAGGGATGACCCGCATGACACAACCAAAGGTCGAATGCGTCCAGAAAGTCGCCGCCCAACTGGGAGAGACCCCGCTCTGGGACGCGCGTCGCAACTGCCTGTGGTGGATCGACATCGAGCAGCCGACGCTCTGGCGTCTGGACCCCGCCAGCGGCGAAGCGGTGGCGCAGGAACAGCCCGGCACCTACTTCGGCTCGCTCGCACTGACACGGTCCGACGGTCTGCTGGCAGCGCGTGACCTCGACCTTGTGCTGATCGACCCGCAAAGCGGCGAGGCCAGATCCTTCGCCACCATCCCCGGCGAGCAGATGCCCGCCACAAGGCTGAACGATGGCCGGGTCGATACCCGCGGACGCCTGTGGATCGGAACGATGGACAATGGTCTGAGCCAAGGCCTGGGCGCGCTCTACCGGGTCGATCCGGACGGCACCGTCACGCGGATGCTGGACGACGTGATCGTGTCGAACGGCATCGCCTTCGATCCGGACGGGCGGCACATGTACTTCACCGACACCCGCCGCTACATCACTTGGCGCCTCGCACTTGACGAGGCAGGGGAGACCATCGTCGGGCGCGAAGTCTTCGCCGACTATTCCGCCTCCGGCGACCGGCCGGACGGTGCCTGCGTCGATGCCGATGGCTGCCTCTGGCAGGCCTTCTTTGCCGGTGGCCGGGTCGTTCGCTACGCCCCTGACGGAAGGATCGACCGCGAGATTGCGTTGCCCGTGACCAACCCGACCTGCCTGTGTTTCGGCGGGTCCGATTTCCGCACGCTCTACGTCACGTCGGCCTTCAAGTTCCTGTCGCCCGATCAACTGGACGCCGAGCCGCTGGCCGGCAGCGTCTTCGCAATAGAAGGCGCGGGGCAGGGGGTGCCGGAGAACCGCTTTGCACTTTGACGATCACCAAGGGAGGACATGATGATCCACAATAGACTCAGGACTTTCGCCTCGGCCGCGCTTGCGGTGGCGATGCTCACGGGGGCCGCGCAGGCTCAGGACAAGATCGAGCTGATCTTTTCCGACGTGAACCCGCAGCAGGCGCCGCGCAACGTGGCCCTCGTCGATATCTTCGCCAAGGAGATCGGCGAAGAGTTCGACTTCAAGCCATACTATGGCGCGACCCTGATGAAGCAGGGCACCGAGCTGACGGGCATCCAGCGCGGCAACATCCAGATGGCCAGCCTGCCGCCCTCTGACCTCGCCCAGCAGGCGCCAGAGTTCGACATCCTTGGCGCAGCCTATGTGATCCGCGACCAGGCGCACCTCAAGGCGGTCTTCGACTCGGAGGTCGGCGAACAGCTGCGCCAGATCGCCCGGGAAAAGCTGGGCGTCGAGATCCTGACCCCACTCTACTACGGCACCCGCCAGGTCAACCTGCGCGGCGACAAGGAGATCAACACCCCCAACGACATGTCCGGCGTGAAACTGCGGATGCCCGGCGGCGAAAGCTGGCAATTCCTCGGCAAGTCGCTGGGGGCCAACCCGGTCCCGGTCCCCTACGCCGAGCTTTACACCGCGCTGCAGTCCGGGGTGGTCGACGGTCAGGACAATCCGTTGCCCAACGACAAGGAGATGAAATTCTACGAGGTCACCGACCAGATCGTGCTGACCGGCCACAATGTCGGGATCGGCCTCATCCTCGTCTCGTCGCAGGTCTTCGACGCCCTGACGCCCGAACAGCAGGAGCGGATGCGCGCGGCGGCGAAAAAGGCCGTCGCATGGTCGGACGAACAGTACCTGAACCAGGAAGCCGAGCTGATCGAGTTCTTCGAAGGTGAGGGGCTCAAGGTCTACACGCCCGATGTCGCGGCGTTCCAGTCCCACGCGCAGGAGCAGTACCTGAACTCTCCACTGTCGAAGTCCTGGCCCGAGGGCATGCTGGACGCGATCAACGGTCTCTGACCGCCATGCCTGTTGCCACACCCGTAGCCGTCCCTTGGCTGCGGGTGCGGATCGCGGCATCCCGCCGCTCATCTTCCTTACCCCATCATACAAGGACAAATCCAATGTGCCCTCCGAATTGCCTTCACGCGGTCTGTGAAAAGGCCACCCGCCGCGGTCTCCTGAAATCCGGCTTCACGCTTGGAATCGCTGCAATGGCAGGTGCCGGCTCCCTTGCCGGCGGCGCCCGTCCTGCGTCTGCGGCGACAGATACCGGTCCCCTCAGTTTCAGCAAGATCACCGACATGAGCCATACGCTCTACGAAGGGTTTCCGACCTTCTCCGGCGAACGGTGGTTCGAAATGGAACGTCCCGTCACCTGGGAAAAGGATCGGGTCAACCTCAACCGCTGGACGCTCATGGAGCACACCGGCACCCACATCGACGCGCCGCTCCATTTTTCCGAAGACGGCAACAGCGTAGACCTGATCCCCGTCGCAGACCTGCTCTGCCCGCTTGCGATCATCGACATCCGGGCCAAGGCCGCCGCGGATGCCGACGCCTACCTGACCCCCGACGACATCGCGGCGTGGGAAGCACAGCACGGTGAAATCCCCGAAGGCGCCTGTGTTGCCATGAACTCGGGCTGGGCAGCCCATCTCAAGACAGAGAAATACACCGGCCTCGACGCCGAGGGTAAGAACCACACACCCGGCTTCCACCACGAAGCCGCCCGCTTCCTGATCGAGGAGCGCTCGGTCAGGGGGATCGCGGTGGACACGCTGTCGCTGGACCGCGGCCTCGCTTCAGGTGAGTTCCCCGTCCACTACGACTGGCTGGGCTCCGGGCGATGGGGTGTCGAGTGCATCGCGTCGATGGACGAGATCGCGCCCTCCGGGGCGTACGTCTTTGTCGGAGCGCCCAAGGTCGCAGGCGGGTCAGGCGGACCGTCCCGGATTGTGGCCCTGCACTGATCAGATAGGCTATGGACCATTTCAGAGCGGCTAGACCATTCTGCGGGTGTGCGGACCGAGCTGTTGTTCCCTGTCGGAGTCCTTTTGTCAGGTTGATGGCACCGGCATCGGGGCGCTCTTAAAAGCAAAACGGCGGACCCTTTCGGATCCGCCGTTTTATAGGGGCACGGTTTCGCGTGATGGAACTCAGGCCGCTTTCTTCGCGGCCGAGCTCGCCTTTTCCGCGAAACGTTCGGCGTTCTCGGTCGCTTTTTCGGCAATCGCGTTGCCTTCTTCGGACGTCAGTTCGGCAACTGCGGAGCCGGTTTTCTGGCTCTCTTCGCCAAAGGACTGCATGGCGCGTCCGGCAAGTTCAATCTGCTGCTGCATCAAGGTGCTGTAGGCTTGCGCGTAATGCGCCGGTTCGTCCCGAACCTGTGCTGCGTCGCGGAAGTTCGACAGAGCCTCGTTAGCCGTCTCGGACGTGATCTTGATGGAGCGGTGGCCAGCATCGACCATGATCGAGGTGAAACGCTCGTTCATGTTTGCCCATGTCTTGAAAAAGTCCTGGTAGTTCTTCGGATCGAACATGCTTTGGATTTCGTTCGATGCGGATTTTTGGGTCTGCTTTGCCATGTCAGGGCTCCTTTCGGGAGTGTTTAGCGTGTCTCTTTGCGTTGAGTCACATGTAATGCTGCGGTGCAGCATTGCAAGGCGCGCCAGTAAAGAGAATCCGGTTTCTGGAGTGATTTCCGGAACGGAAACGGTAGGTCGGTCTCCCGGAAGTACGGAAATTTGCGACAGAATCCGCGACAACTCCCCTATGTGAAGTCTTCGACGACACCGGGGAGGTGGGACAGGAACGCCTCTGTCACGTCCGCGAACTTGTCCCGCTTGGGGACGATGGCCGAGAAATCCTGCGTGATCGCCGGGGAAAACGGCACGATCCGCGTTCCCGCGACGACGGAGGTCCGCGCGGAGATCGTGTTCATCAGCGCGATGCCCAGCCCCTCGGCCACGAAGGAGGCGCAGGAGGATGCGTGCAGCACCTCGCCCACGATCCGCATCTGGATGTTGGCGCGTTCGAAGACGCTGTTGATCTGCGGCCTGATGGCGCCGCTTCGGCCCAGCACGAAAATCCGTTCGCCATCCAGATCGACCTCTCGGATCACCGCCTTGGCGGCGAGCGGGTGGTCCGCAGGCACCACGCAATCCGTACCGATGGTGACCCTGTGGGCCACGGTGACGTCCTGCACCGAAGCGGCGAGGGTGCAGAGGCCGAAATCATGTTCACCCCGGGACACCTGTTCGGCAATCGCGTGAGAGGTATCCGTGTGCAGGCTTACGGTCAGATCCGGCAGGTCAGCGGTCACCCGGGCCACCAGCCGTGCCATGAAGCCGCTCGACAGGAACGGTGGGGCGGCGATCCTGTAAGGATCTGACGGAAAACGACGAATGCGCCGCGCCGCCGCCTCCACATGGTCGAGACCCAGGAACACCCGCTCCACCTCAGAGACCAGTCGCAGCGCAGCGGTCGTGGCGCGCAGCCTTGGGCCGGATCGCTCGAAGAGCTGCAATTCGAGGGTGGCCTCGAGATCCGCGATGAGGCGGCTTATGGCGGGCTGACTGATCGACATCCGCTCCGCCGCGCCGGTCATGGTCCGGCTCTCCATGAGGTGACGGAAGGCTTCGATCTGACGGAGGGTCACATGTACCACGGTGGGGCGTCTCCGGCCAAGTATAACACCAGTGCATGATAGGATCACTAGTTTGTATTGGACATTATCACAACGGATTGTCAGCCTTTGCAACACCCTGCATCCCTGCGGGGTCACGAAAAACACGTTCCGACAGTGGAGAAGACATGATGAACCGAATGATGGGCGCCCTTGCCGCCTGCGCCGTCGCGGCTGGCCTCGCCGGAACCGCCGATGCCGAAACCCTTCGCCTGTCCACCCAGGGCAACCCCCCGCATCCGTGGCTGGACGCCGCCGAAACGCTGAAGGCCGAGGTCGAGGCCGCCACCGACGGGCGGATCGAGATCGAGATCTTCCCGGGCGCCACGCTGGGACGGGATGCCACCGCGCTGGACGAAATGCGCCTCGGCACCATCGACCTGCTGATCGGCGGCACGCAGGAAGCGACCCCCTTCTTCCCCGAGTTCCAGCTTTTCAGCATCAGCTACCTGTTTCCCAGCATCGAGGTCTTCCGCAAGGCGATGGATCCGGAAGGGCCGGTCGTCGGCTACTTCGACCGGGTCTATCAGGACTCGGGCAACGGGCTGGTGCTGCTGGGCCTCACCGGCGGGGGCATCCGCAACCTGTCCAACAACGCGAAGGAGGTCGCCTCCATCGACGATCTGGCCGGCATGAAAATGCGGGTCCCGGGCTCGCGATTGGACGCCGTGATGTGGGAGGCCAGTGGCGCGCAGCCGATTTCTCTGCCCTTCACCGAGCTTTACACCGCCCTTCAGACCGGCGTGGCCAATGCCTTCGAAAGTTCCATCAGCGCCTATGTCGGCAACAAGCTCTACGAGGTGGCGCCCTATCACTCCACCACGCAGCACCAATTCATGGTGAGCCACATCACCATCAGCCAGATCGCTTGGGATCGCCTTTCGGACGAAGACAAGACGATCTTCCGGGACGCCGCAGCCAAGGCCGCCGTGGTCGGGATTGACAAGGGCATCGAGTATGACAGCTCGCTTCTCCAGCCGCTGGTCGACTCCGGTCAGGTCATCCTCTCGGAGGTCGACAAGGCGCCCTTCATCGAGGTTGTCCGCCCGCTGCACGACGAGGTCGCCGAGCAGATCGGGGCCTCCGAAGTTCTCGACGCAATCCGCAAAATCGACTGATGGATGCGATCCGGGCGGCGGCTTCCTCCCCGCCGCCCGGTGCCTCTTCGCCGAAGGGACCGGCCATGCTCACCAAACTGAACTCCGGGATCGAACGCCTGTGCTACGTCGCGGGCGGCACGTTCTTCCTGATCTTCATCCTCTGCGTTCTGTTCCAGATCCTCTCGCGCAACCTGCTGCCGGGCAGCTACGTCTGGACCGATGAGGTCGCGATGTTCTGCTTCGTCTGGAGCGTGTTCCTCGGCGCTGCCGTGGGCTTCCGGAAAGGCGTCCACTACGTCGTGGAAATCCTGCCCGCCCACTTCGAACGCTCCAATCTCGCGCTTGCCCTCCTTGCCCTCGTCCTGTGCCTCCCGGTCATCTGGGTGCTCATGG
The DNA here is from genome assembly GCF_030126985.1 of Sagittula sp. MA-2. Classification (GTDB taxonomy): domain Bacteria; phylum Pseudomonadota; class Alphaproteobacteria; order Rhodobacterales; family Rhodobacteraceae; genus Sagittula. The sequence continues at coordinate 78,755 of NZ_CP126148.1, read as the reverse complement.
TCAACGGCTGGAGCTACGCAGACATGAGCTGGCGCCGCTATTCCTTCTCGCTGGGTTTCCCGATGTTCTACCAGAACGTCGTGATCGCCGTGGCCGGAGCCGCCATGATGCTGTTCGCCATCGAGCTGATCATCCGGACCGCCACCCGGCTGTTCTCTTCCGACCGCTAGGGCCTGACCGACATGATCCCCATCATCACCCTCATCGCCGGCTTCCTGTTCCTGATCCTGCTTCGGGTTCCGATTGCCTTCGCCATCGCGCTGGCCTCGCTTGTCACCGTCCTGCAACTCGGCCTGCCGGCGAGTTCGGTGGTCAACCAGATGCTGTCGAACATCAATTCCTTCGCGCTTCTCGCGGTGCCCTTCTTCCTGCTGCTCGGGCGGCTGATGAACGACAGCGGCATCACCGACCGGCTGATGACCTTCGCGCAGTCGATGGTCGGCCACATCAAGGGCGGGCTGGGCCACATCAACGTGCTCGTCAGCATGATGTTCGCCTCGATGTCGGGCTCGGCCGCCGCAGATACCGCCAGCGTGGGCGCCATCATGATCCCGGCCATGAAGAAAGCGGGCTACCCGGCTCCCTTCGCCGTGGCGCTGACCGCCACCTCGTCGACGCTGGGGGTGATCATCCCGCCCTCGATCCTCTTCGTGATCTACGGCGCCTTCGGCAACGTCTCCATCGCGGGCCTCTTCATGGCGGGCATCCTGCCCGGCATTCTGATCGCCTTTGGTCAGATGGGATACACCTACTACGTCGCCTCGCGGCACGGGGTGGTGAACACCGTGCGGATCCCGTGGAAGGAGCGGGGAGACACCGCCAAGCGCGCGGCCCCTGCGCTGCTGATCCCGCTGATCATCCTCGGCGGCATCACCAGCGGCATGTTCACCGCGACCGAAGCCTCGGCCATCGCCGCGCTTGTCGGCCTGGTGCTGGCCGTCGCGATCTACCGCACGGTGAATCCGCGCGCGCTCTTCGGCATCCTCTGCGAAACCGTCGTGGCCTACTCGCTGCCGATGTTCGCCGTGGCCGCCGCTGGCATAATGGGCTGGCTGATCTCCTACCTCGGGGTTGCACGTGAAATCGCCGAGTTCATCTCGTCGGTCTCGCAGAAGGACTGGGGCGTGCTGATCATGCTGATGATCTTCAGCCTGATCGTCGGGACCGTGCTCAGCCCGATGACCGCTGTGATCATCTTCCTGCCGATCATCAAGGAACTGGGGCTGGTCGCGCAGATCCCCGACATCCACCTCGCCCTCGTGGTATGCCTGTCGCTGGCCATCGGCCTGACGACGCCACCGTACGGCATTTGCCTGCTCATCGCCGCACAGATCGGCGAGGTCGACATGCCCCGGGCCTTCCGCGCCGTTCTGCCGATCGTGCTGATCACCGTCGGGATCATCCTGCTGGTGATCTTCCTTCCGTCGGTCTTCATGTTCCTGCCGAAGACCTTCTTCCCGGAAGCCTTTCCAACAAACTGAAAACCAAGACGGCTTCCCGGCCGGAGGAGAGACTATGAAAGCAACTGTTGTCGGGGGCGGCCCCGTCGGCCTGACCTATTGCGCGCTGCTGAAGCAGGCGGGGCATGACGTCCGGCTCTGGTCGCAAAGCCGGAGCGGGTCCGGGGTGGAGCATTTCACCGGAGAGATCGAGGGCGACCACCGGATCGAGCAGGTCGCCGGGGCCGAAGAGGCCGCTGCCTTCGCCGAGGTTCTGGTGATGGCCCGCTGCGCGCAGGGCAATCGGGCGGCGCTGGATGCGCTGGTGCCACACCTGCGCCCCGAACAGGTGGTGATCTTCAGCGCGGAACTGTCCTATGCCTCTGTCTACCTGCGCGCCGCCCTTGCCGCCGCAGGCCGCTCTGTCCGCACCGTTTCGTGGTCGACCACCGTGCCCACGGCGCAGCGCAACGACGGCGGTATCCGCGTCGGCACACTGCGCGACACGGTCGACATGGCCAGCGCGGGGTTCGAGGACGCCGAAGAGGCCACTGCACTCTGCGTCACGCTCTTCGGCCCCCGCTTCCGGTATGTGGGGGATGTCCTGCGTATCGGTCTGAGCAACCTCAACCCGCAGATCCACCTCGCCAATGCCATCGCGAACCTCACCCGCATCGAGCGCGGCGAGTCCTGGGAGAACTACGAGTGCATCACCCCCGCCGTGGGACGGTTGATCGAGGACCTCGACACGGAACGGCTGGCGCTGGCGGAAAGCTACGGGTTCGAGGTCCGCAGCGTGCATGACCACTACCTGATGACCTTCCCCGGCCTGACCCCGGGCACCGTCTCCGAGATGGCCGGGCAGGTCTTTCGGCGCGCGCCCGGAACGCTGGGCCCCCGAAGCCTCGACACGCGCTACATCTGGGAGGACGTGCCTTTCGGGCTGGTGCCGCTTTGCGCGCTGGCCCGCGCGAAGGGCGCCCCGATGGAGCTGCACGAGGCCGGGATCAGGCTGCTGGCGGGCTATCTCGGCGCAGATTTCCGCGCGAAAAACGACATGCTCTCGGAGGTGCTCGAGGCCCTCTGACAGCGCCTTGACCTTAACACAGGTACAAAAGGCCTGGCCCGTGGCAGCACTGCCGTGGGCCTTTTCTTCGTTCCAAGAGGAGGGCAGGGGCGAAGAGTTGCGGGCCTTTCCTGTCGAGGCGCAGGACATCGGCTGGCCCGAGACCCCTGTCTCCATGGTGGCTCCCCTGTGGCGGACCGTCCTCCGGAAACGCGATGATCCCGCCCCGGCTACAAGGACCGGAGCGGGATCAGCCCTCATTCGGAGCCTGCGCCCCTTAGTACAGCAGGTTCGGAAGCCAGAGCGCGAGCTGCGGCATGGAGATCATCAGGCCGATCATGACCATCAGGGCGACGATGAAGGGGGCGACCCCGATGAACACGTCCTGCAACTCGCCCCGTCCGCGGATCCCGTGGACCACGTAGCACAGCATGCCGATGGGCGGCGTCAGCACCGAGGTTTCCGCGACCAGCACCATCATGACCCCGAACCAGATCGCATCGTAGCCCAAGCCCACGACGATCGGTGTCACGATCGGGATGGGCAGCACGATCATCGCGAGGGTGTCCATGAACATGCCCAGCACGAGGTAGACGCACAGGATAACCAGCAGGGTGGCAAGCGGGCTCCAGTCCAGGCCGCTGACGAAGGTGTTGACCGACGAGACCAGCCCGGTCGCCCCGATCACGAAGTTCAGCAGAAAGGCCAGCAGGGTGATGAGGATCATCATCGACGAGGTGCGTATGGTGCCGATGAAGACCTCGACCAGCATGGGCCAGCTCAGTTCGCGGTACATGGCCGCCAACCCGAGGGCCGCGATCACGCCGATGGATGCGGCTTCGGTCGGGGTGGCCCAGCCGGCGTAGATCGAACCGATCACCACGAGGAACAGGCCCAGCGGCGGCGCGAGGTCCGGAAGGCTGCGCCACAGCCGCTCGCGCGACAGGGGCGCCTTCTGTCCGCCCCATGACGGCACGATCAGACACAAGGTCAGGATCGTCACCACGAAGATCAGCGCAAGCAGGATACCCGGCACCAATCCGGCGACGAAGAGACGCGGAACTGAGGTGTCGGTCAGGAAGCCGTAGATGATCATGTTGATGGAGGGCGGGATCAGGATGCCCAGCGTCCCGCCCGCAGCGAGGCTGCCGAGAAAGAGCCGCTCGTTGTAGCCGTGCCGATCCACCTGCGGCATCGCCGTCGTGCCGAAGGTGGCGGCCGTGGCCACACTGGATCCGGAGGTGGCCGCGAAGAGCGCGCTGGCGCCGATGTTGGCGTGCATCAGCCCGCCGGGCAGCCAGCCGATCCAAGCGGAGACGCCGCGATACATGCGGTCCGCCATCTGCGAGCGCAGCATGATCTCGCCCATCATGATGAACATGGGGATGGCGATCAGAACGAAGTCGATGCTGTGCGACCACGCGATCTCTCCGAAGGCGCGCTGCAGCGGGAAGGAGGACAGGGCCAGATCGAGGGCAACCGCGAGCAGCCCCAGCACGGCGGCAATCGGAAGGCCCAAGGCGATCAGCAGGAAGAGAAGAAAGAGTGCCAGTTGCATGTCACATCCTTTTCAGCGCGCTCTCGGAGGCGCCCAGCCGCGCGGCCAGCGCGTAGTCCCGCCGCAGCATCGCCACCACGAGGTCGAACAGAAGCACCAGCAGGCAGATCAGGAAGAAGATTAGCCCCATCAGCCAGAGCGATTGCGGAATCCAGAGCGGCGTGTTCAGCGGCGTGCTGGCCCGTGCGCCAAGGCGCAGGGATTCCAGCAGCGTTCCGGTTGCGTGACGGACGAGGATCCCGATGATCCCGGCAAAGGCGCCCATGGCGACCACATCCAGAACCCGCTGCATCTTCATGGGCAGCCGGAGGTAGACGAGGTCCACCCAGATGTGGGCGCGCATGAACAAGGCCTGCGCAAAGCCCCAGGCCATGGCGATGCCGAAGGCGTAGCCCGCCAGTTCGTCGACCCCGATGATGCTGTGACCCAAAAGCCGTCGGGCCAGAACCTCGAAGGTCATGAGGGCAGCGGACCCCAAGAGAAGGACTCCGCTGCCGATTGCCGCGATCCGAGCGAGCTGTGCAAGCTTGTCGGAAGGCAGGGAAGACGGGGAGCCGCTCACTGCGCGGCTTCGAGCTCGATGTCGACAACCGCGCCGACCGTCTCGTTCCAGCGTTGTACGCAGTCTGCACCGCAGGCGGCGGTGAACTCTGCCATAACGTGCTCCGCGACAAGGATTTTGAGCGTCTCGCGGTCGGCATCGCTCAGGTCCACGAGGGTCATGTCGGCCTTGGTCAATCAGGCTCTGCTGGGGTTTCTGGAACTCATCCCGGAAGCAGACGTCGATATCTACGATGTGCCCGGAGCGTTCGAATTGCCTCTGGTGGCAAAGAAACTTGCGCTGACAGGTCGGTACGGGGCGATTGCCGCGGCGGCCTTTGTGGTCGACGGCGGCATCTACCGGCATGATTTCGTCGCACAGGCCGTGGTCAGCGGTCTGATGCAGGCCGGGCTGGAGACGACTGTTCCGGTACTGTCGGTATCGCTGACGCCGCACCACTTCCATGAAACGGATCATCACAAGTCGATTTATCTGGAGCATTTCGTCGAAAAGGGACGAGAGGCAGCCAGGGCAGCGATTTCGGCATCCAGGCTGCATGCAGAGCTCGATCAGCCTTTGACCCAGCGGTCAATCGGCCGCGTCGCGGGATGATCCGGGTCCTGCCCCAGACATGACAGCCAACGCGCTTGCACAGACACGGGAAACAACGAGATGAGTGATATGAAGCTTGCAACCATCGACCCGCGGACCTTTCGCGATGTTCTTGGCTGTCATCCCACCGGCGTCGCCGTCATTACGGCCCGGTCAGGCACCGAAAATATCGGGTTGGTGGTCGGATCGTTCACCTCCATCTCGCTCGATCCGCCGCTTGTCGGTTTTTTTCCCGGCAAGACGTCGACAACCTGGCCGAAGATAGCGGCGACGAAACGCTTTTGCGTCAATGTGCTGGCGGCGGATCAGACGGCGATCTGCAAGAGGTTTGCGTCCAAGGATGCCGACAAGTTTGCGGGACTCGACTGTGCCGACAGCCCGAGCGGCCTTCCGATCCTGAAGGGAGTGAGTGCCTGGGTTGAGTGCAGCATCGAGCGGGCAACTGAAATCGGCGATCACTATCTGGTGGTCGGCTCGGTCGATGCCCTGGGTGCCGGCGAAGGAACCGCGCCGCTGGTCTTTCATCGCGGCGGGTATCACTGTACCGGGGCGATCTAGTCCGGCCGACGGCAGGGTGCTACCCCTGTTTGCGGGCGGTCGCGCAGACCGCCCGCCATTGGCTCAGACCGCCTCAAGCGCGATTGCGATGCCCTGACCGACACCGATGCACATGGTCGACAGGGATCTTTCACCCGGCTTCAGATCCAGCATGGCGGTCCCGGTGATCCGCGCCCCCGACATGCCCAGCGGATGCCCCAGCGCAATCGCGCCACCGTTGCGGTTGACCCGCGCGTCATCGTCGGCAATGCCCAGATCGCGCAACGTGGCCAGCCCCTGCGAGGCAAAGGCCTCATTCAGTTCGATCACCGCAAAGTCGGCTTGAGTCAGCCCCAGTCGTGTCATCAGTTTGTGCGACGCAGGCGCCGGGCCAAAGCCCATGATGCGCGGCGCGACACCGGCGGTGGCGCCACCCAGAACCTTGGCAATCGGGGTCAGCCCGTGCTTTATTGCGGTTTCTTCGCTGGCCAGGATCAACGCCGCCGCCCCGTCATTGACACCCGAGGCGTTGCCCGCGGTGACGCTCCCATCCGGTTTGACGATGCTGCGCAGCTTCTGCAACGCCTCAAGCGTGGTCGAGGGCCGGGGGTGCTCATCCTCGGACACCACAATTGCATCGCCCTTGCGCTGCGGGATGGTGACCGGGGTGATCTCGCGCGCGAGGCGTCCGCTGGCCTGGGCCGCACCTGCGTTATGTTGCGAGCGTAGCGCGAACAGATCCTGATCGGCGCGGGAAATCCCGAAATCCTCGGCGACGTTTTCAGCCGTTTCGGGCATTGAATCTACGCCGTACAGGCTTTTCATCAGCGGATTGACAAAACGCCAGCCGATGGTCGTATCGTGGATCTCGGCGGCACGCGAATAGGCGGTTTCGGCCTTGGGCATCACGAAGGGCGCGCGCGACATGGATTCGACGCCGCCTGCGACGATCAGATCGGCCTCGCCAGCCCTGATCGCGCGGGCGGCGGTGATCACCGCGTCCATGCCGGACCCGCAAAGCCGGTTCATCGTCGTACCCGGCACGCAGTCCGGGTAGCCCGCCAGCAACAAGGACATGCGCGCCACGTTGCGGTTGTCTTCGCCGGCCTGGTTGGCGCAGCCAAAGATCACCTCGTCAATGGCGGACAGGTTCATCGACGGGTTGCGTTCCGCCAGTGCCCTGAGGGGGATGGCGCCCAGATCGTCGGCCCGCACAGAGGCAAGCGCGCCGCCGAAGCGGCCAATCGGCGTGCGGATATAGTCGCAGATGTAAACGTCCGTCATTCAAAGATCCTCGGGCACGACAAGGTCAGCGACCCCGCCATCTGTGTGCAGCGTTGCACCGGTTACGGATTGCAGTTCTTCCAGTGCCATGGCGGGCAGCTTTTCGCGCAGGATGAACCTTCCGCCTTCAATGTCGACGACGGCCAGAGAGGTGTAGACCCGTGTGACGCAACCGACGCCGGTCAGGGGAAAGGTGCAGGTCTCGACCAGCTTCGGCTTGCCGTCCTTCGTGACATGATCGGTGACAACTGCGACCCGCTTCGCCCCATGCACCAGATCCATCGCCCCGCCAACCGCAGGCACGCCTTTGGTCCCCACACGCCAGTTGGCCAGGTCGCCGTTCTGCGCCACTTGGTAGGCCCCAAGTACCGCAAGATCGAGATGCCCGCCACGCACCATCGCAAAGCTGTCGGCATGGTGGAAAAACGCGGCACCCGGGTTCAGCGTGATCGCCTTTTTCCCGGCATTGATGAGATCCCAGTCTTCCTGGCCCTCCTGTGGGGCCTTGCCGAACCCCAGCACGCCGTTTTCGGTGTGGTAGGTCACGTCGCGGCCTTCGGGCTGGAACTTGGCAATCATCTCGGGAAACCCGATGCCAAGGTTCACATAAGAGCCGTCTTCGATGTCTTGCGCCGCGCGCCAGGCGATCTGGGCATTGCTGAGCGCCACGTTGGAAAAGGTCAGATCGGACATCAGTAGATCACTCCCGTGCGCACAAGCACTTCTTCTTGCTGAGGATTTGCAACCTGCACCACCGCATCGACAAAGATGCCGGGCGTCACAACCTGCTCCGGGTCGATGCCTCCGGGGGCCACAAGATCAGACACCTGGGCGATGGTCTTGTCTGCGGCCATGGCCATCAGCGGATTGAAATTGCGCGCCGCCAAGCGATAGGTGAGGTTGCCGACCGTGTCGCCCGTCTGCCCCTTGATCAGGGCAAAATCCGCCCTGAGCCAGCGTTCTCTCACATACATCGTGCCGTCGAATTCCTCGGTCGGCTTGCCGTTTGCCAGTTCGGTGCCATACGAGGAGGGGGTGTAGAACGCCGGAATGCCCGCCCCCGCCGCGCGAATGCGTTCGGCAAGGGTGCCCTGCGGCACCAGTTCAAGCGCAATCTCGCCGGCCAGATATTTCTCGTTGAAAGCTTCGGCGTTCGAGCTGCGCGGGAAAGAGCAGATCATCTTTCCCACCATCCCCGCCTTGATCATCGCGGCGATGCCGATGCCGCCGTTCCCGGCGTTGTTATTGATCACGGTGATGTTTTTCGGGCTGCCGGTGGCGCGATAGCGGTCGATCAGCGCGTGGATCAGCTCGATCGGCGCGCCGGATCCTCCGAAGCCGCCAATCATGATCTGGGCGCCATCGGGGATTTCTGCGACAGCCGCGTCCACGCTTGGGATGGTTTTGTCCATGAAGCTCTCCTGTGTTGCGAAAGTCCTAGCCGGGAGAGGGGGAAAGGCCGAGTCCTTCTGTGCGTATCTTGACATTTGTTCGCTATGCATAACATGTTGTTTGCATGGCGAACAAATCCTCCAGTACGATCTCTTCCTTGGCCAAGGGGCTGCGCGTCTTTGAATGCTTCGGGGCGAATTCTCCGAAACTGTCGATCTCGGACGTGTCAAAACAGACCGGGCTGGATCGGGCGACCGCGCGGCGCTGCCTGTTGACGCTGCATCAGGAAGGGTACGCCGACTATGATGGCAAGTTTTTCACGCTGACGCCGCGCGCGTTGAGGCTGGGTCTGGGAGCGATTGCGTCGCTGCCCTTGCCGCAGCTCGTGCAGCCTTGGCTGGACCAGCTGACCGACCAGATCGGCGAAAGCTGTTCGGTGTCCATTCTGGACGGCACGTCCATCGTCTACCTGGCGCGGGCGGCACAAAAAAGGGTGATGTCCATCGGCCTTATGCCGGGTTCGCGCCTGCCGGCTCATTGTACATCGATGGGGCGGGTTCTTCTGGCGGCCTTGCCCCGGCCGGAAGCCGCGGCAATTGTCGAAGCTTCCGATCTAGCGCCGAGGACTGTATACAGCATCACCAACCCCGCCGATATCATGGCGCGGATCGACCAGGTCCGAACGCAAGGCTTTGCCGTCATTGATCAGGAGGTCGAGATCGGGCTGTGTTCGCTCGCCGTGCCGCTGGTCGACCAGCGGGGAAGGGTGGTCGCGGCGCTGAACACGGGGATGGCGGCGACGCCAGACCGCATCGATACGGCAATTGCCGAATTTCTTCCGAAACTTCTGGCGGTGCAGTCCGGGTTGAAGAGGGTTCTGTAAAGTGCATTTCGCCCCACCGCCCTTACGGCCGATGGGGCAGGGCAGGGTTACGCGGTCGCGAACCGTTCCTTGATCGTGCGATCCGCCAGCATCGCCGCAGTCCGCTCATAAGCAAGACCGGGATTGGTCCGTGCCATGGAAATATCGCGGAAGTAACGCTGAAGACGGTTCCCATCCTTGGCAGAAGTGCTGGTTCCGGCCGCAGTATACAGCAGGTCAATCGCGTCAGCAGAGAGCCGCGCCGCCTGTTGCAGACCGGCCTGTATGCGCATGTCGTCCACCTCGGTATATGCCGCCGGATCCTTGACGCCAGCCTCGCAGTAATCGAGGTAGGACTGCGCGCCCGAAATGACCGCATTGCGCGCCGCCTCAAGCAGCCCCAGGGCAAGGCCGTACGGGCGCATGTAGTCTCCCACGCCGCCGCCAGGCATCGGGCCGGCCGGGATGGCCATCTTCTTCCGGATCACGTTCTCGAACGTAAGCGCCGTCTGGACCCCACGTTGCTGCTGATGGCTTCGGCTGCGAGGTGATCTCCATCTCATGATGGGGAGTGCGTTTCGCAATGTGCGCTACAAATTCGTTTCTCAAATCGCTGGGGGTCGAGATCTATGCGTCGGGTCACCGCCGTTGGCCGGATGAGGCAAAGGCCTTGGCTGTCTCGATGACCCTGGAGGCTGGTGCCACGGTGAATGCCGTGGCGGAGCGGTTTGGCATTCTGCCCAATCAGCTCTCGGCTTGGCGACGAGAGGCCAAGCAAGGCAAGCTTGTGCTGCCTGCGGCCGAAGTCGAGGAACCTGTCTTTGCACCTCTCGTCGTTTGCGAGGTCGCCGAGGAGGAAGCGCATCCGAAGGTAGCATCGCAGGCGGCCCCGATCAGGATCATTCGGGGTGCTGTCGTGATCGAACTCGCGCATGACATCCCCGCGGCCCGCATTGCCGAGATCGTCCATGCGCTGGAGGCGCATCCATGCTGATGCCCTCGCAGGGCGTGCGGATCTTGGTGGCGACGAAGCCGGTCGACTTCCGCAAGGGGCATGACGGTCTGGCGGCGCTGGTCCAGTCGACGCTGGCCGAGGACCCGTTTACCGGCACCGTCTTTGTCTTCCGCTCGAAGCGGGCCGACCGGTTGAAGATCCTGTTCTGGGACGGCAGTGGGCTCGTGATGGCCTACAAACGACTGGAAGAAAGCACCTTCACCTGGCCCGCGATCCGCGACGGGGCCATGACGCTGAACCGGGCGCAGTTCGAAGCCCTGTTTGCCGGGTTGGACTGGCGTCGGGTGCGGTCTCTGGAGGTGCGACGACCGGCTGTGGCAGAGTGACTCGGCCTCGGGAATGCCCGGGCATCGGCGCCCCGAGCACGGTATAATTCGGCCATGCCCGACGCCCCGCCCATCGACCTGTCCGCGATCCCCGAGAGCCAGCGCGCCGCGGTCCTGGCGGTGCTGCAGGAGCGCGATGCGCTGAAGGAAGCGAACCGCCGGCTGGAGCATCTCGTGGCAGAGCTGAACCATGTCGTACATGGCAAGCGGTCCGAGAAGCTGAGCGAAGACGACCGGCAGCTGGCCTTCGAGGACCTGGAAACGGCCGTCGCCGAGGTCGAGACCCGCAAGGAGCAGGCCGCGCCATCCACCAGAACCCCGCGCCCGGCACGGCAGCGCAACCTCGGTCATCTGCCTGCGGACCTGCCGCGCATCGAGCGTGTCATCGAACCGGCGAGCCTCGATTGCCCGTGCGGCTGTGGCCGCATGCACCGGATCGGTGAGGACCGCACCGAGCGCCTCGACATCGTTCCGGCGCAGCTCCGCGTGCTGGTCGACATCCGGCCGAAGTATGCCTGCCGGATCTGCACGGACGGGGTCATCCAGGCGCCCGCCGCACCTTGGCTGATCGAAGGCGGGATGCCGACCGAGGGCGCCATCGCCCACGTGCTGGTCTCGAAGTTCGCGGATCACCTGCCGTTCTACCGCCAAAGCCAGATCCTGGCGCGCTCCGGCATCCAGGTCGACCGCAGCACCCTGGCGGACTGGGCCGGCACAGCAGCCTTCCACCTCGGTCCTGTCGCCGACCGGCTGGCCGAACATCTGAAGGGATCGACCAAGCTCTTCATGGATGAAACGACTGCCCCGGTGCTCGATCCGGGACGAGGCCGAACCAAGACCGGCTACCTCTGGGCGCTTGCCCGGGATGACCGTGGATGGGGCGGAGAAGACCCGCCCGGTGTCGTGTTCACCTACCAGCCCAGTCGCGCAGGAGCGCATGCCGAGCAGATCCTGCAGGGCTTCGACGGCATCCTGCAACTGGATGGCTACACCGGTTACGATCGGCTGACGCGCCCGTCCCGCAAGGGCGGCGCGCCGATCACGGTTGCCCACTGCTGGGCACACGCTCGCCGCAAGCTGAAGGAAGTCTTCGACCGGGATGGATCGGAGATCGCTTCCGAGGGGCTGCGCCGGATCGCCGAACTCTACCGCATCGAGGCCGAGATCCGCGGCATGGGCCCGGGCCAACGTCTGTCCGCCCGCCAGGCCCGCAGCGCGCCTCTCGTCGCCGAGTTCGGTGACTGGCTGCAGGCACAGCGCTTGCGCATCTCGGCCAAGTCGCGCCTCGGCGAGAAGCTGACCTACATCCATCGCCAGTGGGGCGGTCTGCAGACCTTCCTCCACGACGGCCGCGTCGAGATCGACTCCAATGCCGTCGAGAACCTGATCCGACCGATCGCGTTGACGAGAAAGAACGCTCTCTTCGCCGGCCATGATGAAGGCGGCCGCACATGGGCCCGCATCGCCTCCCTGATCGCCACCGCGAAGATAAATGGCGTGGAGCCCTTCGCCTATCTGCGGACGACCCTCGAAGCCATCGCCGCCGGTCACCCGGACAGCAGGATCGACGAGTTGCTGCCTTGGAACTTCAACCCGTCAAGCTGATCCCGCGTGCGGCGCAGACAGCGCTTACTCTCGAACTCATCCAGCGCCGCATATCCGATCCCGACAAGGATCGACGTGATCTCGGTCTGGAAAAAGCCGAACATGCGGCCGGAATACATGGAGTTCCCATGAAGGTGGTAGCCTTCGGTTCCGCCGTCGATATTGATGGCAAAGAGGTTCTGCTTGACCACCAGCTCCTTCGGGACGATGGCCTTGTCCACCCGGATGCTGTTCGATCCGCTGGCTTTGAGACCGATGAAGCCACGCCAGTTGTCCAGCATCTCCCATTGATCGCGCGGCACGACGGCGGTGCCGATAACAGGCTTGCCGTCCGAGTTCTTCTCGATGATCCGAACGCCGAAGATCGCCCAATTGCTGTGCGGCGAGCCGGAACAGTAGTCCCAGGTGCCTTCGATGATCCAGCCATCGTCGGTTTCGGTCGCAGTTCCCGACGGAACGGCGCGGGCGGGTGCTGCGAATTCTCCGTCCGTTCCGAACATGATATCTTGTCCGGCCTTGGGATAGATCCCCGCAACGTTCAGCGCATGGGCGGAGGCAAGGCACAGGCCCCAGCCGGTGCCCGGACAGCCACGCGCAATTTCCATGATGACGCGCGCGAATACGGTCAGATCGAATTCATAACCGCCGTACATTTTGGGTTGAAGCACGCGGTAGAAGCCCGCCTTGCGGAATCGTTCGTGCATTTCCAGAGAATAGCTTCCGCGGGCCTCACAATCCGCCTGATCCGCCAGCAGCAAAGGGCGCATTTCAACAGCGCGGCGGATCACCTCCTCACCGGTCAACCCCGGTTCTGGCTGCGGCAGATATCCCGCTATTGGCTGCGCGGCAGTCGTTTTCGAGACGGTATTCACAAATTATCCTCCCTATCAGGTATGGGCATATTTTCTTGCCAAAGCCCTGAGCAAACAAGGACGGGTCCGGGGGCGTCCGCTGCATGTACGTTTGGATTGAATATTGGAGGATGTGGCTTCCAACTCACTGAACGTTTGTGTGAGAGGGTGCGGACAATTCTGAAAGTTGAGCTCATAAAAGAAATTCACTCCCCGCATTTCTGCAGGGAATGATTTTCGTTCGATCTTCAGCCGCTTGAGCACTCTTAAATTGTCAGAGCCGGCAATTTCAAAAGTGCCGATTGGACTCGCTGACGGATGCGACGTCGCTGTCTGGCATCAGAACGTATATTCCAATCCGAACTCCCAGGCTGGGCCCCGATCAAGCGCATCGCGCCAGCCCAGATCGGGATCGGGAGAACCAGAATAAAAGCGATCCTTGCCGTTGCTTCCATTCAGCCCGGCATCATATCCAAGCAAGAGCCGCGTTTTGGGGGAGAGTTCATAAGCGGCTTCCATGGCCCAGTTCCCTTCGCTGTCGACGCTGAACCCGGTCTGCCATATATCGGTGCCAAACTTGAGCTGGCCGATATAGCTTTCGGTATGCTGTGGATCGCTGTCATCGAGGTAGGCTTCGAACGCTGCGCCGCGAAACAGCCCGAGATTCTTCGGTGACCAGTCGGCCAAAAGAACGGTCAAAGGATCCTTTTCATCACCCTTGCGCCATTCCCGAGTGCCGATGAGCAGAAGGTCGTATTGAGGCATGAACTTGATCAAGCGAAAGAACCGGTCGTCAAGATCGTTGGCGCCGACGGACACGGTTGCGAAGTCGAAGCGGTAGTTCAGGATGACCTGGGCCTGGGCCGGGGATTCGCCGCCAAAGACCGTCGCGGTTTCATCGCCTTCGAACGTCTGGCCTGATATGTGGTCGGTAAACGACAGATCGTGGTCATAAAGGATTTCGAGCCCGAAGCGATCATATTTGAATTCGTACTTGAAGTATCCGTCGGCGGGGATCGCATAGCCCGGGAACGCAAGCAAGGGCGCCACGCCGCCAACACAGCGGAAATTCGGGGCGATCAGGTGCCAGATAGACGTATTGTTTTCACTATATATTTCACCGTCGATCCACGGCGCATCTTCGCTGACACAGTTGCCTTCGGTTGTATAAGACAGTTTGCCATACTGGCCAAAATCGGCCCAGATCGTGTAGTCGTCGATGTAGGCGCTGGGGCCATTGACGGGAACGGCATAGGGGTTGTCCCCCTTGGCGATGAGATCGATATCGGTCGAAAATCCGATGGTGATTCCGTTGTGGAAATCGTAGGCGCCCTTCAGGTTGATGTCAGACCTGAGGATTGCGCCTTCCTGGCCATAGCCATCGCTTGAATATCCCACGAAGGCGGTTCCCGAGACTTCTATCTCACCGAAGGTCAACGGCGGACTGTCTAGGCCCGGTGCGGCTTGGGGCGGCGCGCCGCCCGGCATATTCTGCGCGACTGCGGAAACTGGCAGCGCCAAGCCACACGATATCATTACTCCAAAGAGCTTATTCATACGTCCCTCCCTGTTTTTTATTTTCGCCCGATGTGGATCTTCCCTGAATTGATCGAGCGATTGTTTGTTTTTTGAGATGGCAGATGAAATCTATCGTCGCCGCCGCTGATGGACGTGGCGAGTGAGATCGATCTGCTTATTTCGCGTCTTCAAATGCACCGCGGTTATCTTGGTTCAGTCGGCATGCGCGAAGCATACCGACTGAAATTCTTGTGATCTCGCGGTACGCGCCTGAGATATATATCAGGCGGCGGCGCCGAATTTCTCGGTGAGACCCTCAAGTGCACCGGTGATGTCTGCGCCTATACCCTTTTCCGCCATCGGGCGAATCTCTTCAGGGACTTCGACTTCGATGCTGTATTCAACCTCGGAATTTTCGCCCGCACCGCTGACCATGAACTTTGCGAGAAACCCTTCAAGGCTGGGCGCGCCGGGGGCGGTCGGCTGGCCGGGCACCATCTCGTATGCCAGCACGCGCGATTCATCGTCCAGGACCGCAATACGGTCCAGCACCGTGTTGCCACGCTTCATCTGAACAACACGTTCGCCTTCATTCGGACCTTTCTCGGTCGAAACGATATGCGGCTGCCATTCTTCAAAATTGTAAAAGTCCCGAATATAATCCCAAACAACATCGGCGCTTGCCGCAAGCTTGACGGTCTGCATCACCTTCACGGTAATTCTCCTCACTTTGTTATCAAAACGCAAAGCCAGAAACTTTCGATTTTCTCAATAGTTTTGGTCGCGCTTCCTGAACAAATTAGAAGTATTTCTTGTGGGCGCAAAGCGCACTGTCGCGCAAGTCCGCTGTGCGTACGGAATAAAAGGTTCGATATTCAGAATCGTAGCTCATCGAGAATGCATCCTGAGCAGGATCCAGAGATGCTCTGCCGCTGTAAAATCAAAAGCGCAGCATGGCTTTCACTAGCTGCGCTTTTCTCGGATCTTTTTAATGCCTGTTTAGGAACAATGATCCTCAGGCACGTGCGGGAAACAGCCTCCCGGTGACCAGCAATATAAATGCAGCCAATGTATTCAATGCAACCAGTGCCATCACCATGGGCATGTAGGTGTGCAAGGTTTCAAAGACATACCCGCCGATGAAGGGCGAACTTGCTGCGATCAGAGTTTCCAAGCAGAGCGTGATCCCGATCGCGGCGGGAAACTTTTCAGGTGCCACACATTTGCTGAGCAGTGCCATGGTGCCGACCTGCACGGCTCCGAAGCCCGCGCCCAAGAACACCGGATACGTAAACAGAAGGATGGTCGTGTTCGCATTGACCAGCAAAACAAGCCCGAGGGCAAAGCAAATGCCGCCGCCGGCCAAAATGCGCCTGATACCATATTTCTGCGTGAATGTTCCGATCACGAAGTTGCCCAGCAAGGTGGACGCGGCCATCACCCCCAGAGACTTCGACGCCAAAGATGCCGGATGTCCGAAGTCGTTGAGAAGCGTCAAGCCATGCGCGATATACATCGAACTGCTGGCGCCTGCGACGACGATGGTGAAGATCACGATCCAGACCGGAATGGACTTGATGCCGCCGGAGCCCGTCGCCTCCACCGCAGGGCCGACCTGGGGCTCTGCGTCTGCCGCCGGAGCGTCGCGGATAACGAAGACAGAAAGAAGCAGCGCGATGACGCCGAGAATGGCGAACACGAACCAACCGCTGCGCCAATCGCCAGACGAACTGATCGCGCCACTGACCAAGGGAGTGGCGATAAACCCGCCGACGCCCATCGTTGCATAAAGAATGGCGAAGGGGCGGGCCCGATCTTCCTTGTACCACCCGGCCACACAGGTCTGGTTGGCGACAAAGCCGCCCGCGCTCATGGCAAGGCCGAACACGATGCCAAAGGTCAGCACGGCGGGCACAACGCTGTTCACCAGTAGCGCCATGGCCAGCGCGCCGACGATCATCAGGACACTGCCGCCGATCAGCGTGGCCCGTGCGCCGACCCGGCCGACGAATGCGCCCATCAGAGGGGCAGTCAGGCCCGTGACGATCATGTTGACCGACACGAGCAGGCCCAGAAGAGTGCGCTCTGCCCCCATCTGCGAAACCATCTCCGTGTTGATCACGCTGGCGCCGTAGATCGGAAACGCCGCATTGATGCACAGGATGAACGAGCAAGCCGTCAGGATCTGCCAGGGCTTGCGGGTCACTTCCGCTGTTTCGTTGTGTATGATGTCCGTCACGCGTTTCCTCCCTGCTGACCGGATCTGATGACGTGGAACCGGCCCTGTTCTTGGTCTTCGCAGCAGTATGTGTGCGCTTGTGCGTTTTCGCAGCCGCGCCCGCGACTTTGTCCGCGTCGTGTACATGTCGCTCAATTTGTACGCTCTGCGGACTGGGTTAGGTCAGAGGTTGCCCGTCTTTGCGTGTCTTCGCCATCTGGGCCGCAGGAGTGTTGCAAAAAGCAAGGGATTTATAAGCCGCCGGTAAGATCCGGGTGCGCGAGGGCCCTCCGGGCCATGCGTCGCGGTTTTTCCCGTTGATGCAACGATATCGAGGGACGACAGATGACCATGAGCTTTGAAAACAAGACCGTCCTCATCACGGGCGGCGCAACGGGCATCGGCCTTGCGACCGCTCGTCGCCTGACCGACCTTGGCGCCAACATCGTGATCGCCGATGTGAACGGCGCCGGGGCCGAGGCTGCGGCGCGCGGTCTTCCGGGCGGCCGGGCTCACGGGTTTCGCTGCGATGTTCGAGACGACGGCGAGGTTGCCGCGCTGCACGAGGCTGTCATGGACATCTGCGACGGGGTAGACATTCTGATCAACAATGCCGCGCGACCGCCCGTTACGGGACCTCTGTTAGAGACTGAGATCGAGTTGTGGCGACAGGCGCTCGAGGTGAATGTTCTGGGTTATGTGCGCATGATCCGCGCGTTCGTGCCGGAAATGCTGGCCCGGCGCAGCGGCCATATCGTCAATACGTCTTCGGGGCTGGCGTTGCTGCCCGACCCGCCGATCCGCTTCATGGGGCCTTATATCGCCTCGAAGGGCGCGCAGCTTTCGATGAGCTATGCGTTTGCCCATGCACTTGCGGATACCGGCGTCAGCATATCGGTGTTCTGTCCCGGCGTGACCGCCGCGTCGGACCGCGACGGCGCCCCGCCGCCCCCGGCGCCCGGAGGGCCGACGCTGGCCGATTTTCAGTTCGGTGTGCCGTCCCGGCGCGCGCAGGCGATCAGCGCAGAAGAGGCCGCGCAAATTCTGATCGACGGAGTGCGGAACAAGGACTTCCTGACCTGCTCGCAGGCAGGTTATCTTCCGGATCTTGTGGCATTTACGCAAAGCAATCTTGACCCGCGCTCCATCGTCCGCGAGGCGTTGGCTAAAATGCTCTGACAGCGTGCGTGGTCGTGGCGCTCCCGTGACCAACCTGGCCCATAATGCTTCCTTCCATTCCTGAGACAGGATCACACCATCAAACCGTGGGATCAAACACCTAGCCCGCACATATCCGTACGACAGACAGATTCCCTCATTCTTTTGCGCCGGAGTACGAGACATGCTGGGCAGACAATGCCCCAGCAATATCCGGCAGGCGCAACAAATCATCGATATGCCTTACGCCCTGTCCCTGCATGTCCTCGGCCCGTATCGCTATTTCTGCGGCGACCTGTGCCGTGATCTCGGCCTCCTCGCGGCCCTCCAGGGTCAGGCGACATGCGGGTGCCTCGTCGTTTTTGGTGTAGGCCTCAACCACCAGCGCGGCCCGGTCGCTTCCGATCTTCAGAAAAGGCATGCCGACCGTCAGGGCCTTTCGCAGGGCAGGGCGTCCGGCCATCCACGCCAGCACTTTCAATGTCAGAGGTGAAATGAGCGGTGAAGCCAGGGCCAGCCGTGTCTCTACCTTCGGGAAACCACGACGCATCAGGCTGTGTTGATCGGAAAAGTCGAACGGGATCGTTGGCCGGGCGCGGCGGTCATGACCGAACCGCATTGGCTGAATGTCACCGGACGCAATCGGTGCCAGATTGCGCAAGGTCCAATCGATCGCCGCCGGACCATGGCTGTCGCCCAGTCCCAGCAGGACGCCGATACGAAAACGGATCGCCTCGGGGCACTGGGCGCGCGCCTCCTGCACCAGAAGATTGGTCAGTCCGGGCGCCAGACCGACCGACAGCACCGCAAGCGTGCGCTGCTCCCGCGCCAGCCCATCCAGCTCTTCTATCCGGCGCAGCACCGCGTCGGTTGCCGAGATGTCGATGTAGCGTGCGCCGCGCTCCAGAACCGCCCGCGCCAGATCGGCCGACGGCGTGTCGAGGCAACAGATCACGACCGTGGCCGTCGAAAGGGGCTCCGCCCAGCTTCCGGGGTGGTCGAGATCCAGCACTGTCCCCTCGCAACCCAGCCGTGCCGCCACGGTCGCCGCCTTTGCACCGTCGCGCCCGGCCAGCGTCACCGTCCTGCCGGCCGCCACGAGCCGTCGCGCAATCTTCTGCCCCACGTGGCCATAGCCACCAATTATCAGTATCCGTTTCATGTCATGTTCCCTATGCTTTCGGACCTGCCAGAGACCCCGCGGAAGCCCTAGAACATGGCGACTCTGGACTAACCAAATGGGAAGCACGATGCCCGGACCGACTACCGCCAAGCCCACCGTTTGCCGTCCCGACGAATGCCTTGCCGAGGACTGGCTGGGCTTTCTCGGTCACCGATGGAATGCCCTGCTGTTGTGGCACCTGTCGGACGGATCAAAGCGGTTTTCCGAGCTTCAGGCGCTCTTGCCACGCATTTCGCCGAAGGTCCTGACCGAAAGGATCGTCGGCCTGATGAGGCGTGACCTCGTGCAGCGGGCCGAGACGAACACCTATCCGCGCGAAGTCACCTACGGGCTGACGGCCCGGGGAAAGGCCCTGCGCAACTTCCTGACGGAGCTTTATGACTGGGCCGCTGATGTCGCTCGGGAAGATGCGGTCACCGCCCGGCCTGAGGAGACCCGAGCGAGTGACGCTGGCGTTGGCGTATAGGCAACGCTCAGATCCGAGGCGTCACCGGCGTTCGTGCCCGGCGCAGCACATGACCGGAGAGCGCCCTGATCTGACCTCCCAATGGCTTTGTTGCGCAAAGGTCGAGCGAGGGATTCATCTCGTGAATCCAAAGTAGTAGCTGGTATGCATGAGCAGACCCATCCCACCGAGCTACAAAACCAAGAACTGGCCGGCCTAAATCGAAGCGCTGAAGCAGCGTGGGTCCCTGACGATCTGGTCAGATCCGGACATGGTCTGGGTGCCGCGGCCGACCGGCAAGCGAGGCCGACAGCCTCTCTATAGCGATGCCGCGATCCAGACATGCCTGACGATGAAAGTCCTGTTCGGCATGGCGCTTCGGCAGACGACTGGGTTCGTCGAAAGCCTCCTGGGCCAGATCGGCCTCGACTGGGCAGTGCCTGACTTCAGCACACTGAGCCGGCGCCAGAAGACCTTGTCCGTGACCATTCCCTGCCGCGGCTCACAGGGGCCGCTGAACTTTCTGATCCCCTCTCGGAACATCACTTCGCGATGCCCTGCCGGGCAGTGGACAGCACCGGCATCAAGGCGGAGGGCGAAGGCGAGTGGCATGCGCGCAAACACGGTGGCGCGAAACGCCGTCTATGGCGCAAGATCCACATCGGCGTCGATGAACAGACGCTGGAGATCCGAGCCATAGAGATCACCGGGAGCAACGTCGGTGACGTGCCCATGCTGCCCGAACTGCTCAGCCAGATCTCGCCTGATGTGGAAATCGGCTCGGTCACCGCAGACGGAGCCTACGACACGCGCAAGTGCCATGACGCCGTCGCCGATCGCCGCGCCCATGCCGTCATACCGCCGCGCCAGAATGCCAAGCCCTGGAAGCCCTCGACCGCAGGCGCCATTGCCCGAAACGAGGCGCTGCGCGTATCGAGATACCTCGGCCGCGCCATCTGGCGAAAGTGGAGCGGATACCACCGCCGAAGCCGCGCCGAGACGAAGATGCATTGCGTGAAGCTGCTGGGGCAGAGCCTCATGGCACGCGACTTCGATCGTCAGGTCGCAGAACTCCAGATCCGCGCCGCCGTCCTGAACGGCTACACCGCGCTCGGCCTGTCATCGAGCCAGTGGGATAAGTGCGTCCGGGGAAAGGGAACGTTCGGGTTTCACCCTCTTTGCACAACAAAGCCTCCGGCAGGTCAATTACCTCAACACTATTCTCGAACAGGATCATCGCTTCATCAAGCGGCTCACTCACCCGATGATGGGCTTCAAAGCGGTCCACCAGGCAGCCGCCACCACCGCCGGGATCGAGACCTCACACATGATCCGCAAGGGGCAGATCCCGGCCAGCGGGGAAACGGCTTTCCAGATCTTCGCCGGACTCGCAGCATAAGACTGTCCTGCGGCCAGGCCATTCCGCTTTCAGGAAAACTCAGCGGCAGAACCGTCGGGCAAGCTTCGACCGCGATGCCCCACGGATAGGTCGTGCGGGCGCCGCGATCGACTTCCGAAGGCGTCAGAACCGCCGGGTGATGCCCACCAACGCGCGGCGGTTTTCGTAGCTGAAGATGTCGTTGTTCGAGTCTTGCCGCTCTGCCCCGAGTTCGAGCACCGGCGCAAAGCCCGCGACCGCCCAATCGCGGTGCGTGAGCTTCAGTGAAAGGCTCTGGCGCCGGTCCTCGCGCACAATTCCGAGCAGGCTGTCGGGACCCTCGCGCTCATGCCGGCCAAGCGCCAACGTCAGCTCGGCGAGCAGCCCCCCTTCGAAGGCGTAGCGCGCGCCAAGCGTCACCGCTCCACCTTGCCCGGCTTCGGTTGCGAGCTCGCTTTCGGTCCGCTCCAGTTGCAAACCGAAGCTGAGTTGGAGGCGGGGCGTGACCGTGTGGCTGAGCGATGCGGCTCCGACGGATCGGGTGGCAGGCTCGGTGCCGGGGCTTTCATAGTCGGTGCGCTCGCGGATCAGCGTCAGGTTCAGCGTGCTTCGCGCCTGGGCGTCGATGGACCGGCCCCAGGTCAGATAGACGCCGCGCGTGTTGGCGTAGGCCTCTCCGTCGATCCAGCGCTTTCCAAGGGTGAGCCCGGCGCCCAGCCTGCGGTTGCGGTCGCCGAAGTGCAACAGCCCCAGTTCCGCCCGTGCCTGAATGTCGTCGGGCGCGCCCTCTTCGTAAAGCCGCGCATCGACGGCCGCTCCCAGCCGAAGCCTCAGATCCGGTGCCAGCCGGGGCAGGGCGACAAGCCCGAGGCCAAGCTCTATGCCCCGGGCCGGCTGCGCGCGTGAGCCATCCTTGAGCTTGAAGGGCCGGTCGCCGATCATGATGGTGTCAACCGCGGTCCGTTTCGCAGGGTTGCTTTCGGGCACGATCGCGAAGCGGAAATTGCCCTCCCAGACCCGGGCGCGGTCGATCTCGTCGATGCGCCGCGTCACCTCGGCGGCAAGCGGCGGCGGCAGCGCGGCTCCGCGCGCCAGGGAATAGTGGTAGCGCGCGCGTTCTGCCTGACCCGCAGCCTCGAGCGCGTTGGCGAGTTCCAGACGGTAGTTGACGGCATCGGGCGCAAGAGAGACCAGCCGGTCGAGCCAAGGCTGCGCCGCGCGCGGTCGACCCTGCCGAATATGCGCCATGGAGAGTGCCCAGAGACGGCGCAGCTCGGCTTCGCGCACCGCTTGGGGCCCCATTCCCTGCAGGGCGGAAATAGCTGTGGCATAGTCTCCGGCATTTACCTGCGCCTCGGCGCGGGCAATCGCGTCAGGCTGCTGCGCCGGCGCTTGCGACACAAGCGCCAGTGCAAGGAAAAGGCCCGCGAGCAGGCGCCGCACGCCCAATGCCGCGAGCCTTGTCATCACTTCTGTTCGATGTAGTAGGTGCCTGCGATGGCGCCGTCGAACACCGCCGGATTGGACGAACCCGGCAGGTTGTAACCGCCGACCACTGGCCCAAGCGCGGCCTCACCGGCATTGCCGAAGAACGACCCGCCCAGCGTGATAAGCGTGTCGGCCGTGGTGCCGCCCTGGCTCAGGTCGCCGGTGAGGGTGACGCTCAGCGCCCCGGTCTGTGTCTCGGGGACGGTGATCCCGCCCACATTCATCGCGGGATTGACCACCCTGCTGATGGACCCGCCGAAGCTGTCGTTCACGGTCAGAGTGCCGTCGATGGTGCCCGTTTCGCCGGTCGCCAGCGTGCCGGTGAAATTCGACGCCGTCCCGGTGAACGGGTTGGTGGTCTGTCCGTCATTCCAGGCCACATCGAGGTTCAGATCGCCCTCGACCTGGCCGATCGTGCTGGAAGGATCGGTCACGTCCACCTTCAGCCGTCCGGCATAGGATGCGTTGATCGCGGTCGGCATGTTCGACGTCGGAGCCTTGGCGGTGACGCGATCGAACTCGGCGTCGAAACCTGAGCCGCTGGCTCCGCCACCTCCGCCGCCGCCACCGGCTCCGCCACCACCACCACTGCCGCCATGCAGGCAGCCGGACAGCGACGTTCCAAGCACCAGCGCCAAGCCGAGCCGCCCAAGAATTGCAATGCGCATCCCTCTTATCCTTAATAAATTGATAATAAATCCTTTTGGCGTCCGGGAATTGCGCTGTCTCTCCCCTGTTCAGGGGTATTCAAGCAAAAAAACTGGCACTAAGCTTTCGGAATACTTGGTTTTTGATGTTTCTCGTGACATGGCACCCACCGCATGAAGCAAACCTATTCTCCGGCTCTGCTCGCAGCGTCGGCGCTGGCACTTGGGCTTGCGGTCGCTTTCCTGGTGCTCTGGGTCGCTCTCAGTCAACCTTGGCTCGGGGTGCTGCTCGTCGCGGGGCCGGATGACAGCGCCACAGTCCATTCGGTCCATCCTGACGGTCCCGCCGAAGGCAGCGTCCCCCAGGGCGCGACGCTGCTTTCGGTTGCGGCTCCCGGCTTCCCGGCCCTGCCGGTCGATGCGCGAGACCTGACCGAAGAGCCCGACGCCCTGCCAGACCCGGCGGCGATGCGCGCCTTCTTTGCCAAGCAGACCGAGCTGCACGCCCGTATGGCAGCCCCCACCACGCACCTTCTGATACGCCCTCAAGGCGCGACCGACTCCGTCATGCAAGAGATCCGACCGGCTTCCACCCGGCCTCTTGGCGACCTGCCGGGTGTCTTCTGGGTTCAGCTTGGCGTGGGGCTTGCAGGGGTCGTTCTGGGCGGCTGGGTCATGGCCTTGCGGCGCGAAGACCGGGCGGTGCAGTTCTTCGGACTTGCAGGTGTCGGCCTGATGATCTCTGCCGACGCGGCCGCGCTCTACAGCACCCGGGAGCTTGCGCTCAGCGCCAATGTATTCACGATCGCCTCGCGGCTGAACTACCTCGGGACGCTGGTCTTCGGGATCGGCATGATCAACCTCTTCCTGATCTATCCGAGCCGCCTTGCCGGGCGGGCGGTACTCTGGTCCGTCGCGGCGCTTTTCGCGACCTGCATCCTCACGGTCTTCGTCGACTGGCCGGACGCGCTACTGGACCGACAGGCGCCCGTCGCACTCGCCATGCTGATCCTGCTGGCCGCGGTTCTGGCGCAGGCGGTGATGAACCGGCGCAACCCCACGGCGCGGGCCATGCTCGGATGGTTCGGCCTTTCCGTGCTTGTGGGAGCCGGCGGCTTCGGCCTGACCGTCACCCTTCCGCTACTGATGGGCGCGACGCCAAGCCTTTCGCAGGGCTATGCCTTTCTCTTCTTCCTCGTGATCTTCGTCGGCCTCGCCATGGGAATCGCGCGCTATCGGCTGTTCGAGTTATCGGACTGGTCCTTCCGCATCCTGTTCTACATGGGCGGCGTCCTTCTGCTGCTGGTGCTCGACGCAGCGCTGATCCTCGGGCTTGCGCTCGACCGGGCGCCCGCGCTCGGCCTCGCGCTCGCCGTGGTGGGACTTGTCTATCTGCCGCTTCGCGACGTGCTGGCCCGCCACCTGCGTAACGACCGCGGACTGGCCCGCGAAGAGCTTTTCGCTCTGGTAGGCGACGTGGCTCTGGCCACCCGGGCGGAGGACCGCGATGCCGCGCTGCATGCCCTGTTGCAGCGTCTCTTCGATCCGCTCCGCATCGAGCAAGGCCCCACGGCCTTCGATGTGGCGGGCCTGCGCGACGGGGGCGAAACGCTTGAGATCCCGCTGCCGCACGGGCTCCCGGGCATCCGCCTGCACTGGGCGCGGCAGGGGCGCGTCCTGTTCAACCGGCGCGACGAACAGCTGGCGCGCAGCGTGGTCGAGATGCTCGACCGGTCCATCGCACGGCAGCGCGCCCATGACGCAGCCGTCGAAACCGAACGCCGCCGCATCAACCGCGACATGCATGACAACATCGGGGTCCAGTTGCTGGGCGCGCTGCACTCGTCGGACGCCGAGCGGAAGGATATGCTGATCCGCCAGACCCTCTCGGACCTGCGGCAGATCGTGTCGAACCCGGCGGAGGACGGAGCGGTTCTGGCGCAGCTTCTGGCGGACCTCCGGCGAGAGATCGGCGACCATCTCGAAGCGGCTGGGATCGGGATGGCGTGGCAGGACAGCGGGTTGAGCGCCGGGGATGCGCCGCAGATCACGCTCACGGCGCTTCAGGCGCAAACGGTCCGCGCGCTGTTGCGAGAGACCGTCAGCAATGCCTTGCGTCATTCCGAAGCCCGCAATGTGCTCGTCCGGTTTCTTCCCCTGCCGGGTGAGAGACTCAGCCTGATTGTCGAGGACGATGGGACCGGCGCCAAGGGGGACTGGCTGCGGCGGGGGAGCGGGCTTTCAAACCTGCGCTTTCGCGTGGAGGCCTGTGGCGGCACGCTCGTGATCGAGCCCGCACAGGGCGGCACCCGGGTGCGCGCCACCCTGCCGCTGGCCGGGAGGCGCGCGCCTGACACGGCCGGTCTTGTAAGGGCGGCGGGCTGATGCGGATCCTTGTCGTCGAAGATATTGCCGAGACCCGCCGCTGGCTCTGTGCCATCGTCGAGGAGGTTTTTGCAGGCGCGCAGGTCTCGCAGGCCGAGACGCTGCGGCAGGCACGCGGGCTGCTGGAACAGCCGCAGGATCTGGCGCTTATCGACCTGGGTCTGCCGGACGGGTCAGGCCTCGACCTGCTGAGGCAGATCAGGGACAGCCGCGCCGCCACGATCTGCGTCGTCACCACCGTGCTCGGTGATGATGCCAGCGTCGTGGGCGCCCTCTCTGCGGGGGCGCAAGGCTACCTCCTCAAGGAGAACCCGGCCTCGCTGCTGGCTCATCAGTTGCGCCAGATCCATCTGGGCCTGCCCGCGCTTTCGCCTTCGATCGCGCGGCGGATCATGGAGCATTTCAGCCTGACCGGCCCGAGTGCCCCGCCCACCCACGGGCTCACTGATCGCGAGACAGAGGTCCTGGCGCTTATTTCGCGCGGGCTGCGCAACAGCGAGGTGGCGCGCGAGCTCGGCCTCGCGGAGACAACGGTGGCAAGCTACATCAAGTCGATCTACGGCAAGCTCGGCATTTCGTCTCGCGCCGAGGCGTCATGGCATGCAACGCGGCTTGGGCTGAACCGCGACGGCATCGGACCCCGGCGCGGCTAGGCGTGACAGGTTCCGTACCGACCTTGGGCACCGCTACTCGAAGAAACCCTTTTCGGCGTCCTGCCAAGCATCGGTACGCAGGGCAGGGTCGCGGGTCGTCGTTATCGTCGGCGCGGCGGCCTTGATGTTCTGACCGCCCCCCGACGGCATCTGTGTGCCAAGGTGGGTTTGCGATGATCCGCAAAGGAGGACGGTCATGTGCGAGATTATCATGGATGAGCTCGGTCTGGCGAAGAATGTGTTTCAGTTGCTCGGCGCGGATGGCACACTCCGGGCAGTTCTGCGAAATAAGCTGCGGCGAGTGAGCGGACCCCGGCGAATGGTCCAGCCCGACGATTCTGTCGACAAGTTTTCCTGAAAGCGGAATGCCTTGGCCGCAGGACAGGCGTATGCTGCGAGCCAGTCGAAAATCTGGAAAGTCGTTTCCCCGTTGGCCGTGATCTGCCGCTTGCGGATCATGTGTGATGTCTCGATCCCGGCGATGGTGGCGCCTGCAATGCCGCCGTGACCGTGGCCTGCATCTTCCAGAATGCCGAACAGATCCAGAGCCCGGGCGGCTATCTCCGCAGTCTCTCGATGCGCGGCGCGGAAGGTGCATTTTCGACCAAGCCGATGGTGATGGCGCTGCTCAATGGCGGTGGACGGCGGGCGGCGTGAGGTTGACAGCCGTCAACTGCCTCCGGTCACTCCGCGGCAGCGGGGCGCAGCGCCTCGAGCCCGGCGTCCAGCCCTTCCATCGAGAAGCGGAAGACGAACGGCTCCATCCCCAGCCGGGGGCGGAAGCTGCCCAGCACGGTGCCCTTCTCCAGCGCGACGGTGTCGATCTCTTCGCCGTCGACCTGGCGCATGGCCTCGCAGACGTCGCCAAAGCAGGACTGCCAGACGAAGGGGATCGCCTCGTCGGAGTCCTCGGCCCTTATCGCAAAGCCGGAGGGCAGGTAGGCGCCCATGGGCACGCGCGCAGCGATGAAGCGCTGGCTGCCGTCCGACGACCAGAAGGCCATCATCTGCGCGATGAAGGCATTGTCGGTGTCGCGGCTCAGGGTCTGGGTCAAAATGCAGGTGGTGCGGTTCTTGCCGAGCGCCTCGCAGGACACCGTCCACGCGCCGAATTTCTGGCCTTTGGCGACATCCTCCTGCGCGCTTACGGGCGCGGAGAGCGACGGGCAGGCAAAGGCGGCGATACAGGCGAATGTGCGCAAGGACATGGATACGAACCCCTTTCAATCAAACGCCGGCCAGGACGGCCGGCGCAGGCAGGTTGACCGGGTTGGTTGACAGCTGTCAACCGCCGCCCGGACCGGTCACATGGCGATCTTGACCATGGGGTTGCCGGTCGACATCTGCCCGCCGTGGGAACAGAGGTCGGTGATCCGCATCACCGGCAGGTTGTTGATCCGCACCATCATCGATCCCTTGACCATCGGGTCGGGCGTCGGCACCGGCGGCGCGCCGGGCGGGATGATGAGGTTCATGCAGATCGTCTGACCTGTCACGACGGCCACCGGGCGCCCCATCACGCGGACGTGGAACTGGCCCGGCTGGACGACCGGCCCGCCGAGGTGCTTGATCGCGGGGCTGACCGGGCTGGCCGGAATGGTGATGTTGCAGGTGTGCATGTCGCCGAGACAGCAAATCGGTTGTCCCATTCTGAAATCCTTTCTTTCAATAGCCTCTTCGTAATACCCGGGGCACGGCCCTTATGCAGGTCCGGAATACGACCCGGACGCGGATCCGTTGTGCGGCGCCCCGTGAAAGGCCGCCGCGCCTTGGTGTCTATTGTACCTGAAACCGCCGTCGAAGTCTCCGCCGTTTTCCCAGCGGTAGAGACAGGGATCGGAGCGACGGTCGAAGGGGTTCAGCTCGATCAGCCAGGCCTTCAGCGCGTCGCCTTCCGGCAGGACGCAGACGTCGATCACCACGTCGTCCATGTGAAGGTCGTCCCATATGTCCCTGAGCAGCGCGTTGACAGCCGTCACGATGGCCGCGTGCTGTGTGGCGATCTGGGGAAAGGTCTGCTGCCAGGCGTACTGCGACACGCCGACAAGGCGGCGGCGCTTTACAAACAGCCGGAATTCGGCCCAGTCGGGAATGTCGCGCCAGGCGCGCAGGTGCAGGACGATGGGGCGCTTGCTGATGCGGTGGTCGAATATCGCCTGCGCGACGCGCGGGTCGTTGGCAGTAATGACGCGCATCACATCGGCCACGCTGCGGCAGGGCGCGTGCACTACGGTGGAGGCTTTCCAGCTGCACATGCCGATGCGGGGCATCACGCCTTCGGGGAACTCATCCAGCGCCTTTGCGATAGCCTTCTCGAAGCCCGGGCTGAACCCGATCTGCCGGGTGTCGCCGTAAATCTCCCGGAACAGCGCCGACTGGCTGCCCAGTGTCTCTGCATCGCCGTCCGACAGGGTCACGGAGACACCCGGCAGAGACGCAAGAGTCAGCGTCGGCGGCCAGTTCTCCGGGAAGGTCAGGGCGAGCATTTCGGGGATCATGGCAGCACGAGGTCCCGCTGCAGGGCGCGGCGCTGCGGCGTGCTCCAGTGTTCGTAGCCCATGAGGTCCTCGGTTTCGTAGAGCGAGGCCATGAAAGCGCCGAAATCGGCCCCCAGGGGCACCAGCATGTCAGGGGAGTTGTTCGGGCCACCCCAGGGTTCTGCGGTGGCGGACCAAGCGTAGATCGCGCCGAAGTCGCCCGGATGCAGCGACAGGAGCACGATCAGCCCGCCGGGGTCCTCGCCGATGGCGGCGAAGCCCTGCGGGGTGCCGTCGCCGAAGGTCTTGCCGGTGGCCAGTTCCTGCACGCGGGCCGGGCGGTTCAGCCGGTCGAGGAAGCGTTCGGGATCGTCCTCATCGGGGGCGTAATCGAAGATCAGCGGGTAGGGCGCGCCGCCGCCATAGGTCAGCAGGAAGCTGCGGTAGGGCTCGGGCAGGGTGGTGCCGAGCGCGGCCTCCAGCTCTGCCACGGCGTCGGCCAGCGCGGCTTCGTCAGGCCAGGCGCTGCCTTCGGGGGCGATGATCGGATCTTGTGGCATGGCGGTCTCCCTTGCCCCTGTCTGCGGGGGTTAGAATTCGGACTGGTGGCTGCCCTTGTAAAGCGCGGCGCCGCCGGTGTGCGTGGCGTAGCCGCCCTTGCTGGTCGAATGGATGTCCTGCGGCACAAGCTGCATCGTCGTGCCGTTTTCGTGGTGGTGCCAAGTGTAGCCTTCGGGCCGGGTCCAGTTGTCGTCGCCCAGCTGTTCGCGCATCGCCTTGTCGGCATTGGTGAAATCCGACGAATGGTTGCCCTTCATCGGGATGTCGACGTTGCCCTTCGAATGCGGCGAGAGGTCCGGAAAGCCGTTAGTGTACTTGATCGGGGGCTTCGAGGCGTCGGCGGGCTGGAACCAGCCGTCGCCCTTGCTGCCGCTGGTCCATGTGCCGTTGGTCGGCACCTGGTCGTAATGCGGCGGGTATTTCATCTTCTCGAGCTTCTCGAGGCATTCCTTCGTGCCGTTGCACTTCTTGGCCGCGGCCTCGTAGGCCGCCTTCTGCTTCTTGACGACGTCGTCCCAGTATTTCGCCGCCGCCTGCTTGGTCTGCCGGTAGGATGCCTTCAGCCCGGTCCGTGCAACGTCGATGGTGCGGCGGATGGTGTTGACCTTGTCGGTGACCTTGGCCGCCTTCGCGGCATCCCCCCAGCCGGGGATCATGCCGAAGACGTCGACCGCCGCGCCGAACCAGTCGCCCTGCCACGCCGAGCGCACCGCCGAGGCCGCGTCGACCGCGATGCCGGCACCGGGGATCGCGCCGCCGACGGCAAAGCCGATCTCGGTCGCGATGTCCTTGTACATGTCGTCGACCTGCTTGTGCTGGGCGCGCACGGCCTCCGGATCGACGCCTTCGTCCTTCAGGTACTTGCTCATGACGCCGGGCTCACATCAGGTGCTTCATCCGTTCAGGCCGGTGATCCCGGCCATCTCCGGATACCAGTACCTGGGATCCGCATTCATGATCGCCTCGGCTGCGAGGTCGCTGTCGACCTCGAAGAAGGCGTCTATCTTGGCAGGGCCTTCGACCGCGCTGACCGCGATCTCCTTAAACCCTGAAAACATGAAGAAATTTGCCCCTACCTCCCACATCAGCGTGATGAACATCATCTGCGAGGGGACGTCCCGGATGCCGAAATGCCGCGCGTAGCGGCGGCCGTTCATTGTCATCTCCATCCGGCCCTCGGGCGAGAGCGACCAGTAGTCCTGGGGCAGGTGGGTCTTCATCACCTCGTCGACGTAGGCCCTGGCGAAGGCCCGGTCGTCATTGAGCGGCGCCGACCGCTGACTGAGGTTCAGAGTGAGCCGCGGTGGCATCAGGCATCCTCGGCGACAGTCAGGCTCAGGTCGGCACGGCGCAGGGTGCCTTCGCGGATGGCATAGCGGTGCACGAGGTTGGGATTGTCGGAATCCTCGGCCCAGACCTGCGACAGGTCACGCAGCACGTAGGCGCATTGCTCCGGCTCCATGGCGGGCAGGTAGGTGTTGAAGACGCTGGGACGGTAGAACTTGAAGAACAGTTCCTTGTCGTCCTCCGTCTTGACCCGCAGGGAACGCTTGAGCGAAGTCTTCACCTTCTTCGCCTCCGGCCCCGCGATCAGGAACAGGCCCCAGTCCTTGTTCCAGCCTTCCTCCATGAACCAGTCGAACACCCGCCGGCCGGAGCCGTTCAACGGCACCAGCCACGGGGCATAGGCGGCCAGATCCTCGAAGGCCTGTCCGTCGAACAGGCACAGCGCGTCGTCGGTCATGGTCTCGATGATGAACTGTGTCGCGGGCGACTTGCTGGCGTCGACCAGCAGATAGGCAACCTGGTCCGGACCGCAGGCCTTTTCCAGCGCAAGGGCCAGCGCCTCGTCCGCGCTGGCTGCCGGGTCCGACATGTGCGTGACCACTTCGTTCATCAATCACCCCCTGCCGTGCCCTGGCATTCTTCGCAGAAGGCCTGGGGCGCCTGCAACACCGTCGCCTGGCTGGGCGCGCCCATGTTGAAGTCCACCGAGGGGCACTGCACCTTCATGCTGAACGCCTTGATGGTGATGCCGGAGGCGTCCATCTCGATCGTGGCGCCGGGCGCGGCGATGGTGAACTTCTGCGTGGCGATCAGCGTGTGCTTCATCGTCTTGTTCAGGATGGACTTGCCGGAGGTCATCTCGATGTCCTCGCCGACATCGGTGGTCATCTTCTTGCCGACCTGCTCCTTCACCGCGCCGCCGACGTTCAGGATCTTGGTCAGGCCGACCGACTCCACAGACGCGACCCCGGTGGTGTCCGAGCGGAAGTTCGATGCGAAGGTGTTGACCACGCCCGGGCTCTTGAACAGGGAATAACCGCTTTCGCCGTACTTGGAGCCGTCCTCGCGCAGCTTGTGGTTGGCGTCCTTGCCTTCCTCGTCGGCGCCGTGCATCCCCGTCCGTCCGGCCCCGCCGTCGCCGGAGATGAAACCGAGGTCCTTTGCGCCGATGGTGCTAGCGAACTTGCCCAAGTCGCCGCCGGACGAGCCGCCGCCTTCGGACGCGCCCTTCTTCACCAGCGACTGCGACTTGCCCATCAGGCCGCCGATGCCGCCCAGCAGGTTCTTGATGTTGGGGCCGGTGCCGCCCGAGGAGATGTTGACCGAGCCGCCGGCCTCCATCTTCAGGTTGTTGCCGACCTCGACCATCTTGTTCATGCCGACGCTCTCGATGTCGTGCCGTTTCACCCGGCTGATCGAGTCGTTGAGCACCAGCCGCGACCAGTCCTGCTGCGCCTTGAAGGCGATGTTCTCCTGGCCCGGCTCGTCTTCGAAGACCATCTCGTTAAAGCCGGTAGCCTTGTGGCTGTCGGTTCGGAAGACCGATTTCGTCTTGTGGGCGGGCAGGGGGTAGGCGACCATGTTCTTGCCATTGTAGACGCAGCCCGTCACCAGCGGCTTGTCCGGGTCGCCGTCGAGGAATTCGACGACCACCTCCATGCCGATGCGCGGGATAATCATGCCGCCCCAGCTTCCGCCGCCCCAGTTTTGCGACACGCGGCAACGCATGGAGCGCGCGTCGCTGAGGTCCCAGGGGAAGCGGACGAGGATGCGGCCGTATTCGTCGCAATCGATCTCTTCGCCCTCGGCGCCCACGACGAGCGCGGTCATCGGCCCGCGCACATCTGCGCGACGGCTCTTTTTCTCGGGGATCAGCGGGGAGGTCACCGGCATCATCACGTAGCGCGCGGTAAAGGCGAACCCGTCGCCGGAGGTGCCGCCCGAGCCGTAGTTGTCGGAGGTGTAGGAATGGTGCGCGACAAGGCAGAGATATTCGTCGCCCTTGCCCGGCACCTCGGAACTGTCGCCCGAAACGGTGATCTTCAGGCCGGAGACGAGGCCCACGATGTCGCCCATCGCCTCGTACCGCTTGTCGTGGCCCTGCGCCCGGTCGAGCCCGAGCGAGACCATCTCGCCGCCGCGGCCGGGATCGAGGTAGTCGCCCGGCCAGTCGAAGCTTTCGATCTGCCCGTGCGCATAGGCGGCGCTGCCGGTCTGGTCCTTCTCCATCACGGTGGTGGGCGTCTTGAAATTGTAATCGGTCATTCGGATGGCGCCGGTGGTCATCCGGCGTTCCGGGCGCCATTCCCACAGGTGTTCGGTGTCTTCCTGATGGTGGCCGACGTAGGGCTTGACCGGGAAGCTGCCCAGCACGTCGTGGCTTTCGACGGAATCGGTCAGCACCATGTCGTGGTTGCCGTCGCTCATCTTGAAGAAGTAGCTGATGCCGTGGCGTTCCATCATCCGCACGGCAAAGTCGAAGTCGCTTTCGTTGAACTGGACGGTGTATTCCAGCGTCGGGTAGGAGCCCTGGGTGTTCACCGTCAATGTCCCGTAGGGGCTCAGCAACTCCTGGAGGATCTCGATCACGGTCTTCTCGTGAAAGATCCGCTGGTTGCGCCGCAGGGTCGCCAGCCAGAACCACGGCTTCAGCGTCAGCTCGTACCGGATGCCGTTGTCGCCGGCGCCCAGCCAGCGCGCCTCGGTCACCAGACCGCTGAAGAACTTGTCGGAGTCGTCCTGGGACTTGAGCGTTACCGTGGCGTTGGTGCCCAGCAGGTCATCGAAATTGATGTCCTCGTTTTCGGACAGACATGCCACATGGTATTCGAAGAGCCCGTTCATCCGGTCCAAACCTTCGAACCGCTGGAGGACCAATACGTCCTTGCCGAGCGCGGTCGACAACTTCCCCATGCGGGAATCTTGTTTCAAAGCCATCGTTCGAACCTGATTTAATCCAAAGTGATAGTACCTTAGACAACCCATGGTGCAACGTCAAAACCGGCTGCGGGCGGGCTGTCCATTTTCAATGACATTACCAGTCGTCACCAGCATATGGGCACGCGAACGGATTCCGGAAGTCATTTATTCAATACCCCCGCTGCCGGACCCGGTCCGGCGGGGACTCAGGTCTCGCCCGAGGCGGGCAGCCAGACGAGGAACTCCGCGCCGCCTTCCGGCGGGTTGCGATAGCTGATCCGCCCCCCGGCGCGCTGGATCAGCGTCTGCGAGATCGACAGACCCAGACCCGTGCCCTCCGCCTGCTTGGTGGTGAAGAAGGGGTCGAACACGGTATCAAGCAGCTTCTCCGGCACGCCCGGCCCGGTGTCGCGCACCCTGAGCGCCGCGCCCGGGCGGCCGTTGCGGTCCTCTGCGTCCAGCGTCAGGAAGATCGTGCCGCTGTGCTCCATCGCGTGCACGGAATTCACCACGAGGTTGATGACCACCTGCTGCATCTCGCCAGCCCCGATGGCCACGCGGGGGGCCTCTGCCAGCGCGGTCTCGACGCGGATGTCGGCTCGGGTCAGGACGTGTTCCACCAGCACGAGACAGTCGCGCACCACCGGGGCAAGGTCCACCGCGCGTTCCGTCACCGAGAAGTCGTCGGGCCGGGCGAATTGCAGCAGCTTGCCGACGATGGCGTTGATCCGCGCGACCTGCCCGTCGATCAGGTCGATCTCTGTCTGGACGGGTTGGGCGGCCTCGCCCAGCGTCTCGCGCAGCACGTCGAGGTTGCCCTGGATGACCGCCACCGGGTTGTTGATCTCATGCGCGACGCCGGCGGTGATCTCGCCGATGGAGGCGAGCTTTTCGCTCATCACCAGCTGCCGCCAGGTGTCTTCCAGCTTGGCGTTGGCCTCGCGCAGTTCGGCGGTGCGTTCCTCGACCCTCTGGTTCAGCTCGGACGCCCATGCGCGCAGCTGTGTGTCGCGCTCCTGTACCTGGTCGAGAAGGTCGTCGAGGTGTCCCGCCACCTGTCCGATCTCGTCCCCGGAGCGGGGCACGGCATTGCGGGCGGACAGGTCGCCGTCCTGCACGCGCCGCATGGTCCGGGTCATCTGTTCCAGCGGGTCGAAGACGCCCTTGGCCAGCCACAGGAACAGGGGCGCGGACAGCAGCACCACGGCGGCGAAGGCGGCCAGCATGATGACGAAGGCGGTGCGCTTGGCATGGGTGAAGGGCGCTTCGAGGAAACCGACGTAGAGCATGCCCACCGCCTCGCCGAAACTGTCGTGCAGCGGCAGGTAGCCGGAGATGTACCAGTCGTTGACGACGAAGGCCCGGTCGAGCCATGTCTCCTGCTCGTCCAGCACCTGCCTGCGCACCACGGCAGAGACCCGCGTGCCAAGCGCGCGCACGTCCTCGAACAGGCGCACGTTGGTCGAAACCCTCACATCGTCGAGGAACAGCGTCGCGGTGCCCTGCCGGTCGCCGCCGGTGACGGCGTTCAGGTAGACCAGCGCGTTGATCGTGTCGATGAACTGCAGGTTGCGGTTCAGGAGGATGCCGCCCACCAGCGCGCCGTCATGGCCGGGCAGGCGGACGGGCGTCGCGGCGTGCACGACCATGCCGCGGTCCTCCACCGTGCGGTCGGTGGGCACGGCGGCGCGGGTCGGGATCAGCTCGATCCGGGCGCGGGCGGCCAGATCGGGCGAGAAGGCGGTGAGCGTCCCGGCGTCGAAGAGGTCGATGGCGGTGGCGGGCGTGCCCTTCAGCGCGCTGTCGATCACCGGCCAGTCCGACGTCTGCCCGCCCGGCAGGTAATAGAGGATGTCGAGCCCGAGCGCCCGCCGCGTGTCGTCGAGATAGGCCTGCAAAGCGGCCTCGGAGGCGTCGAGCTCTTCGGCGAAACCGACGCTGCCTGCCACGCCGGACAGGTCCTCGCCGGTGGTGGTCATGATCCGGGCAAGGTATTGCTCGGCGATGCGCAGGTCGGATTCGACGTTTGCGATCAGCACCTTGTCATAGTCCGCCGTCCAGCGGGTCATGCCCACCAGCAGCAGGAGGGGCGTCAGGATAACCAGCGGCGCCAGCGCAAGGAACAGCAGCCGCACCCGGATGGAACGCAGCGGGCTGCGCCGGGGTGCGGCCGTCCCGGTCACTCGTCCAGCGAGCCGTGCACGGCGAACTGGTCGAGGTCGGCATCCTCCGGATCGATCACACGGAAAACCTCGCGCACGCCGGCCTCGGTCAGGTCGCGCATGACGGTCAGCAGGGTGTTGGGCGCGTGTTCCTCGCAGAGGTCGGCCATGTGGAAGATCTCTTCGCGGGCGACGGGGCGGGCGGCATCGACCGAAGGCGCGCCGTAGTAGGTGACGAAATGCTGCGCCAGCTTCACTTCGAGGTCGGCGACCTCTTCGGGCGTGACGGGGGTGACGGCGACGAAGGTGACGCGCCCACCGGTTTCCAGCCCCAGCCAGCCGTTGGCGAAGGCCTGACGCTGCTTGCCGGTGAGGTCGCCCTCCGTCCAGTCGGAGAACTCGAACCCGCCGGAGATGCACCATTCCCCGGTGCGCGCCGGGTTGGCAAAGACGTACTGGTCGCTTTCGTCCACGTGGATCGCGCGGGCGAGGTTCATGGCGTGTCCTCCAGCAGGGTGGTGAGCGGGATCAGGTGGGTGCCATCCGCGTCGCGCAGGAGCATCCCGAAGTGTTCGTCGACGCCGAGGAAGGTGCCCTTGCGGCCGTCCTGCGCCGTGTCGTCGCCAACGCCATGCGCCAGCCCGCGCCATTCGGCGGCCAGCGCGCGGGGGCCCGCGTCTTCCCACTTGGCGATCCAGTTGAGGGTGTGGCGGGCCCATGCCTCGACCAGCATCCCGGGATCGACGTCGGCGCAGCCTTCGGCGTAAAGCGCGGTGCGGTCCGGGTCCGTCCCAGTGTCCTCCGTCAGCGGCAGCAGGATGAGCTGCCAGGCGATCACCAGCCAGTCGGGCACGGCCTCCGAATCGGTGGAAGACGCGAAGGCCCGCATCTGGCCGCAGAGTGCGCCGTTGACCCGCAGCCCGCCGTTCCAGCCCAGGTGCACGGCCACTTCGGGCGGCGCCAAGGCGCCAAGCGCGTTCTGGAAACCCACGCCGCACAGGGGCAGCATGGTCATCGCCTGCGCCAGCGGCACCTCGGGGGCAAAGACCAGCGCGGCCCCCACCTGGTCCGAGGCGATGCGGTAGGTGATGAGGCCCGCATCCACCCCCTGGATCGCCCGCAGGATCGCCGTCTCTGCCGGGTCGCCGTCGACCTTCTCGCCGAACATGGCCGGGGGGAAGGCGAGGTCGCTCATGCCAGCGCGCCCTTGATGAGCGCGGTCGCGACCGCGTGGAAGGCCTGCGCCTGCGGGCTGTCGGGCTGGCTGACCACGATGGGCGCGCCGCCGTCCGACGCCAGCCGGATCTGCAGGTCCAGCGGGATCTCTGCCAGCAGGGGCACGCCCAGCTTTGCCGCCTCTGCCGCGACGCCGCCATGGCCGAAGACGTGTTCCTCGTGCCCGCACTTGGAGCAGATGTGCGTCGACATGTTCTCGATCATCCCGAGGATCGGGACGTTCAGCTGTTTGAACATGTCGATGCCCTTGCGCGCGTCCAGAAGCGCCACGTCCTGCGGGGTGGAGACGATGACTGCACCGTCCACCTGCGCCTTCTGTGCCAGCGTCATCTGCACGTCGCCGGTGCCGGGCGGCAGGTCGACGATCAGCACGTCGAGCGCCCCCCATTGCACCTGCATCATCATCTGCTGCAGCGCGCCCATCAGCATCGGACCGCGCCAGACCACCGCCTGGTCCTCGTTGGTCATCAGGCCGATGGACATCATCGTGACGCCGTGGTTGCGCAGCGGCAGGATCGTCTTGCCGTCGGGCGAGGCGGGGCGGCCGGAGACCCCCAGCATCCTCGGCTGCGACGGGCCGTAGACGTCGGCGTCCAGCAGGCCCACGCGCTTGCCCTGCTGCGCCAGCGCGCAGGCGAGGTTGGCGGAAACCGTGGACTTGCCCACGCCGCCCTTGCCGGAGGCGATGGCGATCAGGTGATCGACGCCGGGGATCTTCTGCGGGCCCTGCGGCTTCGGTTTCGGCTTGGCGCCGAGGCCGGGCGGCGGGGCGTCTGCGGTCACCGCGATGTTGACGTTGCCCACGCCGGCGGCGGCCAGCGCCTCTTCGGCCTTCGTCTTGACCGGCTGCCACTTGTCGGCCTGTCCGGGCGGGACCTCCAGCACGAAGCGCACGCCGCTGTCGGCCACGCCGAGCGCACGGACGACGCCGGCGGCCACGATGTCCTCGCCCGAGGGCGCGGAGACGGTCTTCAGGATCTCGAGGATCTCTTCACGCGATGCCAAGGTTTACTCCTGACCCTTGATCTCGCCGGTGACCTCATGGGTCAGGCCAAGCTCGGGGATTGTGATGACTGCCTTGACCGGAAAGGACTTTCCGGCGGTTTCGGCGTCGCGCATCGCCCCTTCAATGGCCTGTTGCGAGGTCACGCCGACCTGCTTGAGGAACTTGCGCATCGACATGTTGAAATCGTCGCTCATTGGATCGCTCCCTGAGATGTTGACGCATGGCACGCCCGGCCCATAGGCTGGACGGCATGCGTGTCTGGTTGCTGATACTGGCCCTTGCCGTGCTGCCCTTCAAGGCGGTCGCACAGGATCGTGCCGTTCGTCTGTTCGCGCCGGAGCCGCTGGTGGCCTCCGGTCTGCTGGACTACATCCTGCCGCGCTTCAGGCTGAAGACGCAGGTGCAGGTGGAGGTGGTGGATGACCCGGCCGTCGCGCAGATGGTTCTGGGCGAGGACGGCACGCCGCTGTTCGAAGGCGCGGGCGCGGTCTGGTCCATGCAGGTCACCGATCAGACGGAGTGGACGGCGAAGCTGGCGGACTGGCTGACCGGCGAGGTCGGGCGCAACACCGTCACCTCCTACGCGCCGGAAGGCGAGGCGCTGTTCACCCTGCCCAAGCCGAAGGAGCGCGAGGTCGCGGCCTTCGTCCCAGACGGCGACGCCGCGCTGGGGCTTGAGGTCTCGCGCCTGAAATGCGGGCGCTGCCACGCCGTCGAAGAGGGTGGCGCGCTGCGCAGCATCGGCTCCACCCCCAGCTTCATGGTCATGCGCGCCTTCCCGGACTGGGTCGACCGATTCATGGGGTTCTACGCGTTGAACCCGCACCCAGCCTTTACCCAGATCGAGGGCGTCTCGCCGCCGTTCGACGAGGCACGGCCCAGCCCGATCGTCCCCATGGAGATGACACTGGACGAGGTCGATGCGGTGCTGGCCTATGTCGCGGCGATGGAGGCCGCCGACCTCGGCGCACCGCTGGATTTCCGCTGACATCAGTGGTCGCGCCGCTTTGACAGGTAGTCCTCGGTGGTGCGCGGACGCGGGCGCGGCTTGCTGGCGAAGGGGTTGTCGTCGGAGTGATACTGCGCGTTGATCCGGCAGTCGTCGCACATCTGGACCATGCGCAGCCGGTCGCCCGCGAACATGGAATGCGACTGCAGCTTTTCGGTGATCTTCTCCACCGTCGACTTCACCCCGAAGAGCTTGCCGCATTCGATGCAGGCGAAGGGCTCCTCTTCCTTCAAGATGCGCTGCGTCAGGGCCGCGGGCGTCAGGTCGAGCTGCGGCTGAAGGCTGATCGCTGCCTCCGGGCAGACGTTGGCGCAGAGACCGCATTGCAGGCAGGCGTCCTCCTGGAAGCGCAGCTCCGGCCGGTCGGGGTTGTCGCCAAGCGCGCCCGAAGGGCAGAGCGACACGCAGGACAGGCAGAGCGTGCAGGCGTCCTGATCCACCAGAACGGCCCCGTAGGGCGCGCCCTCGGGCAGGGGCAGGACCTCGGCCACCGGGTTCAGCGCCCGCGCCGCCTGCCGGGTGATCTGGCGGCGGGTGCCCATGGGCCTGACGTTCGCGGTGTCGAGCGGCTGAGGCGCCTCGGCGCCGTAGAGCGTGTCGGAGAGCGCTTCGGGGTCGGGCGTGTCGATCACCGTCACGCGGGTGGCGCCGCCGATGGCGCGGGCCAATTCGACCTGCGGGCCGATTGCGTCCATGTCAGCATTCGGTCCCGGCAGCAGCGCGACGGAGGCGAACCCGGCTGCCAACGCCGCGACGATCTCTGCATGGCCGAAGGCGCCGACCTTCGGCAATTCCAGCGGGATCACGTCGGCGGGCAGGCCGGTGTGATGGCGCGAGGCGAGGCGGATCATCTCGGCCCCGTTGTCGTCGTGGACCAGCAGGCGCGGCGCGGCGCCACCCGCGTCGAGGAAGGTCTTCGCCAGCGTCTGCACCCGGCGCATGGTCAGGTCCACCGGCGGGGCGTCGTAGCTGATCGCGCCGGAAGGGCAGACCGCCGAACAGGCGCCGCAGCCCGCGCAGATCAGCGGGTCGACGGAGACATGTTCGCCGTCCGGCGTGATCGCGCCCGTGGGGCAGAGGTCGAGGCAGCGGGTGCAGCCGGTCTGCTCGGCCCGGGAATGGGCGCAAAGCAGCGGCTCCATCCGGACGTGCATCGTCTTCTCGAAGGTGCCGGTCAGGTGGGACGCGGCGAGGATCGCGGCAGAGACGGCGGCGGCGTGGTTCGGATCGGCGCGCAGGTAGCCCTCGCGCTTTTCGTGCGCCGGGAAGAGGGGCGTGTCGCCCCGAAGATCCAGGAGGATATCGCACTGGGAGGCGCCGCCGTCGCGCGGCTCCGTCAGGGTGAAGCCGCCGCGCCCGCCGGGCTCGACCATGCGCAGCGCGTCGATCACCACCTCGAACTGGCCGAGCGCG
This sequence comes from Sagittula sp. MA-2, assembly GCF_030126985.1. GTDB lineage: Bacteria > Pseudomonadota > Alphaproteobacteria > Rhodobacterales > Rhodobacteraceae > Sagittula. The sequence continues at coordinate 38,524 of NZ_CP126148.1, read as the reverse complement.
CCCTTGGCGCGACGCAGCCGGCCGGTGATGACGTCGAAGGCGCGGGTGTCGGGGATGTCCGCGCCGGGCGGCAGCAGGACGGTGACGCCAAGGTGATCCCTGAGCTGTTCGGCGGCGGCCAGCGCGGCCTCTGCCGGGCCGACGATCAGGCACACCCCTTCGGAAATCACGTCGATGGTCTTTTCCGGCGCGGCGGGCAGCATCGCCTCGGCCACCAGCGCGGACATTTTGGCCACCTTGGAGGCCGGATCGGCGCTCCACCCCGCCCGGTCGCGCAGGTCGAGGGTTGGGGGCGCGGGGAGGTCCATGTCCTCTGCGAGGGCCTCGAAAACCCGGGCCTCCTGGGTGCAGCAGAAAATTGTGTCACCCTGCGTCAAGGCCTCTGCGGCGCGGGGCAGCTCCTTCGTGCAGAGCGCCGAACAGGGGGGGCGGACGTCCAGCCCGGTGGTGCGCGACAGAGCCTCTGCGTCGATCTTCTGCGAGCCGAGACAATCGCATGTAATCAAGGACTTGATCATGGTGTTCCTCCCGTGGCGGGGGCCGGATTCAGGCCGTTCCGAACGTCGCCGCAGCCGGTAGCTACACATGATTCGGAGGCGCCCACAACCGTTTTCCCGGCGCGCATCGGGGCAGGGCAGGGCGCCTTTGGCCGCGATTCCCGCGGGGTGATTCGCGCGGTCGCGGAGCGCCTCTTTCCCGATGAAAACAGTCAAGATGGACTAGTTGGCCAAGGGCGTTCGGGGCCACCGCGGGGGCTGGTCAAAATGACCGGGACGGGGGTTTGGGATACCGTCGTGCACGAAAACGCTTCACCGGTCTGCGAAGCTGCGCAAAGGTTGGGGCAGGGAGATTTCAGAGTGATCCACAATCCGAATGCCTACCGAACGATGCCGGTCGGGGTCGTCCTGAGACGGACTCCGGGTGTGACGCGTTGGGCAAAGTGGCACTGGACGGCAGCCGCCGTGCTGCCCGGGGCCGGCCCGGCGGAGTGGAAGGAAATGCGCCGCGAAGGCGAGGCGGTGGAGTACCACGCCGCGACCCCGGTTCTGGAACTGCACGGCGCCGAAACCGAAGCCTACCTTCAGGCGATCAGCGACGAGGTGCCGAGCCTTTACGTCGTGATGCGCGAAACTAACGACGGCCCGCATCCCTACGAGGTGCTGAAGGTCACGGCCTCCCCCTTCGAAGCGCAGGATTACACCGACAGCGGCAACGAGCTGGTTGAGAAGGTGCCGATGCCGCACGGGCTGGTCGCCTGGGTTCGCGAGTTCATCGAGGCGCACCACCAGGAAGAGGTCTTCGTGAAGCGCAAGCGCGACAAGAAGCGGATTGATCTGGTCGAGGACGGGATCGGCGATGCGCGAGTGGCAAAGCCGGGCGACATCTACGCCTCTCCGGCGCTGAAGCGGAGGCGGTTGCAATGAGTGCGTGCAGGACAAGTGGGCGCCGGTTGTCCGTCCGCGGGCGCGGGGATCTGTCATGAGCGGTTTCTGGGACAAGCGCCGTGCCGCTGTTGCTGCCGAGGCTCGCGCCGAGGAAGAGGCGCGCCTTGCCGCCGAACGGGCCGCCGAGGAACAGGCACTGGCGGAGAAGACCGACGAGGAGCTTCTGGCCGAGGCCGGACAGCCCATGCCGGAGGATCTCGAAACCGCGGAGCAGGTGCGCGCTTTCATGAAGTCCGCGCTGCCGCAGCGGCTGAAGGCACGGGCGCTGCGCAAGCTGTGGCGCACCAACCCGGTTCTCGCGAACCTCGACGGGCTGGTGGATTACGGCGAGGATTACACCGACGCCGCGCGCTGCGTGCCGGACATGAAGACGGCCTACAAGGTCGGCAAGGGCATGTTCGACAAGGTGACCGAGGCCGCGAAGGAGGCGGACGCCAAGGCGGCGAAGCTCGCCGAAGCGGAGGGCGCCGCCGACGATGCCGAAGAGGACGACACGCCCGCGCCGGAGCTGGTGTCGGTCCGAGAGCCCGCACCCTTGCCGGATCCGCCGACGCAACTTGCCATTGCAGAGCCGGAAGACGACGCCGCGGAGGTGGCGACCGAGACGGAAACACACGACAGCGAAGACGCCGTGCCCGCCACAACGCGGCGGATGCGTTTCGTGTTCGCAGAGACGGAAGGACAGGCATGACCGCAGCACCCGCACCGAAGATCGCCGAAGAGGACCGCCTGCGCGCGGACCTCTACAATTTCCTCGGGGTCATCCTCTCCGGGCCGCCGGACGAGATGCTGCTGGCGCAGACCGCGTCGCTGTCCGGCGATGCGACGCCGCTGGGGGAGGCGATCTCCACTTTGGCCAAGATGGCGAAGGTGACGAAGCCCCGCAGCGTCGTGACCGAATACAACAAGCTGTTCATCGGCCTCGGGCGCGGTGAGCTGCTGCCCTATGCCTCCTATTACATGACCGGCTTCCTGAACGAGAAGCCGCTGGCCCTGCTGCGGCAGGACATGACGGCGCACGGGCTGGCCCGCGCGGAAAACGTGTTCGAGCCGGAGGACAACATCGCCAGCCTGATGGAGATGATGGGCGCTCTGATCGTCGGACGCTTCAGCTCGCCCGCGTCGCTGGAGGCGCAGAAGACCTTCTTCAACAAGCACATCGCATCCTGGGCCGGGCACTTCTTCAGTGACCTCGAGAACGCCAAGGGATCGGTGTTCTACGCGCCGGTGGGCACCATCGGGCGCACCTTCATGGAAATCGAGGCGGAAGCCTTCCGTCTCGGCTGAGCCGGCGGGGCCTTCGGGTCCCGTCAAACGAGCGGCGCGGGGGACGCGCCGGAACCAACAGAGGAGAAAGACATGTCAGAGAAAGAAGCGTCCCGGCGCGACTTCCTGAAGCTGGCCGGGACCGCCGCGCCCGCCGCCGCCGTGGCCGTCGCCACAGCCGGTACGCAGGCCGAAGCCGCGGAGCCGGACCTGTCGTCCAACCGGATGCAGGACACGGTGCACACCCGCGCCTACTTCGACACCGCGCGGTTCTGATCCGCGCCCGCGCACAGGCCCTTGGCCGAGCGCCCCGCTGACGCCCCGCCCGGGCGTGGCACCCCGCTGGTGGAACAACTGGTTGCGTGAGGCCCGACCGTTCCGCCTTCACCGCTCTGCGCCTGTGCGCCGGGCACTGTCTTTCGCACCGCGAGGTGCGTTGAGGGAGAGAGACACATGCTTAGGAAAAAGACCAACGGGGTTGCGCGACGCCCCCAGCGGACTTCGATCCTGTCCGAGGTTGCCAAGACCTCGGTTGACCGGCGCGGATTCCTCCGCGGGTCCGGTCTGGCGATCGGCGGCCTTGCCGCGATTGCAGCGACCGGAGGAACCGTCCAGCAGGCCAGTGCGCAGACCGCTGCCACCGGCAAGGTGGACCTGAAGAAAACCGTGTGCACCCATTGCTCGGTCGGTTGCACCGTCATGGCAGAGGTGTCGGACGGCGTCTGGATCGGGCAGGAGCCCGGCTGGGACAGCCCGTTCAACCTCGGGTCCCACTGCGCGAAGGGCGCCTCCGTGCGCGAGCACACCCATGGCGAACGCCGCCTCAAGTACCCGATGAAGAAGGTCGGGGGAGAGTGGGTCCGCATCAGCTGGGAAGACGCGATCAACGAGATCGGCGACCAGATGATGGCGATCCGCGAGGAAAGCGGCCCGGATTCCGTCTACTGGCTGGGCTCGGCGAAGCACAGCAACGAACAGTCCTACCTGTTCCAGAAGTTCGCGCGCTATTGGGGGACGAACAACGTCGACCACCAGGCGCGGATCTGTCACTCGACCACGGTTGCAGGTGTTGCCAACACCTGGGGCTACGGCGCGATGACGAACTCCTACAACGACATCCATAACTCCAAGGCGATCTTCATCATCGGCGGCAACCCGGCCGAGGCGCACCCCGTCTCGCTGCTGCACGTGCTGCGCGCCAAGGAGCAGAACAACGCCCCGCTGATCGTCTGCGATCCGCGCTTTACCCGGACGGCGGCCCATGCGGACGAATACGTGCGCTTCCGCCCCGGTGCCGACGTGGCGCTGGTCTGGGGCATCCTCTGGCACATCTTCGAGAACGGCTGGGAAGACCGCGAGTTCATCCGCACCCGTGTCTGGGGCATGGACCAGATCCGCGAGGAAGTGGCCAAGTGGAAGCCGGAAGAGGTCGAGCGCGTCACCGGCGTCCCCGGCTCCCAGCTCGAGCGCGTAGCGCGGACGCTGGCGAACAATCGTCCCGGCACCGTGATCTGGTGCATGGGCGGCACCCAGCACACCACGGGCAACAACAACACCCGCGCCTACTGCATCCTTCAGCTTGCGCTGGGGAACATGGGCGTGTCCGGCGGCGGCACCAACATCTTCCGCGGCCACGACAACGTGCAGGGGGCCACGGACCTCGGCGTCCTGTCGCACACGCTGGCGGGCTACTACGGCCTGGCCAAGGGCTCGTGGGAGCACTGGGCCCGCGTCTGGGGCGAGGACTGGGACTGGCTGAACGGTCAGTTCGCCAAGATGCCCGGCGCCGACGGCAAGGAAAAGGACCTGATGTACGAGACCGGGATTCCGGTGTCGCGCTGGATCGACGGTGTGCTTGAAGACGCCGAGAACATGGACCAGCCCAACAAGGTCCGCGGCATGGTTTTCTGGGGCCACGCGCCGAACTCTCAGACCCGCATGGTCGAGATGAAGAAGGCGATGGAGCTTCTGGACCTGCTTGTGGTGGTCGACCCCTATCCGACCGTGACGGCCGTGCTGCACGATCGGACGGATGGCGTCTACCTGCTGCCGGCGGCCACGCAGTTCGAGACCCACGGTTCGGTCACCGCGTCGAACCGCTCGATCCAGTGGCGCCAGCAGGTGGTGAAACCGATCTTCGAGTCGAAGCCCGACCATGAGATCATCGGCCTGTTCGCCAAGAAGTTCGGCTACCACGACCGGCTCTTCCGCAACATCGCGCTTGAGGATGACGGTGTGACCCCGAGCATCGAGGACACGCTACGCGAGATCAACCGCGGCATGTGGACGGTCGGCTACACCGGCCAGACACCTGAACGCCTCAAGCTCCACATGGAGAACCAGCACACCTTCGACCGCACCACGCTGCGCGCGGTGGGCGGACCTGCCGACGGCGACTATTACGGTCTGCCGTGGCCGTGCTGGGGCACCGCCGAGATCAAGCATCCCGGCTCGCCCAACCTCTACAACATCGACCTCGCGGTGAAGGACGGCGGTTTGCCGTTCCGGGCCCGTTACGGTGTGGAGCGCAACGGCGACAACCTGCTGGCGGAAGGCGTCTACAACCCGGGTTCGGAGATCCAGGACGGATACCCCGAATTCACCATGCAGATGCTGATGGACCTCGGCTGGGACAGCGACCTGACCGACGAGGAGCGGAAGGTGATCGACGAGATCGCCGGTCCGAAGACCAACTGGAAGACCGACCTTTCCGGCGGCATCCAGCGGGTCGCGATCGAGCACGGCTGCGCGCCCTATGGCAACGCCAAGGCGCGCTGCGTGGTCTGGGAATTCCCCGATCCCGTGCCGATCCACCGCGAGGCGCTGTATACCAACCGGCGCGACCTGGTGGCCGACTATCCCACCTACGACGACCGGAAGTTCTACCGTCTGCCGACCATGTACGCGTCGATCCAGAAGCAGGACTTCTCCAAGGACTACCCGATGATCCTCACCTCCGGCCGACTGGTCGAGTACGAGGGCGGCGGGGACGAAACCCGGTCCAATCCGTGGCTCGCCGAGCTGCAGCAGGACATGTTCGTCGAGATCAACCCGCGCGACGCCAACAACCTCGGTGTGCGTGACGCGGCGATGGTCTGGGTCGAAGGTCCCGAAGGCGGCAAGGTCAAGGTCAAGGCGATGGTCACCGAGCGGGTGGGCGAAGGCGTGGCCTTCATGCCATTCCACTTCGGCGGCTGGTACCAGGGCGAGGACCTGCGGTCGAAGTACCCGGAAGGGGCGGACCCCATCGTGCTTGGTGAATCCTGCAACACGGCGCAGACATACGGCTACGACTCCGTCACGCAGATGCAGGAGACCAAGGCCACCCTCTGCAAGATCATGCCGGCATAAGGAGAGAGAAACATGGCAAGAGCGAAGTTCCTCTGTGACGCCGAACGCTGCATCGAATGCAACGCCTGCGTCACCGCCTGCAAGAACGAGCACGAGGTGCCGTGGGGCATCAACCGTCGCCGCGTGGTGACCATCCAGGACGGCCAGCCGGGCGAACGCTCGATCTCGGTCGCCTGCATGCACTGCTCGGACGCGCCCTGCATGGCGGTGTGCCCGGTCGACTGCTTCTATCAGAACGAAGAAGGTGTCGTCCTGCACTCCAAGGACCTGTGCATCGGCTGCGGCTACTGCTTCTACGCGTGCCCCTTCGGCGCGCCGCAGTATCCGCAGGCGGGCAACTTCGGGTCGCGCGGCAAGATGGACAAGTGCACCTTCTGCGCCGGTGGTCCCGAAGAGAACAACTCCCAGGCGGAGTTCCAGAAGTACGGCCGCAACCGGATCGCGGAAGGCAAGCTGCCGATCTGCGCCGAGATGTGTTCCACCAAGGCCCTGCTGGCGGGCGATGGCGACGTTGTGTCGGCCATCTACCGCGAGCGCGTGGTCGCACGGGGCTTCGGCTCCGGCGCCTGGGGCTGGGGCACGGCTTACGACCAGAAGGGCGGCTGACGCCTTTCCACGCGTGGGCCGGGCGCCTGTCCGGCCTACATCTGCACCATGACGGCGGGGCCTTCGCGGCCTCGCCCTTTTTGCCACGGACCGGAGGGGGTTTCGTGGCCGATGGGGTTTGACATGACGACTGAACGTTCGAGCGGCTTCGTCGCCTTCATACTCGTGCTGCTGGCCATTGCGATATTCTCGTTCTGGATGGCACCGGGTCCGCGCATCGACGAGACCGAGGCAGAACTGGCCGCGGCCCGGCTGGAAACCGGCGGCGCGCAGACGCTGGAAGACATCCTGCGGCGGCAGCAGGGCCTGCCGGTCAACGACGACTTCCGGTCGACGAACATCGGCGGCGACGCCGTGCCGCCACCGAACACCGCGCCGCTCGGCACCTCGTCCGACCCGGACCTGTGGCGCGCGCTGCGCTACAACAAGGCGGACGTGACCGTCTCGACGCACCGGCCGGTCGGCGAAGTGCTGATGCAGGACGGCGGCATGAGATGGCTGACCGTGCGCGACGGCCCGCTGCGCACCTATGGTAGCTGGCTGCTGCTGGGGACCATCGGCATCCTCGCCGTCTTCTTCCTGTTCCGCGGCCGCATCAGGATCGAGGGCGGCAAGACCGGCAAGACCGTCACCCGCTTTCACGCCTTCGAACGCTTCACCCACTGGATGACCGCCGGGTCCTTCGTGCTCCTGGCCTTCACCGGGCTCTTCACCCTCTTCGGGCGCAAGTTCCTGATCCCGGTGCTGGGCCATGACGCGAACTCCGTTTGGCTGGCCGTCTCGAAGTACATCCACAACAACGTCAGCTGGGCCTTCATGCTGGGGATCGTGCTGGTCTTCATCCTGTGGGTCGCGCACAACATCCCCAACAAGCTGGACATCATCTGGTTCAAGCAGGCGGGCGGCATCGTCGGCGACAAGCACCCCCCGGCGAAGAAGTTCAACGCGGGCCAGAAGCTGATCTTCTGGTCGGTGATCCTGTTCGGCGCGTCGATCTCGCTGTCGGGCCTGTCGCTGCTCTTCCCCTTCGACCTGCCGCTGTTCGGCAAGACCTTCACGCTGCTGAACGACATCGGCATCACCGGCCTCCTCGGCATGGAGCCGCTGCCCGTGGCGCTTGCCCCGCAGGAGGAGATGCAGCTTGCCCAGCTCTGGCACGCCATCGTCGCCTTTGTCCTGATGGCGATCATCATCGGCCACATCTACATCGGCTCGATCGGGATGGAGGGCGCCTTCGACGCCATGGGATCCGGCCAGGTGGACGAGAACTGGGCCGAACAGCACCACTCCATCTGGTACGAGAAGGTCAAGGAACGCGAAGCCGCGCGCGAGGGCAGGGCGCCCGAACAGGCGACCCCGGCGGAGTGATGCGCTGGCTTGCGATCCTGTGCCTCTGCGCCTCGGCCGCCGGGGCGCAGGAGTTCACCACCCTCAAGGGACACGGCGGACCGATCATGGGCATCGCCGCCTCTGGTGAGCGCGTGGCCACCGCCAGCTTCGACAACTCCGTCGGCGTCTGGTCGGCGGGCGAGCCGGAATGGCAGGAAGGTCACGAGGCGGCGGTCAACGCGGTGGCCTTCGGGCCGGACGGCGCAGTGATCTCCGGCGCGGACGACTTCACCGTGCGGCTCTGGGACAAGGACGGCACGTCCAGCCTCCTCGGCACCCACAAGGGCAAGGTCACGGCGCTGGCCATGTCACCCGACGCACGCCTCGTCGCCAGCGCAAGCTGGGACGGCACCATCGGGCTCTGGCCGCTGTCCGGCGGAACGGACGGCCGGTTCCTCGACGCGCCCGGCGGGGTGAACGCCGTGGCCATAGACGACAAGGCCCGGGTCTGGGCCGCGACTTCCAACGGCTACCTCCTGCGCTACGACCTGATCGAGCAGACCGCCGACCAGATCGTCAGCCACGGCTTCGGCATAAACGAGATCGTCGTGACCCCCGACTGGATCGCCTATGGCGCCGTCGACGGGGTGACGCGGGTGATCGACCACCAGGGCGGCCAGATCGCCGACTTCACGCTGGACCGCCGCCCGATCCTCGCCATGGCCTATCACGCCGGGACCCATCAGCTTGCCGCCGGGGACGGGCACGGGTTCATCATGATGGTCGACACCGCAGAGTGGCAGATCATCCGCGATTTCCGCGCCACCCGCGAAGGGCCGGTCTGGGCGCTGGCCTTCTCTGACGACGGGGCGCGGATCTGGGCGGGCGGTCTGGACGACGTGGCCTTCGGCTGGCCGGTGGAGGCACTCGACGCCTTCGATCCGGGCATCAGTGGCGACCGCAGCTTCCTGCGCGATGCCGGGACAATGTCGAACGGCGAACGGCAGTTCATGCGCAAATGCTCGATCTGTCACGCGCTGGAGCCTGGCCCGTCGCGCAAGGCCGGGCCGACGCTGCACGGCGTGTTCGGCCGCCGGGCGGGCACGGTGCCGGGCTACACCTATTCCGATACGCTCGACGGCGCCGACATCGTCTGGACCGACGACACCATTGATGCCCTGTTTGACCAGGGGCCGGATCACTATATTCCCGGCTCAAAGATGCCGATGCAGGTGATCGCGGGGGCGGACGACCGGGCCGACCTCATCGCCTTCCTGAAATCGGCCAACGACCAATCCGGCGAGGAGGCTGAGAAATGAAGGCAATGGTGATGGGTTTTGTCGCGGTGGCCGTGATCGGCGTGGCGGCGCACTACGGGCTGGAGGCGCTGGACGACACCACCGCCGCGCGCCAGACCACCGGCGAGAGCGTCCGGTTCGACTGACGTGGCAGAGGACTACGGCAACGACCTCGCGGGGGCGTCGATCCTGGTGATCGACGACGAACCCGGCATGCGCAACTTCCTCTACAAGACGCTGCAGCCGAGGGTGAAACGGATCGACCTCGCCGCCTCGCCGGACGAGGCGACCGCCAAGCTGGACGAGAACCACTTCGACCTCGTGATCCTCGACAACGTGATGCCGCGCAAGACCGGGCTGGAATGGGTGACCGAACAGAAGCGGCTCGGCTTCATGGCCGAAACCATCCTGATCACCGCCTATGCCGACCTCGAAACCGCCATCGCCGCGCTGCGGGCCGGCGTCTCGGATTTCGTGCTGAAACCCTTCCGCGCCAACCAGATCCTCGGCGCCGTGGCGCGCACGCTCGACCGCAAGTATCTGCGGCGCGACAACACCCTCCTGCGCCACGAACTCAACAGCGACCCCAACGGCGTGAAGATGCTCGGCACCTCCGACACGCTCGGAGAGGTGCGCGCCATGCTGAAGAAGCTCGCGCCCCTGCCGACGCCGGTGCTGTTCACAGGTGCCAGCGGCACGGGCAAGGAACTGGCCGCGCGCCAGCTGCATGCGCTCTCCGACCGCGCCGACCGGCCCTTCGTCGCGGTCAACTGCGCCGCCGTGACCCCCGACCGCATCGCCGAGGAACTCTTCGGCGACAACGGCGGCGGCGACGGGGCGCTCAAACCGGGCCTTTTCCTGCTGGCCGACGGCGGCACGTTGTTCCTCGACGAGGTGGCGCAGATGCCGATCCAGGTGCAGGCGGCACTCCTGCGCGTGCTCGAGGACCAGCGCGTCCGCCCAATCGGCGCCGAGCGCGAGTTTCCCCTCAACCTGCGCCTGCTCTTCGCCACCAACGCCGATCTCGACGCGGCGGTGGCGCAGGGCCGTTTCCGCGCCGACCTCTACCACCGCATGAACGTGGTGCGCATCCACATGCCGCCCCTGAAGGAGCGGAGCGAGGACATCACCGAACTCGCCGCCTACTTCATGGAGCACTTCGCCTGCGTCCTCGGACTGTCCGGGCTCGAGCTCTCCGCCGAGACCCTGCTGAAGATGCGGCGCTACGACTGGCCGGGCAACGTGCGCGAGCTGAAGAACATGATCGAACGCTCGGTGATCCTCGGGCAGTTCCCGGAAGAATTCTCCGGCGATGCCAAGGTGACCGGGGCCCGCGCCACACTGAACCTCGAACAGGTCATGCAGCGCCACATCCTGCACGTGCTCGACCTCTGCGACGGCAACCGGGCAGAGGCCGCCCGCCGCCTCGGCGTGTCGCGCAAGACCATCGACCGCCGCGTCGCCGCCTGGGAAGGCTAGGGGCTACCCGCACCGCCAAAGGCGCGCAATAGCCCCCAGCGCCTGCACTGCATCCAGGCTTCTTTGCTTCACAAATACTCTCGGGGGGTCCGGGGGGCGACGCCCCCCGGCGGGTCGGGGCACGCGGCAGCGCCCCGAAACCGCTCAGGCGTTCCAGCGCACCGTGCCCAGCCCCGTCAGGTCGTAACCGCCCATCTTCTCCGCCCGGGCCAGCGTGGCCTCCGACTGGCAGAAGACCATCAGCCGCTGCATCGGCGTGTCGAACCAGGCGCGCCGGTTCACCAGCAGGTCGAAGCGTTCCTCCACCAGAGGCACGAAAGGCAGGCCGAAATCCCGCGCGACGGTCTCCAGCCCCAGCGTCGCGTCGGCGTCGCCGCGGGCGAGGGTCTGCACGGCCTCGGTCTCTGTCCGCGCGACCTCAGTCAGGTCCAGTGCATCCACATCCAGCCCGTCCTTCGCCGCAAGCTGCCGGAACAGCACGTCGCTGCCCGATCCGCCCTGCCGCGGCACCACGCGCCGTCCGGCCAGGTCGGCCATGCCGCTGACACCTTCCAGCTCCCGCCGCAGCACCAGCCCGCGGGCACGGGTGGCAAACCGCACCAGAACCGCGTTCTGGTTGGCCGAGCTGCGCGCCACGCTGGGGATGTTCCACTCGCGCCCCTCGGCGTCGTGCAGGTGAAGGCCCGCCGCCACGCCTTCGCGCCGGTTGAACCGCGCAAGCCCGTCCGCCGACCCGTCGAAATAGCTGGCCAGCCCGCAGCGGCTTTCGCGGATTGCCCAGTCCAGCAGGGGATCGTGGCTGCCCAGCACCACCGGCGGCCTTGGCGTCTTCACAACGTGGCCCGAGGAATGCGCCTCCAGCCAGTCGCGCACCGCGACCGAGGGGAACAGCAGCTTGCCGGTGGCGCGCGTGCAGGGGACCTCGCCCGACGCGGCGAGGTCGTAGACCTTGCGCTCCTTGATCCGCAACAGGTCCGCCAGTTCGGGGACCGTCAGGAATTCCGGTTCATGCATCGCTCTGCCCCATGGCGGGGCAGACCGTGCCCCGGTTCTCAGCTACCCTGTTTGCGCGCATTGGGGAAGAACAGCTGCTGCCCGTCCACCGTGTAACCCGCGATGGCCTTCTGCCCTTCGTCGGAGATCAGCCAGTCCGAGAACGCCTTTGCCGCCTCGATCTTCACCGCCGGGCACTTCTCCGGGTTCACCGGGATGACGCCGTACTGGTTGAAGAGGTCGTCGTCGCCTTCCACGGCGATCCGGTAGTCCTGCTTGTTGGCAAAGCTGATCCAGGTCGCGCGGTCGGTCATCACGTAGGCACCCATGCCGATGCCCGCGTTCAGGGTCGCGCCCATGCCCGATCCGGTCTCGCGATACCAGTCGCCGGAGCCCGTCGCCGGATCGACACCCGCGGCCTGCCAAAGCGCCTTTTCCTTCTTGTGGGTGCCGGAATCGTCCCCGCGGGATGCAAAGACCGCACCCTTCCCGGCAATCGTCTTCAGGGCCGCCTCGACGTCCGAGGTGCCCGCCACGCCCGCCGGATCGTCGGCCGGCCCCACGATGACGAAGTCGTTGTACATCAGGTCGGTGCGCGAGGTGCCGCCGCCCTCGGCCACGAACTTCTCCTCGGCGGGCTTGGCGTGCACCAGCAGCACGTCGCCGTCGCAGTTGGCGGCGTTCTTGATCGCCTGTCCGGTGCCGACCGCCACCACGTTCACCGTGATGCCCGTCTTGTCGGAGAAGATCGGCAGCAGGTAGTCGTAGAGGCCGGAATTGGCGGTCGAGGTGGTCGACTGCACGATGATGGCCTCCTGTGCCGATGCGGCAAGCGGGGTCAGCGCCAGCAGCGCGGCCAGCGTGAATTTAACGGGTTTCATGAAGTCTCCCTATGTCATGAAGTCAGTTCAGACGACGATCCTGTGGTGCAGGAAGTCACGCGCCGCGGCGCTGTCCTGGGTGGAAAAGAAACGGTGGGCAGGGGCCTGCTCGGCGATCCGGCCGCGATGGAGGAAGACGACCTCGTCGGCGAGCCGTCGCGCCTGCCCGATGTCGTGGGTGACGAGGATCACCTTCACGCCTCGGTCGTGGGCGCCCTGGATGATGCGCTCGATGGCCAGCACCGAACCGGGGTCGAGGCTGGCGGTCGGTTCGTCCAGCAACAGCACCTGCGGGTCGAGCGCGAGCGCCCGGGCCAGCGACAGGCGCTGCGCCTCTCCGCCGGATAGGGCCCGTGCGGGCTGGCGCGCCTTGTTCAGAAGGCCCACGTGGTTCAGCAGGGTGTCACGCTCCGACCGGGCGCGCCCGCGCGCCTTCAGCACGAAGTCGATGTTGGCGGCGACCGACCGGCGCAGAAGAACAGGTTTCTGGAAAACCAGCGCCTGCTGGCGGGTGGCCTGCTGGGCGGGGCGGCCATTCCATGTGACGCGGCCCTGATCGGGGCGGGTCAGCCCGTGCATCACCTTCAGAAGCTGGCTTTTCCCGGCACCGTTCGGACCGAGCATCACGGTCAGGCCGCGCCCCTCCAGCGTCAGGTCAAGCCAGTCGAGCACGGGTTTGCCACCGAGCCGCAGGGTCAGGTTCTCGATCCTTAGGCAGGGGGCCTCCGCATCGCAGGCGGGCTTCAGGTCCTGTTCGGTCAGATCACGCATGGGCCTGCTGCCTTTCCGACGACAGGCGCAGGGCCTGCACCAGCGCGTTGACGCCAAGCGCAATGACCATCAGCACGATGCCGAGGGCCAGCGCCAGCGCCAGTTCGCCCTTCGAGGTTTCCAGCGCGATGGCCGTGGTCATGACCCGCGTGAGGTGGTCGATGTTGCCGCCGACGATCATCACCGCGCCGACCTCTGCCACCGCGCGGCCGAAGCCCGCCAGCGCCACGGTGGTGAGGGCGATCCGCGCGTCCCACAGGAGCGCCTGCACCACCTGCACGCGCGTCAGGCAGAGAGACCGGAACTGGTCGCGGTACTCGTTGTGCAGGTCTTCGAGCACCTGCCGCGACAGCGCGGCGACGATGGGGGTGATCAGGATGGTCTGCGCCACGATCATCGCCGTGGGGGTGTAGAGCAGGCCGAGGAAGCCGAGCGGCCCGGCGCGCGACAGGCTGAGGTAAACCAGAAGGCCCACGACCACCGGCGGCAGGCCCATGAGCGCGTTCAGCACGATCAGCACTGCGCTGCGCCCCGGAAAGCGCGCGATGGCAAGGACCGCGCCCAGCGTCAGTCCGAACAGGCAGGCCAGCACGGTCGCCGTCAGGCTGACACGCAGCGAGAGCGAGACGATCTCGATCAGGTCCGCGGACGGATGCAGCACCAGCCCGAAAGCCAGCGAGAATGCTTCGCCGAAGTCCTGCATGAATTCCGTACGCCTCCCGTCGTCCTGAGTGCCATTTTAGGTCTCAGGCGGCGAATACGGCAAGGGTAACGATGGCCCGGCGCATGTAGGCGACGGGTCAGAGTGTCGGACAGATCGGCAGCGGGCACCAGTCCATCCGGAAATTCTGCAGGATTATGCGGGGTGGCGGAAGGCCGGGACGATCAGGCGTCTCGCTCGGAATGGTCGACTGTCCGGCACTTCCAGCTCTGGATCCGCTCGTTCGGGTGTTCGTTCACCCAGCGCGCCAGTTGCGGCTGTGCGCCCATCATGCACGCCATGGGGGTGACATCGGTGAAGACAAGGCTACGCTCTCGGCAGGTGTCCATGTCGCCGGGGGCTGTCGCCATGCAGGTTACGAAAAGCAGCTCGATCATCGGGGGCCTCTATCAATACATCCTTTAGTCGTAGTTTCACTATGCGCGCGGTAAGGGAAAACTCCGTTAACCGGGCGGGCGGTGGCTCGAATTGTCCGGAGAACAGCGTAAGGAATGCTCAGTCCCGCCATGCTTGCCCACCATTTCATCACGAAACTGGGGCGATGACCCGTCTTGGCCAGCCCTGGTCGCTGCGCGCGCGGTTGACCGCCGGTGCCGTGGCGCTGAGCGCGGTCACCATTTTGACGGCCCTGACCCTGTTCTGGGGCATGGAGCGGGTGGGCGACCGGATGCAGGCGGCGCTGAACGCCGAGGCCCGGATGACGCGTTACGGCACGCTCTCCTCGCAGGTGTCCACCTTCCTCGTGATCGCCACGGAGGCGGTGCAGCGCGGCCTGCCCCGAGAGGAACGGATGCAGCGGCTGGAGCCGGTGGCCGAGAACATTGGCGCGACCTTCCTGCTGATCCGCAGCGACCTTGAGCGCGCGGTCGAGGAGGCGGAGGCCTCCGGCATCGACCGGCAGTCGCGCCATGCCACGCAGTCGATCACGCTGGCGCGCATGGAGGCGCAGCTTGGCTCCACGTTGAACGGGCTGGGCCGCGACGATCAGGACGTGCCGGTCCTGCGCGCCCACATCGACGCCTTCGCCAGCACCTTCGACCCGCTTCTGAACGAGGCTCTCAACGGGGAGGCGATGTTTCGCCGCGAAACCCTGAAGGGGATCGAGACGCTCCGCCAGAGGATGATCTGGGCGGCGGCTGCGATGGTGGTTCTGTCGCTCCTGATGGTGGCGGGGTTCACGCTGGGGCTTGTCCGGCCACAGTTCCGCCGGCTGGAGCAACTCCGGGGCGCCGCCCGGCGGATCGGGGCGGAGGACTTCGACGTGGCCCTGCCGGAAACCCGGGGCGACGAGATCGGCGCGCTCTTCTCGGAGACCAACCGCATGGCTGCCGCGCTGGCCGCTCGGCAGGCCCATGTGCAGGCGGAATGGGGCCGGCTGGAGGAGGAGATCGCCCAGCGGACGGCCGAGATCCGCGCCGCCAACGCCCAGCTCGAGGCCGTCGATGCCCGCCGCCGCCGGTTCTTTGCCGATGTCAGTCACGAATTGCGCACGCCCCTGACGGTCATACTGATGGAGGCGCAGATCGGCAGGCAGACCCTTGCGGACGGGGCGGAGATCTTCGGGACGATCGAGAGCCGGGCGGCGCGGCTGAACCGGCGTATCGACGACCTGCTGCGGGTGGCGCGGTCGGACAGCGGCGAACTGGCGCTGGACCCGGGACAGGTGGATTTTCCGGAAACGGTGCGCGCGGTGGTCGAAGAGGTGGAAGCGGAGTGCCGAAGTGCCGGGATGACGCTGGATACGCAGGCCGGGGAGGGCACCGTGCTGGCCGATCCTAACTGGCTGCGGCAGGTGCTGGCCGGACTGGTCCGCAACGCCATCCGCCACGCCCGCGACGGCGGCAGGGTGCGGATCGTGGCGCAGGGCGGCGTGGCGGCGGTGATCGACAATGGCCCCGGCATCCCGGCAGAGGCGCAGGCGCGGATCTTCGAACGCTTCGGCCAGGGACGTAAGGATTCCGCCGGATTCGGGCTTGGCCTCGCGCTGGCGAAATGGGTGATCGAGGCGCAGGGCGGTGAGATCTCCGTCACCAGCCCGGTGCCCGACGCAGAGCGGCTTGGCGACGGACCGGGGACGAAAGTTTCGGTTCGCTTGCCGGTGGCGGAAGGATAGGGTGCGGCGATGACCTTGCGGCTGCTCATCGTGGACGACGACCCCGGCATCGCCTCTGCCCTTGCGCGGGGGATGGCGATCCATGGCTATGAGGCACAGACCGAACTGCGGGCCGATACGGCGCTGGCGCAATTGCTGGGCGGCGGGTTCGCTGCCGCCATCGTCGACGTGATGCTGGGCGAGGACAGCGGCATCGACCTTGTCCGGGAAGCACGCGCGGCCGGGGTGGATGTGCCCGTCCTGATGCTGTCCGCGCTGTCGGAGGTCGAACAGCGCGCCGCAGGGCTGGAGGCCGGGGCGGACGATTATGTGGTGAAGCCGTTCTCGCTGGACGAACTGGTCGCGCGCCTGAGGGTGCAGGAAAAACGCGCGGAGGCACGCCGTCCTCAACCCGCCATCTTCCGTAAATCCATCCGCTTGCTCTGCCTCGGCGACGCCGAGGCCACACTGACGGAACGCGAGGCCGACCTGCTGATGCTGCTTGTCCGGCAGGGCGGAGAGCCCCTGGCGCGGGGTGCCATCTTTGACGCGTTATGGGCGTCCGACAGCGGGGCGGACGGGCCGGGAAACGAGAACGTCGTCGATGTCTACATCGGCTATGTCCGCAAGAAGCTGGCCGCGCAGGATTTCGGGTTCGGCATCCGCACGGTGCGGAACAAGGGGTTCTGCATCGAGGGCACAGCGCCGCAGATCCTCTCATAAATTAAGAATTCCGTTTCCGTCCGTCGCGGGGCAGGGTGCGGGCATCGGGGTCTACTGGGGCCCCTTGTCTTCCCGACGCCCCGCGGCCCCGACCGGGTCCGTCTCTCCCATACCGGTGCCCGACCGTGCGCCGCGGGGCGCCGTTACTCGCGCTTTGGTTGTGCGTTTTCCACGGGGTGGCAGGCCCGCAGAGATCGTCCAAGCGGGCCACGTTCGGAACGGGCTTTTTCAGGGCTGGCGGACCAAAATGGCCGATCTGCGAATCACCTTTCAGGACGGTGCGGAAAATTGTCCTTATTTTCTGCGGTGCAGCGGAGTTTTTCCGCCAGCCGCACAAAACCCGTCAAGCCCTTGCCACAAAGGGTCTTCGCAACATTGTTGCGCGCAACCCCCTCTCAGCCTAACTTGTTCCATTCGGAAACAGTTGCAAAACGATGTGCTTGGTCTAGCTTTTCAACAGGGAGGCTTTGACATGCAACACTTCAAAGTTGCAGCGCGTGACGAAGGGATTTCGTCCGTGCTGATCGTGGACGACCATCCACTATTCAGTGACGCGTTGGCCTCGGCGCTTGAGGGGGTTTTCCCGCTCTGCCGCTTCGAGAAGGCGCGTTCTCTCAAACACGCACTGAAGGTTCTGGACGACGGGTTTTCGCCCGACCTCGTGATGTTCGACCTGAAGCTGCCCGACGTGCAGGGCATTTCCGGCTTCGTGACGATGCGCGGGCGCGTGCCCGACACACCGGTCCTGGTGATTTCCTCGCTGACCTCGCGGGCCCTGGTGCATGCGCTTATGGACGAGGGCGCTTCCGGCTTCCTGACGAAGGACACGCCGGTGGAGGACCTGCAGCAGGTGCTTCTGGAGATCGCCAATGGCCGCAAGCATGTGCCGATGGAGTATCGCCAGAACACCGTGTCCGATGCACCGGATGCCCCCGGCAGCGACATGAACGCCAAGCTTGCGGCGCTGACCCCCCAGCAGAAGAAGGTCATCAAGCTGATCTGCGCGGGCAAGCCGAACAAGCAGATCGCCTACGAGCTTCAACTGGCGGAGGCGACGGTCAAGGCCCACATCACCGCGCTTCTGCGGCGGCTTGGGGTCAACAACCGGACGCAGGCGGCGCTGATGGTCGAGGCGGCGAACAAGGCGGCCGCCCCGGGTATCGAGGCAGAGCCGGAAGCGCGCAACTTCCTGTGTCACTGAGGCATGGCGCGCGATGAAATCGGGCCGGATCTTCCGGCCTATGTCACCGTTGGACGGTCCGACAACGCGGACCCGGCCTGTGCTGCCCGAGAGGCCGCGCGGGCCGTCAGCGCGCATGAACTCTGTTTCGTCATCGCCCTGATCCCCGCGGCGATGGATTCCGACGCGGTGGCCGAGGTCTTCGCCGAGGAACTGGAAAGCGTTCCGGTCTTCGGCTGCACCACCGCCGGGCAGATCACCCCCTTCGGATACGAGAATGACGCGCTTTTGCTGATCGGCTTCCGCAAGGAGCACTTCCGCTGCGCGTCCACGCTGATCACGCCGCTGAAGCCGCTGTCCATCGCCCAGATCTTCGAGACGATGACCCGCAACAACGGCAAGTTCATCCACACGGCGGGCTGGAACCGGCTGGCGCTGGTGTTTGCCGACGGGCTGTCGAAGCAGGAGGATCTTCTGGCGTCGGTGCTGGAGAGCGTGCTGGAAGGCGTTCCGGTGTTCGGCGGCTCCGCCGGGGACGGCATGGCCTTCGAGCGGACGCAGATCCTGCACAAGGGCCAGTTCCACGACAACGCCGCGCTGGTGCTGCTGATCGAGACCGACCTGCATTTCCAGGGCGTGAGCTTCGACCACTTCCTGCCGGAGGGGCACGAACTGGTCATCACCGAGGCCAACACCGAGGAGCGGCTGGTCACGGAGATCAACGGCGCGCCGGCGGCCAAGGAATACGCGCGGCTGGTGGGGTGTTCCGTGGCGGAGCTGACACCGCAGGTCTTTGCCGAGAACCCCATGCTGGTCTGCCACAAGCAGGCGCATTACGTCCGTGCCATCGCCGACGTGCTTGAGGGCAACACGCTGTCGTTTCTTGCCGCCATCGACGACGGTCTGATCATGGTGATGGGCCGCGGCAAGGAGATCATCGAGACGCTGGAAGCGGAGTTGGACGTCACGGATTCCATGGGCCGGAAACCGGACTTCATCCTCGCCTTCGACTGCGTGCTGCGAAAGCTGGAGATCGAGGAGAAGAAGCTGGACGGCCAGGTGTCGGAGATCTTCCGGCGCCGCAAGGTGCTGGGCTTCAACACCTATGGCGAACAGCACTGCGGCCTCCACATGAACCAGACCTTCGTGGGCGTCGCCTTCTTCGGCCCGAGGGGGAGCCTTCTGCCGTGAACCTGATCGACCCGCTGGAACCGCCCGAGCTCCAGCTTCTCAGGCAGGACAGGATCATCGAGGCGCTGGTGCGCCGCGCCATGCGGCAGAACCACGTGGGCCAGACGGCCTACAGCGCCTTCCAGTCGGCCATCGAGTTGCAGGCACAGGTGGCGGCCAAGACGCGCGACCTCGAACGCGCCGCCGACGAGCTGGAGACTACCCGTTTCGAACGGGAGCGCACACGCCGCAACCTCGACGAGGCGCTGGCGGCCATGGGCGAGGGCTTTGCGCTATTCACCGAGGGCCAGCTTGCCATCTGCAACGACCTGTTCCAGCACCTGCTGCCGGACGTGTCGGACCGCATCGTGCCCGGACTGCCGCTGCCGGAGTACTTCGAGCTGCTGGCGCAAAGCCGTTTCGTGATCTCCACCGACCGCCAGATCGGCGCGAACGACGGCCCGCTGCCCGGGGCCTCGATGGTGATCGAGGTGACGGAGGACCGTTTCTACCAGCTGTCGACGCAGCGCACCTCGATGGACAACACGGTGCTGCTGCTGAGCGATATCACAGCCGTGGTCCGCCAGAACCGGAGCGAAAAGGAACACCTGATCGACCGGCAGGCCGATTACCTTCAGGCGGTGTTCGAGAACATGACCAGCGGCGTGTGCAGCTTTTCCGCCAATGGCGACGTGGTGATGCACAACCAGCAGTTCCGCAAGCTGACCGGCCTGCCGATGACGGTGCTGCAGAAGGGCATGAACATGGCCCGGCTGCTGCAGCTGATGTCGATCCGCGGCTTCATCGCCGACCATTCGCTGCTCCAGGTGGACGAGTGGCGACGGCAGTTGCTGCGGCAGGGGCGGCTCCGGCGGCAGGTGCGCAGCCGGTCCGGGCAGGTGTTCGACCTGCAGGGCAACCGGCTGCCGGACGGCGGCTTCCTCGTCGAACTGAAGGACGTGACGCTGGAGATCCGCGCGACCGAGACGCTGGAAAAGCGCGTGCTGGAACGCACCCGCGAACTGACGGAGACGAACGCACGCCTGACCCAGCAATACGAGGAGAAGGCCCGCGTTGAGGAAGAGTTGCGCGTTGCCAAGGAACGGGCGGAGGCGGCGGTTTCGTCGAAGACACGGTTCCTCGCAGCCGCCAGCCACGACCTGCTGCAACCGATCAACGCCGCCAAACTGCTGATCGCCACCTTGCAGACGAACTCGGCCGGGTCGGAACACGAACCCATGGTGGACCGGCTGAAGGGGGCCTTCACCTCCATCGAACAACTGCTGCACGCGCTGCTGGACATCTCGCGGCTGGACAGCGCCGACCACGACACGGTGCATCCGACGACGCTGTGCCTTGGCCAGATCATGCAGACGATCTTCGAGGACCAGATGCCGCTTGCGCAGAAGCGCAACGTGGCGCTGCGGATGGTGCCCTGCATGTCCTGGGTCAGGTCCGACCCGGTGTATCTGCTGCGCTCCATCCAGAACCTCGTGGTGAACGCGATCCAGTACACGGAGCCGGGTGGCAAGGTGGTGCTGGGCTGTCGCCGGCGGGGCGACAAGGTCGAGCTTCAGGTGCTGGACACCGGCATCGGCATCGGCCCGGAGGACCAGTCCCGGATCTTCGAGGAATTCGCCCGCGCGGGCAACGTGCCTGTTGGCTCCGGCGTGGGGCTGGGCCTGTCCATCGTGGAGCGCACATGCCGTCACCTCGGCCACCGGCTGTGGATGTCGTCCGAGGTGGGCGTGGGGTCGAAGTTCTGCATCGAGTTCGACGTGGTGGACGCCGCCACGGCGCTGACCGCCCCCAAGGTTCCGATGCAAAGCGAGGAGAGCCTCGAGGGTTTCATCGCGCTTGTGGTGGAGAACGACGAGAACGTGCTGTTCGCCACCTGCCAGACGCTCGAGACCTGGGGCGCCAGCGTGCTGGGCGCGCGCTCGACGGAGGAGGCGGTCGGGCATCTGCGCGACATGGGCATCCCGCCCGACATCCTCTTGGTGGACTACCAGCTCGACGGCGACGACACCGGTCTGTCGACCATCGCGCGGGTCAGGGCGGAGTTCGGAACCCACGTGCCCGCGATCATGATCACCGCCGACCGGCGCGACCGGCTGCTGCGGGCGGGGGCTGAACAGGACTTTTCCGTGATGACGAAACCGGTGCAGGTGTCGCGCCTGCGCCCGCTGATCGACTGGAAGATCCGGGGCGGCGCCGCGGGGACCGAGCCGAAAGTCGGCAATGACAGGACCGGGCCTGCGGCTAGTCTCGGGTGAGGGAGGATTTCAACATGCGCAAGACGATGCTATTCGCCGCGCTCTGTCTCGGGCTGGCCGGACCGGCCGCCGCAGAGACTTTGGACGGTCAGGAGACCTACGACCTGCTGTTCCGCTCGGGCACGCTCGACCCGGTGGGCAAGGACAAGGCGCTGAGCTACACGCGCGAGGTGGTGAACGCGCTGAAACCGGAATCGGCGGTGCGCGACACCGGCACGATACGCCTGTCCTTCGAGGAGCAGCAGGCGATGATGGCGGAGCTGGAGTTCCTCCAGAACGGCAAGCACCGGGGTCTGGGCAAGTTCCCGGCCAGCGTGGGCAACCCGATGATCATGTTCTTCTACGAATCCGTGGTTCGGGACATGGCGGAGGCGGCGGGCGGCAGCCCGTT
This sequence comes from Sagittula sp. MA-2, assembly GCF_030126985.1. GTDB lineage: Bacteria > Pseudomonadota > Alphaproteobacteria > Rhodobacterales > Rhodobacteraceae > Sagittula. The sequence goes on along the minus strand of NZ_CP126148.1, from coordinate 16,552 downwards.
CTACATCCGCAACCGCGTGAAGGAGGCACTGATCCGTCCGAGCGAAGTGGTCGAGGGCGAAGCCACGCTGGATGGCCGAACCGTACCGACCAAGACCGTGGTGCTGCACCCGTTCGAAGGCGATCCCAACAGTGACCGCATGCAGGGCTTTGGCGAACTGGCGCTGGCCGTCACCATGTCCGAAGATGTGCCGGGCTGGTACATGAGCTTTGTCGCGGAGGTGCCGGGCGAAGAAGGCGCGCCGGTCTACCGCTCGGAGATCGACTTCGAAAGCCTGGAGGCGGAGGGCGCGGAATGACCCATCCGCATCTTGAAAACCGGTGCAGCCGCGCGGGGGCAGATTCCGCCGCGCAGATAGTCGCAAAGAAACGGTTACTCCCCCGTCCTCCCGCCCCTATCATCCGGGGCGAGGTCTTAAGGTCCGGTGTCCGCGGACGCGATTTGCTTCGAAGATTGCCAGGATTTCGGGGCTTGCGCGGGTCGGTGCTGGGCGCGGCTCTCTGTGCGGCGGCCCTGTCCCTGATGCCGGACGGCGTGCAGGCGCAGGACATCGCGCAGCGGTACAACGACTATCCCACCGCCGCGCGGGCGGACTACGTCTTTGCCTGCATGGCGACGAACGGCCGGTCGCGGCTGACGCTCGAACAATGCTCCTGCTCGATCGACGAGATCGCCTCCATCCTGCCCTACGAGAAATACCTTCAGGCCGAAACGGTGCTTTCGATGCGCCGCACCGGGGGGGAGCGCATGGCCGTGTTCAACAGTGCGGTGGCCGCGCAGAACCTCGTCACCGACCTTCGCCGTGCGCAGGCCGAGGCCGAGGTCGTCTGCTTCTGATCCGTTACCCCTGCGCGTCCTTGGGCAGGCTCTGTTCGAAGACGTTGCCCTCGGTGTCGGTGGCCTTCACCGTCAGCGCGGGTGCGCCGTTGTCGGTGTAGGAGAACCGGAAGGCCGGGTTCTCGGAGATCGAGATGCCGCCGTCCATGGTGAACAGCATCTCGTCGCCCTGCCAGACTTCCATGTGGTCGATGAAGTGGGCCGGGATGAAAAGCTGTGTCACCTGGTTGCGCTGCAGGCCGGAGTAGTTCGGGTGGCGCAGCATGATCTGCGCCTCGCGCCGGGCGGTGGAGATCTCAGGCTCGCCGAAAAGGCGCAGCTTCATCTGGCCGAGCGTGGCCATCATCTCGGACGGATCGCGGGAGGCGGGGGCGGAACAGCCGCCGGAGGCCTTCACGAACCGGCCCGACATGAAGGTGCCGTCCGGCGTCTCCGTCAGCACGCGGACGTTGGAATATTGGTTCACCCGCACGCGCAGCTCGAAATCGACGGGCACCATGGCGGGGCCGAAGGTCAGTTCCGCCGCGACCGGGGCCGGGTTCTCGTCGATCACCACCGTGGCCTTGTCGATCTGGGCGGAGAGGTTCGTCTGCGTCAGGACGATGGGCACCGTCGCAGCGTCATGCGCGCGGTAGGGGGCGTCGATGGAGAGCGGGCTTTCGGCGTCGGAAATGACGGTGTCGCCGATCACGTCGAACCGCAGGTCTTCCCACGTCTCGCTCGGGACAAGCGGGTTCTCGACCGTCTCGGCCATGGCGGGAACGGTCATCAACAGGGCCAGCGCGGTGGCCAGTCTGAAAGTGTGGGCCATGCCTCCTCCTTTTGCATGGTGTGTCGCGAAGCGTGCCACGCCGACCGCCATCGCGATAGCGGGCATTAAGTCTGTGTGGTCTGGCCGCATGGCTGTGGCAGGCTGGCCGCGGGAGGATGGGAGATGTTCGAAGCGGTTGTCATGCTGTGTCTGGCGGCGGGGGGCGACACCTGCCGCGATGTGCTGTTGCCGGGGTACGAAGGCGGCACACAGGCGGAGTGCGCGGCAAGGATCGCGGCGCAACCGCCTGAGGTACCGGCGTTTTCACGCGGTTCGGTAGAGGCGGCCCCAAGGTGTGTTCCCGCCGGGCCGGTACTGGACCTCGCGGAGGTTGCCCCGGGCCTCTGGGTGCACGAAGGGCTGATCGAGGAGCCGGACACCGAGAACGGCGGGGATGTCTCCAATCTCGCGATCGTGATCGGCGGGGACAGTGTTGCGGTGATCGACAGCGGGTCGGCGCGCTGGATCGGCGAATCGCTTTGGCGGGCGATCCGGGCAAGGACCGACCTGCCGGTGAGCCACGTCATCCTGACCCATGTGCACCCGGACCACGTCTTCGGCGCAAGTGTCATTGCGGAGGCCGGGGCAGAGGTCGTCGGTCACGAAGGGCTGCCGCGCGCCTTGGCGGACCGGGAGGAGAACTACCTCGACAGCCTCGACCGGCTGGTGGGTGCGCAGCGCATGCTCGGGACCGAACCGCCGGCGGTGACCGAGACGGTCGCCGACACGGCAGAGATCGACCTCGGCGGGCGTGTCCTGCGTCTGGACGCCTGGCCTGCCGCGCATACGACCGTGGACCTGACCGTCTTCGACGCGGCGACCGGGACGCTCCTGGCCGGAGATCTCCTGTTCCACCGCCACACGCCCGCGCTCGACGGCAGCCTGCGCGGCTGGCAAGCGGCGCTGGCCGAACTGGAAGGGCAGGGGATGCAGGTCGTGCCCGGCCATGGCGACGCTTTGCTGCCTTGGCCCGAAGGTGGCACGGCGCTGAAGCGCTACCTCGACACGCTGGCGCGCGACACCCGCGCCGCCATCGACGCGGGCGAACGGCTCGGCGAGGCGGTCAAGCACATCGCAGAAAGCGAGCGTGACGCTTGGGCGCTGTTCGACGCCTACAATCCCCGCAACGCCACTGTCGCCTTCACCGAACTGGAATGGGAGTGATCAGCCCGAGACCACGCCCTGCAAAAGCTGCGAGATCGCGTAGAGCCGCTTTTCCAGCAGCACGGGGGTTTCGCAGAGGTAGGTGATGGACTGCTGGCGGTCGGTGTAGATCGTCTGGTCCCAGTCCAGCTGTTCCTCCAGCGCATCGACCTTGTCGAAATCCGGGTCCTCTTGGGCCATCTCCGCCTCCATGTCCTGGCGGGCGGCCTCGATCCGCTCTGACAGGGAAATCTGGCTGAGCGAGAACTTCCCGATGCCGTCGATGATCCGGGAGCGGCGGCCGCTCAGGCTGGAGAAGGTCTCTTCGAAGACCAGTCCCAGAAGCGCCGGATCGCCGCCGTTGCGTTCGGCAAAGGCCGTGACGTCCGCCTGAAGCTCGGAGACCTCAAGACGCCGGATGGCGAGCTTTGCGGCGAGTTGCTCGATCTCCCGCCGGAGGGCCGGATCCTCGGGCATGGTTTCGGGAATCGGGTGCGGCCACATCAAACCTTCCGACAGTCTCTCTACCTTGCGTTGAATGCAGGGCCAGGTCGGGTCGGAATAGTCGGCGGCGGAAAGCGGTGTGGCGGCACATAAGGCCAGCGCAGCAAGCGCCTTGCGTGTCAGCATGGTGGAAGTCCTCCCTTGATGCGCAAGGATGCCAAAGCCCACCCCCGGCTGTCCATGCCGACCGAATGCATCCGATGGTCTGCATTGTGTCGGTATGCCGCAGCCCACCATACTCGGATCAAACAGCCGGGGTGCATTGACGCCCGGGCCAGGGAGGAAGACAGACATGAGAACACGCGCTGCCGTGGCCGTTGCGGCCGGCAAACCCCTCGAGATCATGGAAGTGGAACTGGACGGCCCGAAAAAGGGTGAGGTTCTGGTCGAGATCAAGGCCACAGGCCTTTGTCATACCGACGAATTTACCCGCTCGGGGGACGATCCGGAAGGCATCTTCCCGGCCATCCTCGGCCACGAGGGCGCGGGTGTCGTGATCGAGGTCGGCGAGGGTGTGACCAGCCTTGAGGTCGGCGATCACGTGATCCCGCTCTACACGCCTGAATGCCGGGAATGCGAATACTGCCTGCATCCGAAGACCAACCTCTGCCAGTCCATCCGGGCGACGCAGGGTCAGGGTCTGCTGCCGGACGGGACCACCCGGTTCAAGATGCTCGATGGCACGCCGATTCACCATTACATGGGCTGCTCGACCTTCGCGAACCACACCGTTGTGCCGGAAATCGCGCTGGCGAAGATCGACAAGAACGCGCCGTTCGACAAGGTCTGCTACATCGGTTGCGGCGTCACGACCGGCATCGGTGCCGTCATCAATACCGCGAAGGTTGAAATCGGCAGCCGCGCCGTTGTGTTTGGCCTCGGCGGCATCGGACTGAACGTCATCCAGGGCCTGCGTCTTGCCGGAGCGGACCAGATCGTCGGCGTCGACCTGAACGACGACAAGGAAGAGATGGGCCGCCACTTCGGCATGACCGACTTCGTGAACCCGTCGAAGATCGACGGCGACGTGGTCGCGCATCTGGTGGAGCTGACCAAGGGCGGTGCCGATTACACCTTCGATGCCACGGGCAACGTGAAGGTCATGCGGCAGGCGCTGGAATGCGCGCACAAGGGCTGGGGCGAGTCGATCATCATCGGCGTGGCACCTGCCGGGGCCGAGATCTCGACCCGTCCGTTTCAGCTTGTCACCGGGCGCGTCTGGCGCGGCACGGCCTTCGGCGGTGCCAAGGGGCGCACGGACGTTCCGAAGATCGTCGACTGGTACATGCAGGGCAAGATCGAGATCGACCCGATGATCACCCACAAGCTGAAGCTGGAAGAGATCAACCACGGGTTCGAACTGATGCACGAGGGCAAGTCCATCCGCGCAGTCGTGGAGTTCTGAGGCGTCATGGAAACCATCTCCGAAAATCGCTGCTTCGGAGGCGTGCAGGGCGTCTACAAGCACGACTCCAACACCTGCGGATGCGAGATGACCTTTGCGGTCTACCTGCCGCCGCAGGCAGAGGAGTCCCCGGTGCCGGTGCTGTGGTATCTGTCCGGGCTGACCTGCACGCATGAGAACGCCATGACCAAGGGCGGTCTCCAGGAACATGCCGCGCGCCACGGGCTCGCGGTGGTCTTTCCCGACACCTCGCCGCGCGGCGATGGTGTGGCGGACGACGACGCCTATGACCTGGGGCAGGGCGCGGGTTTTTACGTGAACGCGACGCGCAGCCCGTGGAAACCGCATTTCCGCATGTACGACTACGTCGTGAACGAGCTGCGGGACATCGTGACCAAGGGGTTCCCGGTGCTCGACCGGCACGGGATCACCGGCCATTCGATGGGCGGGCACGGCGCGCTGACCATCGCGATGCGCAACCCGGACCTGTTCGAAAGCCTGTCCGCCTTCGCTCCGATCGCCAACCCGACGCAAAGCGACTGGGGCCGCAAGCAGTTGTCCGCCTACCTGGGCGACGACGAGGCGGCTTGGTCGGACCACGATGCGACTTTGTTACTAGAGGACAAGGGCTGGAAAGGAGATATCTTGGTGGATCAGGGGGGGGCCGATCAGTTTCTCGAACTGCTCAAACCCGATGCCCTGGCGGGTATGATGACCCGTCGCCGCCAACCAGGGACCTTCCGGATGCAGAAGGGATACGACCATTCGTACTTCTTCGTTAACTCATTCGCCGGAGACCACGTCGCCTGGCACGCAGAGCGGCTCCACTAGAGCAACCCAGTTGACCAAGGAAAGAACATGATCAAACACATCATCGGCGCATCGATTCTGACCCTGCTGCCCGTCCTCGCCGCGGCTGAAAGCCATGGCGGCATGGAAGGCGACGCCGAGAAGGGCGAGCGGGTGTTCCGCAAGTGCCAGGCCTGCCACGCCGTGGGTGAAGGCGCAGAGAACAAGGTCGGCCCGGTGCTGAACGGCGTCGTCGACCGCGAGATCGCATCCGTCGAAGGGTTCGAATATTCCGACGTCCTCAAGGAGATGGGCGCGGAAGGCAAGACGTGGACGTCCGAAGAACTCGCCGCCTTCCTCGAGAAGCCGCGCGACTATGCCAAGGGCACCAAGATGGCCTTTGCCGGCCTGCGCAAGGAAGAAGAGCGCGCAGACGTGATCGCGTTCCTCAAGACCCACGAAATGGGCGAATAAGGGAATTCGCCGTGCCGCCGGGTGGGAGAGAACCGGCGGCGCGGTGTCAACCGGCAGGGCTCCAGGGGCCCAGCCAGAAAACGGCGAAATACGCCACATCGGGAGGAAGACAATGAAATCGTTAAAACTACTCACATCGGGCATCGCCCTTTGCTGCGCCACGACGGCGATGGCAAACAGCGATCTCGTGGAGCAGATGGACAACCCAGCTCAGTGGGCGATCCAGACCGGCGACTACAAGAACCAGCGCTATTCCGAACTGGACCAGATCAACAAGGACAACGTCGGCGACCTGCAGGTTGCGTGGACCTTCTCGACCGGCGTTCTGCGCGGCCACGAGGGTTCGCCGCTTGTGATCGGCGACGTGATGTACGTCCACACGCCGTTCCCGAACATTGTCTACGCGCTCGATCTGACGCAGGAAGGCAAGATCATCTGGAAGTACGAGCCGAAGCAGGATCCGGAAGTCATCCCGGTGATGTGCTGTGACACCGTGAACCGCGGTGTGGCCTATGCCGACGGCAAGGTCTTCCTGCACCAGGCCGACACCAAGGTGGTCGCGCTCGATGCGATGACCGGCGAAGTGGTCTGGGAAGTGCAGAACGGCGACCCGTCCATCGGTGAGACCAACACCGCCACCGTGCTTCCGGTCAAGGACAAGGTCATCGTCGGTATCTCCGGCGGCGAATTCGGCGTCCGCGGATCGGTCACGGCCTACAACATGGAAACCGGCGAGCAGGAATGGCGCGCCTACTCCATGGGTCCGGACGAAGACATCCTGATGGATCCGGAGAACACCACGCACCTGGGCGAGCCTGTCGGCGAGAATTCCGGCACCAACACCTGGGAAGGCGATCAGTGGATGATCGGCGGCGGCACCACCTGGGGCTGGTACTCGGTCGATCTGGAAGAGAACCTCGTTTACTACGGCACGGGTAACCCGTCGACGTGGAACCCGGCGCAGCGTCCAGGCGACAACCGCTGGTCCATGACCATCATGGCCCGCGACATCGACACCGGCATGGCCAAGTGGGTCTACCAGATGACCCCGCATGACGAGTGGGACTTCGACGGCATCAACGAGATGATCCTGACCGAGCAGGAGATCGACGGCGAAGAGCGCAAGCTGCTGACCCACTTCGACCGGAACGGCCTGGGCTACACCCTGGACCGCGTGACCGGCGAACTGCTGGTGGCCGAGAAGTACGACCCGGCTGTGAACTGGACCACCGGCGTCGACATGGACCCGGCATCCGACACCTATGGCCGTCCGGCCGTGGTGGCACAGTACTCCACCGAGCAGAACGGCGAAGACGTCAACTCCACCGGCATCTGCCCGGCGGCGCTTGGCTCCAAGGACCAGCAGCCGGCGGCCTACAGCCCGAAGACCGAGCTGTTCTACGTTCCGACCAACCACGTCTGCATGGACTACGAACCGTTCCGCGTGTCCTACACCGCAGGTCAGCCCTACGTCGGCGCGACCCTGTCGATGTACCCGGCACCGGACAGCCATGGCGGCATGGGTAACTTCATCGCATGGGACAACATCAACGGCGAGATCAAGTGGTCGCTGCCGGAGCAGTTCTCCGTGTGGTCGGGCGCCCTGGCAACCGCGGGTGACGTGGTGTTCTACGGTACGCTCGAAGGCTACCTGAAGGCTGTCGACTCCGAGACGGGTGACGAGCTCTACCGCTTCAAGACCCCCTCGGGCATCATCGGCAACGTGATGACCTACGAGCAGGCCGGCAAGCAGTACATAGGCATCCTGTCCGGCATCGGCGGCTGGGCCGGCATCGGCCTCGCGGCCGGTCTGACCAACCCGAACGACGGTCTCGGTGCCGTGGGCGGCTACGCAGCCCTCAGCGACTACACCGCTCTGGGTGGTCAGCTGACGGTGTTCGCACTGCCCGACTGATCTGACCAGTCCGTAAAAGGGGGCCGGCACGCCTAGGCCGCGTGCCGGCCCCTCCTTCCCAGTTACAGCCGAAAGGTGAACCCACATGATGCGCCACGCATCCCGAATTCTTGCAGCAGTGGCCGCCTCGGCGCTGCTTCCCGCCGTGGCGGCCGCACAGAGCTGGAGCGACCAGCCGGTGAAGCCCGCAGACCACGAAGGAGAGTTTACCGTGTCCTACGAGGACGGCGGCATCTACTACAACGAAGAGGACATCCCGACCTACAACGTGGCCGAGGACGGCACCGTCGACTGGCTGACCTTCTCCGGCTTCCGCCGCTATCACTCCGAATGCCACGTCTGCCACGGCCCGGACGGCGAAGGGTCCTCCTACGCACCGAAGATCAAGAACTCTGCCGTGCACATGGGCTACTACGACTTCTACGACGTCGTGGTGAACGGGCGGCAGAACGGCAACTCCGTCATGCCCCACTTCGGCGACAACCAGAACGTGATGTGCTACCTGAACGACATCTACGTCTATCTTGCCGCCCGCGGCATGGACGCGGTGCCGCGCGGCCGCCCGCCGAAGAAGGAAGCAAAATCCGACCTCATCAGAGAGCAGGAAGATGCATGCATGGGCTAAGCTGACCCTGTGCCTCACGCTTGCGCTGTCCGGCCTTCTCGGCTGGGCGGCGCGCGGCGAGGCGCAGACTTCGGACCTCGTGTCCACGTCGAGCCTGCGCGTCTGCGCCGATCCGGCCAACCTGCCCATGTCCGGCAAGGACGAGAGCGGGTACGAGAACAAGCTGGCCGACCTGATCGGCGAGAAGCTGGACCTGCCCGTCACCTACACTTGGTATCCGATGGCCACCGGCTTCGTGCGCAACACGCTTAGGGCCAAGAAGTGCGACGTCATCATGGGCTACGCCCAGGGGCACGAGCTGGTCCTGAACACCAACCACTACCTGACCTCCGTCTTCACGCTGATCGTGCCGAAGGAGAGCGATCTGGCCAACGTTACCGCGCTTTCCGACGAAGCGCTGAAGGGCAAGCGGATAGGCGTCATCGCAGGCTCGCCCCCGGCCGACCACATGGCCCGCAACGGCCTGATCGGAAAGGCGAAACCCTACGCCTTGGTCGTCGATCGCCGGTATGAGAGCCCGGCGGAGAACATGCTGAACGACCTTGACGCAGGCACGATTGACGCGGCGATCCTCTGGGGTCCGATCGGCGGTCCGCTGGTGAAGTCCGACCACCCCGACCTGAAGGTCATTCCGCTGATCCACGAAACTCTGCCGCCCAAGATGTACTACCGCATCACCATGGGCGTCCGGCAGGGCGAGAAGGTCTGGCAGCGCGAGCTGAATTCCCTGATCCGCCGCCACCAGGACGAGATCAACGCGGTCCTGGCCGAGGCCGGCGTGCCGATGGTCAACGACATGGGCGACGCGGTTCTGGACGTCACGCAATGAAACCCGTCGCGGCGCTGGTCCTGATCCTGTCAGGCCTTGCCGCGCCGCTCTGCGCCGAGGGGGTGCCGGAACCCGACGGCTACCGCATGGAAGAGTTCCGCGCGCCCGTGCCCGATACGCTGACCGGCGGCACGGTGATCGACCCGGAAGAGGCGCACCGGATCTGGGAAGCCGGCGAAGCCGCCTTCATCGACGTTCTGCCCCAGGCCCCCCGTCCTCCGAACCTGCCCAAGGGCACGATCTGGCGCGACAAGCCCCGCGACACGATCCCCGGTGCGATCTGGCTGCCCAACGTCGGTTACGGCGCGATTGCCGACGTCACCGCCGAGTACTTCCGCCGCGGCCTGAAGAAGGCCACCGGCGACGATCCTTCCCGCCCGGTGGTCTTCTTCTGTCTGGACGACTGCTGGATGAGCTGGAACGCCGCGAAGCGGGCCATCGAATGGGGATACGAAGAGGTCTTCTGGCTGCCCGAAGGCACGGACGGCTGGTCCTTCATGGATTACCCGCTGGAAGTGGTGAAGCCTGAGGAGCCGCAGCCCTGAAGCAGGGTTTCTCCGGGCACGTGTGATTTCGGACAAACGGATTGTAGCGAGTATGCACCGCGTATCTTCAATGGCTATGCCGCGACCAAAGCCGGAGCCGGAGACTGCCCCATTGTCTTGACGGGCCTGACCTGCACCTTGACTGCCAATTTTTGTCCTTAAGGAACAAGGCGTTGAACCTCAAACGCAAATGCCGTCGATCCGTAACGACGTTCCTTGCCCGAAAAGGTTTGCTATTTGCCTTCCCCAACGTCAATCTTCCAGGTCATGGCGCCGCCGATAAACGGGAGGTTGCCAGAACCGGCATTCATTCACCCATGGGGGGAGAAGAGAATGGGCACCTTTCTGATGGTCTATCAGACGATCAACACCATCCTGAAGTTGGTCGCGATGGGCGAGAAGATCTACCAGATCTTCCACCCGGACAAACTCAACCTCGCGAAGGTCGTGAGCGAACTGGAAAACGCGATCACCACCATCCTGCACCAGGAGTTGACCCAGGCCGCCATAGAAGAGGCCCAAGGCGTTCTGCAGGCCGGTCTCGACTTCATCAACACCGATTACCAGGACGCGGTCACCAGCGGTGAAAGCGAAGCCGATATCTGGGCCCTGTTGAGCACCGGCGACGGCAGCAACCATCTTACCGCCATGGAGGATCAGATGGACACCATGCTGCAGTACTCGCTGGATGACGACGAGACGGTGCAGACGCTGCCGATCTACATGCTTCTGGCAGCTGCCTGCATCGCTCTGTACCAGGCGCGCGCCCGCTATGCCCCCGACGACACCCAGAAAGCGGCCGAGATAAAGAACGTCACATCCTATGCTCAGTCCTGTTCTGACCGGGTTGCCGCGGTGATCGGACAGATCCAGCCTGCGCGGATGGGGGACGTCGAACCGGTGAAGGAAGACGATCACCGGAAGGAATACTATTTCCGGGATCACTGGATGAGCGAGGACAAGATGCTGAAGGCCTCGTACCAGCCGGGGCCCTATTGCCAGTGCGGCAACTCTGACGTGAAGTCGCTTGTCGACAGCCTGCACGACATGCATGTGACTTTGCTGCAGACCGGCGCGCAGTCCGATTACCAGCAGCTTGCGGACCTCGCCTTCGCGGTGAAGCCGGTGGGAAGTTGTTTCGGCCAATGCCCCGAGCGGCTCGTGGGGGACACCGACCGGTACTTCGGTTCTTCCGGTGGCGCCTGGCCACCATCGACCGACGGATTCGCGTTTCAGGTGACTGATTTCGGGTCCATGATCGCGCAGTCACAGCAGAGCCAGACGTTCATGGCTTCCATCGTGGAAAATCCGCTGCCGACGCCGTCCACCTAGGGATGCTCGCGCCAAGGGGGGGGGCGTTGGCAGCCGTTGTGCTGACGGGTGACCGCGCACCCCTCAAGGCGCGCAACGGGGTCAGAACCCGGCGATGTCCTTGTGTGCCGTGGTCACCGTGCCGTCCGTGTCGGTCATCGTCACGTCGACGGAACGGGTCCGGCCCGGGACGGACAGGCCGAGGCGCGGGTTTTCCGACAGTGAGATCGAGCCGGTCACATCCACGTAGCCTGCGCCGTCGAGGTCGATCTGCACGTCCTCCACGTAGCGCATCGGGATGTAGAGCAGGGTGATCTGGTCCATCTGCATGCCCGAATGCGAGGGGTGCGAGATGTCCACGTCGAGCCGCTTCTGCCGTGTGGCGAGCGCTTCGAGGCGGCCCTTGGCGTCGGCGCCGGGCAGGAGGTCCGCCAGTTCCAGCTCCATCTCGCCCAGAGTGGCCAGCGCTTCCTTCGGGTCGGTGCCCGGAGGGGCGGCGCAGGCGCCCTGCCCAGAGGTCTTCACGAAACCTTCGGCCATCCAGAGGCGGCCATCGGTGGTTTCGGCAACGACATGCAGCGGCGTCGGGCCGTTCACCCGCATGGTCACGTCGAAGAAGAAGGAGGGCAGGGGGGTCTCCAGCGCAAACACCGCCGAGACCGGCATGGGGTTCTCGTCCAGCACCAGCGTCACCGTGCCGATGTTCAGGCCTTCGGGGGCGCGCACCATGGCGGCGATCTGGGTCCGGCTGTCGTTCTGCGTCCGGTAGGGCGCATCGATCGCGATCACGTCGCCGCCGTCCAGCAGGGCGCGGTCCCCGTAGAGTTGCAGCGCGATGGAGTCCCACGCCTCCTCGGCCGAAACGGGCGGGGCAGTGGCGCCGAGCAGCGCGGCGAAAACCAGATGTCTCATTCCGTTCCTCCCGTGATGAAGCGGCCGAAGGCGCGGGGGCCGTCGGCTGTCTCGATGGCGTCGACGATTTCGAGGCTCTGTGCGTCGATCACTTCGACCGTGTTCTCGAACCAGTTGGCGACGACCACATGCGCGCCGTCCGGCGTTGTGTCGATCCCTTCCGGGTATTCCCCGACATCGAGCGTCGCGACGGTCGACAGGTCGTCGAGCGCGATCACCGAAACGGTGTTGGCGTACTGGTTGGTGACGAAGGCGCGCCCCTGCGCAAAGGCCACCCCGTAGGGGCGTTCGCCCACCGGCACCGTGGCCAGGATTTCGCCGCTTGCGGGGTCGAGCACGGTCACGTCGTTCGAGCCGACATTGCCGACGAACAGCCGCCCGTCGGGCGCGAACCGCAGGCCGAAAGGGCGGGTGCCGACCTTGACCCGATGCGCGATCTCCAGCGTGTCGGCGTCGAAGATCGAGACCTGGTCGGCGTCCTTGTCGGCGGAGGCAAGGAACCGGCCATTGGGCGAGAGGGACAGGCCCGCAGGCGCCGCTCCGGTCGCAAGTTGCGACAGCGTTGACAGGTCGACGGCTGTCAATTCCCAGATCCGGGCGTTGTACCAGTCCGAGACGAAGACCCGTCCGCGCGCCTCGTCAAGCACGATGCCGATGGGGCCGCCGTCCAGCGTGGTTTCGGCCAGGAGCGCGCCATCGGGCGACAAGTGTCGAACCGTCTTGCTGTCGGGGGAGACCGTGTAGACCGAACCATCGGAAGCCACGGCCACCCCCGCCGGTTTGCCGGGCACGTCCCAGCGCGCGACTTCCTCTCCCGTCCCGAGGTCGATGACGCTCAGCGCGTCGCCGTTCTGACAGGTCACAAAGGCGCGATCCCCCGCCGCCAGCGGTCCCGTTCCGACCACCGCAGCGGCGAGGGCCGCGGTCAGGGCGAGCCTAGCTCGCCGCACCGAACCGCTCGACCAGGGCATCGAGCCCGGCCTGGTAGACGCCGCTGACCGCCGCGATGGCGGCCTCGTCGTTCAGCTCTGCTGGCGGATCGTTGTTCGGGTAGCCGCGGTAGAACGCGCCGCGCCATTCCACGATGGACCCGCCGCCGTCGCGCGGCTTGACCGTCAGGTGGGAAGAGTAGTTGGTGACCGGCAGCACATCCACGTTGTCCTCGCGGATGCGGTAGGAATAGGTCATCTTGTCGGCGTCGTACTTGTAGAGCACCTCTTTCAGGAGCGGGCCGTCCGCCCCCTGGTCCGACAGGTAAAGGTCGCGGGTGGCGTCGATCTCGTTGCCGTTCTCGCCGGTCGAGGACACGACCGCCGGGTGCCAGGACATGTCCTGGAAGTCGCCGATGGCCGCCCAGACTTCGGCCGGCTCGGCCGCGACCTCGGCGGTCAGCGTGACCTTCTGGCGGGTCGGCCCGTGCGCCAGCGCCATGCCGGGCACGAGGGCCATGGCCGCCGCGGTCATCAGGAAATGACGTCTCTTCATTTTTCCTCCCTTTCGAAAAATGCCGTCTTCAGGATGTAGCGCATGCCGCGCGTCCAGGATTCGTCGGTGTTGCCGCGGATGTCGACGACGCGGCCCTTCACCGTCTCGCCGCTTTCCGCGTCGCGCAATTGCAGGTTCATCGTCAGGATGAGGTTGGAGATCTTCTGCACCTCTCCCACGAGCGCGAAGTCGGCGCCCAGTTCCGTGGCCATCCGGGCATCGCAGCCGTAGCACTTGGCGGGGTTGGCCACCCGGTCGAGTTTCTCCTGCACCGGCGCGATGTCGACGAGGTCGTAGCCTTCTTCCCGGAAGCGGTCGGCGACGAGGGTTTCCAGCGCCTCGATACGGGCCTCTTCCGCCTCGTGGCCGCCCGTCGCGGTCTGGAGCGAACCGTCGAGGAGGGTGATTCCGAAGAACGCAATCTTCTCGTCGGCTGCGCAGGGCGCGGCCAGAGTCAGGCACAGAAAGGTCGCGAAGCGCCGCATGGCCCCCTTCTTAGAAATTAAGAGTCGAGACACATCGTGGCTGGGCTAGGGTTTGGCTGGCAACACGCCCAAAGGTATCGGTTGCGAAAAGGCCCCGTTTTGAAAGGGTCTTTTTCCGACAGACCCGTCCTCGAAGACGGGCGAAGGGAGGATCAAATGGCACGACTGCTGACGCTGCTGCTGGCGGCGCTGATGATCGTTTCGGCCCCGGGCCGGGCCATGGCCGTCGAGGTGCGGGCCGCCGTGCTGCGCATCGACTACCCGCGCCTTCTGCCGATTTCGCGCTACGACCTGAAGGCGCCGGACCTCGGGTTCGCGGGGGCGATGCTGGCCGACGAGGACAACAACACGACCGGCAGTTTCCTTGGCAACACCTACGACACCACGACCGTGGCCGTTCCCCCCGAGGAGGCCGATGCGGCGCTGGAGGAAATCCTGGCCGACGGTCGCCGCCTGATCGTCGTGATGGCCGAGCGCGAGGACCTGCTGCGCCTGACCAGGCGCGCCGGGGAAGAGGGCGCACTGGTCTTGAATGCCACCGCCCCGGACACCGTCCTGAGGAACGGCGCCTGCCGGTCGAACCTTCTGCACATCGCACCCTCCGACCAGATGACCACCGACGCCGTCGCGCAGTTTGCCATCTGGAAAAAGTGGGACCGCTGGTTCCTGATCTCCGGTTCGAACCCGGCGGACCTGTCGCTGGCTGAATCCTACCGCCGGTCGGCCAACAAGTTCGGCGCCCGCATCGTCGAAGAGCGCACCATCGAGGACACCGGCGGCGCGCGGCGCACCGACACGGGCCACGCGCTGGTGCAGCGTCAGTTGCCGCTCGATACGCAGGGGGCATCGCGCCACGACGTGGTGATCGCCGCTGACGCCACCGATTATTTCGCGCGCTACCTGTCCTACAACCTTTGGGATCCGCGCCCGGTGATGGGGTCCGGCGGCCTGCGCCCGGTCACCTTCCACGGCGCGCATGAGGCATGGGGCGCGACCCAGTACCACACCCGGTTCGAGGAACTGACCCGCCGATACGTCCAGCCGGAGGATTACAACGTCTGGCTCGCCCTGCGCGTGATCGGCGAGGCCGTGACCCGCGCCAGCACCGCCGACCCGATGGAGATCAAGGCCTACGTGCTGTCGGACAAGTTCGAACTGGCGGCGTTCAAGGGGCAGAAGGTGACCTTCCGCAACTGGAACGGCCAGCTGCGCCAGCCGATCCTGCTGTACGACGGCATGATCACGGTCAGCGTCAGCCCGCAGGACGGTTTCCTCCACCAGGTGTCCAGCCTCGACACGCTGGGTCTGGACCGTCCCGAATCCCAATGCACCGCCTTCAACTGACGGAGTCCGCCATGAAACGCCTCATGCTTGCCACCGCCCTGATCGCCCTCTCCGCCGCACCTGCGGTGGCCGGGAAGGCCTTCGTCTCCAACGAGAGGGGCAACACCATCACCGTGGTCGATACAGACACCTGGGAAGTCCTGACCGAGTTTCCGGGCGGCAACCGTCCGCGCGGCATCACCGTGTCGCCGGACGGGACGAAGCTTTATGTCTGCGCCTCCGACGACAACCTTGTCCGGGTGTTCGACACGGAGACCTACGAGGAACTGGAAAGCCTGCCCTCCGGCCCCGACCCCGAACTCTTCATCATCGAGCCGTCGGGCAAGCGGCTGTATATCGCGAACGAGGACGACAACCTCGTGACCGTGACGGATACGGAGACGCACACCATCATCGCGGAGGTGCCGGTGGGTGTCGAACCCGAGGGCATGGGCATGAGCCCGGATGCCAAGTGGGTGGTCAACACGTCCGAGACCACCAACATGGCGCATTTCATTTCCACCGACGACTACAAGATCAAGCACAACGTGCTGGTCGATCAGCGCCCGCGCTACGCGCAGTACACCGACGATGGCAAGCGGCTGTTCGTGTCGTCCGAGATCGGCGGCACCGTCTCCGTCATGGACATCGCGGAGGACGGCACCCCCGACCTGATCAAGAAGATCGGTTTCGAAGTGCCGGGCGTCCTGCCGGAATGGTTGCAGCCCGTTGGGGTCAAGGTCACGAGCGACGGCAGCCGCATCTTCGTGGCGCTTGGCCCCGCCAACCGGGTGGCGGTGATCGACGGCGAGACCCTCGAGGTGATCGACTACATCATGACCGGCCAGCGGGTATGGCAGCTCGCCTTCACGCCCGACGAAAAGTACCTGCTGACCACCAACGGCAATTCCAACGATATCACCGTGATCGACGTGGCCGAGGAAAAGGCCATCAAGTCCGTCCAGGTGGGGCAGCAGCCCTGGGGCGTGGTGGTGATCGAATAGGCCGGTCCTTCGCCGGTGCAAACACGACAAGGGAGAGAGACCAAATGATCCGACGCCTGACCGCCGCCATCGTGGCCGCCACACTGTCCGCGCCCGCCATGGCCGCGCCGCTATGCGACGACATGGGCTTTGCCGGGCTGCTGGCCGCCTGCAAC